>NZ_JBNPVS010000023.1:0-148393 GCF_050434225.1 Paraburkholderia sp. GAS32 | reverse complement strand
TGACCCCGCCATACGCTCTAGCAAGGAGATGCGGAAGAAATTGATCGACGCTTTGTAAGCGGCCTTGACAACTTCCTGCTCATAGAAGGGGGCATCGGGCGTGTTTTGTTCATGCGCCGTTCATATTCTGGCTCGGGCGTGCTTCGCCGACTGGTCATGTGCCGTTCACGGGACGTTCATGGGACGTTCATCGGCCGTTCATGTACCGTTCACGCGCCGTTCACGATTTGTTACGGGTTTGACGGCGCCCGCGCCGGCCGGACGCTGCGCCGCCGCGCGAATCTCAGGTACCATCGGCGCGACGCGCTGCCGCGCGGTTTGTGCGGCTTGTGTGCCTTGCACGGCAGCCAGCCCGGCATGGCGCGAACGCTTTGCCGCAGTTCGCGCGCCGCAGAACGCCGTCATCCTGTTCACTTTCGACCGTAGCCGTCACGTCATCCGATGAAGCCAGCCACCGGCCGCAAACGCCCTCCCCGTCTCGTCGCCCGTTTCGTGGCGATCTCCTGGCGCGATCTGGCGGTCTCGTTCGGACCGCTCCTGCTGATCGCCGTCGCGGCGATCTGGGTCGCCGTGCGCCTGATCCAGCCCGCCCCGCCCAGCACGCTGACGATCAGCGCCGGCCCCGAAGGCAGCACCTTCTGGAATGCGGCCCAGAAGTACAAGGAAATTCTGGCGCGCAACCGTATCACCCTGAACGTCTTGCCCTCGGAAGGCTCGCTGCAGAATCTCAAACGGCTCTCAGACCCGAAGTCGAACGTCGACGTCGGCTTCGTGCAGGACGGGGTCGCGCCCGGCCCGGCGAGCGAGGGCCTGATGTCGCTCGGCAGCGTGGCCTATGTCCCGCTGGCGATCTTCTATCACGGGCCGACAATCGCGCGGCTCTCCGAATTCAAGGGCTTGCGCCTCGCGGTCGGCGCCGAGGGCAGCGGTACGCGCGAACTGGCGCTCGCACTGCTCAAGGCAAACGGCATCGTGCCGGGCGGCCCGACCAAACTGCTGCCGCTCTCGGGCGACGACGCCGCCCAGGCACTCGTCACCGGCAAAGTCGACGCGGCGTTTCTGGCCGGCGATTCGGCGCAACCGGCGGTGATGGGCAAGCTCTATCGCACGCCGAATGTGCAGTTCTACGATTTCACCCAGGCCGATGCCTACACCCGTCGTTTTCCGTATCTGACGCAGCTCCAGATGCCGATGGGCGCGTTCGACCTCGGCAAGAATCTGCCGTCCACGCCGATTCATATGGTGGCGCCGACCGCCGAACTGGTGGCGCGCGACTCGTTGCACCCTGCGCTGTCCGATCTGCTGATCGAAGCGGCACGCGAGGTCCACGGCAAGGCAAACATCATGCAGCGCGCCGGCGAATTCCCCGCACCGCTCGCCCACGATTTCCCGATCAGCGACGACGCCGCCCGCTACTACAAGTCAGGCAAGGGCTTCCTCTACCGGATCCTGCCGTTCTGGCTGGCGAGTCTCGCGGACCGGCTGCTGGTGGTCGTGGTGCCGCTGATCGTGCTGCTGATTCCGGCGCTGCGCGTCGTGCCGTCGCTGTACACGTGGCGGGTGAAATCGCGCATCTACCGCTGGTATGGCGCGCTGATCGCGATCGAGCGCAGCGCGCTCAGCGAATACTCGGCCGAAGAACGCGCCACGCTGATCGAGCGGCTCGATGCGATCGAAGAATCGGTGAACGGGCTAAAAATGCCGCTCGCCTATGCGGATCAGTTCTACGTGCTGCGCGAACATATCGGCTTCGTGCGCGAGCGGCTCACGCATAGCCGCGAGGCTCAGCGCGACGTAGCGGGAGACTCGGACGACGAGCCGCCGCCATCTGCTTCGGCGCGCGCAGCAGAAGCAGATGACGCAACGGAATCACCTGAAGCGCGGGGAGCCGACGAGCCTTCGGCCGGCCGCCACGCCTAGGGACCCGTCTCGACCCACGTGGTCGAGTTTGCCGTCCCCCGTATCGGCCATCCCGATCCAAAACCACATTGACCGGTGCAAGCGGCGGCTGCACCGCGTAAGATCATTACAATTCCGACGGTCCAGCAGACGACACCGTTCGGAAAGGGCAATCCGGGAGACACTTATGACCGTAGGCATCGACGCCAGGCAACCGCTGTGGTTTTACGATTTTGTCTCGCCGTTCACCTACCTGTTGCTCGAGCAACACGACAAGTGGCCGGGCTTCGACTTCGCGTTCACGCCGGTCGTGCTGAACGATCTGTATCGCCACTGGGGCCAGCGGCCCGCTTATAGCGTGCCCGCCAAACGCACCTTCATGTACCGTCACGCGCTGTTTCGCGCGGAGCAACTCGGCATTCCGTTCAAGATGCCGCCGGCCCATCCGTTCGACTCGATGAAACCGCTCCTGCTCGCCACCGCGGCGAACGGCGACATCAGTTTCGTCCGCGAGATTTTCCGTTTTATCTGGCGTGAAGGCCGCGATCCGTCGAGCGATGCAGCATTCGCCGAACTGTGCGAGCGCGTCGGCAAGCCGGACGGCCCGGCACTGATCAAGAATGAAGAAGTGAAGGCGCAATTGCAGCGCAACACCACGGACGCAATCGGTCTGGGCGTCTACGGCGTGCCGACCTTCTTTCTGAACGACCAATTGTTCTGGGGCGAAGACGCGTTGCCTATGGTGCTGTATTGCGCACGCACGCCGAACTGGCTCGACTCGCAGGAAGTGAAGCGGGTCAGTTCGCTGCCTTCAGGCTTCGCGGACGACTAAGCGAAAGGGAGACGTAATATTCGTGCAGACAGGCATGCCGTGCTCGTATCCGTGCATGCCTTTTTTGACGTGATGGCGTCAAAAAGGCCGTCCTGATGCCGGCCATACCGTGCCTGCTATGCCGCCACAGCGCAAACGGGCCTAAGGTTATAACCTTTGCGCCTCGCTCTCGCGATCTGGCTCGCGGGCGGCTCCGTACGACGCTTCATCCGGGCCCGACCTGCTTGCATCGCCTCGCCTAAACCATGGACGATTCCGCCGCCTCCCTCGATATCTGGCTCGTGCGCGTGCTGCGCACGCTGATCGTCGAGCGCAGCGTCACACAAACCGCGCTGCGTCTGAATCAGACCCAGCCCGCCATCAGCACCGCGCTGCGCAAACTGCGCGAGACGCTGAACGATCCGATCCTCGTGCGCGGCAAGTCGGGCATGGTGCCGACCGAATACGGCGAGTCGTTGCTGGCCTCGGCGCAACGCGTGCTGCGCGAAGTCGATTTCGTTGCGACGCCGCATGGCGACTTCGACGCCGGCCGCTCGCGCCGGACCTTCCGCGTGGCGGCACCGGATTATCTGAACGACTTCTTCATGCCCACCGTGATCGCGCAGTTTCGCGAAGCGGCGCCGCATGCGCGTCTGGAGATCGATTCGCTAAGCCCGATGCTCGACCATTCGGCCGCGCTCGACGCCGGTGAACTCGATCTGGTGATCGGCAACTGGCCGAAGCCGGATCCGCGTTTCGAGCGCAGTGACCTGTTCTCCGATACGGTGGTGTGCCTGATGCGCGCCGATCATCCGCTCGCACGCACGCCGATGACGCGCGAAGCGTATCTCGCCGCGCCGCATCTCGCGCCGACGCCTTATAGCGGCGCAAGCGGCGGCGCCGTCGACATCGGATTCGCAAGGGCCCGCGCCGAGCGGCGCATCGTCGCCACGCTGCCCTACTTCGGCCTCGTGCCGCAAACGCTGTTGCAATCGGATCTGATCTTCACGACCACGCGCCGTTTCGCGACGCACTATGCGAGCATCCTGCCGCTCGCCGTGGTCGAAGTGCCGATTCCGTTTCCACGCATCAAGTGCTATCAACTGTGGCATCCTCAGCCGGATCGGCCGAGCGATGTCGGCTGGCTGCGTGCGTTGATGTCGCAAGTGTCCGATGAATTGATCGCGCAGAAGGTGCGGCGCGCGAAACGGCCGGCGAAAAAAGAAACGTCAGCCGCGGCGGGCTGACGCTGTGATTTGAAGTCTGGGGAGTTCAGGTTACGAGCCTGGCGTTGAGCGCCTTACGCCAGGCGCCTCGCTCTATCTACTCACACGCTCGCGCAAAGCTTCTGCATTGCCGCCTGAGCCGAGGCTTGACGCGCACGGATCTGCAGCAACTCGGCACACACCGCGACCGCGATCGCCGCAGGCGCTTTATCCACAATGCCGGTCACGCCGATCGGGCAGGTCATCTCCACCAGCCGATCCAGATCGACGCCTCGATCCAGCAGACGACGCTCGAATTTCACGCGCTTTGTCTTCGACCCGATCATGCCGAAATAGGTGAAATCGCGCCGCCGCATGATGCGCGCGGCAAGTGAAAAATCGAGCGCGTGGTTATGCGTCATCACGAGGAAATACGCGCCGGGCGGCGCCGTGTCGACGATCGCATCGGGCGTGTCGGTCGCTTCGATCTGCACGTTGGCTGGCGTTTCGTCGGGGAACAGTTCGTCGCGTTCATCGACCCACTGGACGACGCACGGCAAGCTACCGAGCAGCGTGACGAGCGCATGGCCGACGTGCCCTGCGCCGAACAGCACGATGTGCATCGGCGCCGGACGCGGCGTTTGCACGGCGCTGCGCCGGCCGATCTGAACGGAAGAAAAGTCGTTCATGGCGATCATTCCAGTTAGTTACGATATTTGCACGATTTGCGTTAGCTGACCACTTGCAGGCGCTTCATGGCGCCCCCCGGCGGTCACGCCGGGGTTCGACCAGGACTCGCGCGCTTACTGCCGCGCCGCCGCAGTTGCTGCCCGCACTGCGCCGACTGCCTTGAGGATTTCCTCGCTGGTTGCGGGCGCATTCAGCGGCGGATTGACCTTGTGGTCGCCCACGGCCGACACCGCATCGCGCACGGCAAAGAACACCGAGAACGGCAGCAGCAGCGGCGGCTCGCCGGTCGCCTTCGAACGGTGGATGCTGTCCTCCGCATTGCGGTTCTTGAACAGGCGCACACGGAAGTCCGGCGGCGTATCGTTGACGGTCGGAATCTTGTAGGTCGACGGCGCGTGCGTCATCAGCTTGCCGCCCGTGTTCCACCACAGTTCTTCGGTCGTGAGCCAGCCCATGCCCTGGATGAACGCGCCTTCCACCTGGCCGACGTCGAGCGCCGGGTTCAGCGATGCGCCCACGTCATGCAAAGCGTCCGCGCGCAGCACGCGCATTTCGCCGGTCAGCGTGTCGATCACCACTTCCGACACGGCCGCGCCGTACGAGTAGTAGTAGAACGGCCGGCCTTGCAGCTTCGATTGATCCCAGTAGAGCTTCGGCGTGGCGTAGAAGCCGTCCGACCAGAGCTGGACACGCGCGACATAGGCCTTCGCGATCACTTCTTCGAACCGCACGATCATCTCGCCGACCACCACGCGGTCATGCACGAAACGCACTTCCGAAGCGGCCACCTGCCCTGCGCCGAAACGCTCGGCGGCGAAGGCCGACAGACGTTCGCGCAACTGGCGCGCGGCGTCTTGCGCAGCCTTGCCGTTCAGGTCCGAACCGGTCGACGCAGCGGTCGCCGAGGTATTGGCGATCTTGCTCGTATCGGTCGCCGTGACGCGGATGCGGTTAAAGCCGATACCCAGCTCATGCGCGACAACCTGCGCGACTTTGGTGTTCAAACCCTGGCCCATTTCGGTGCCGCCGTGGTTCACCAGCACCGAACCGTCGGTGTAGATGTGCACCAGCGCGCCGGCCTGGTTGAAGTGGGTCACGTTGAACGCGATGCCGAACTTGACCGGCGTGAGCGCCAGGCCCTTCTTCAGCACTTCGTTGTTCGCGTTGAACTCGTTGATCGCAGCACGGCGCGCGCGGTATTCGCTGGTCGCTTCGAGTTCGTCGATCAGTTCGTGAATGACGTTGTCTTCGACCACCTGACCATACGGCGTCTGGTTGCGCTCGGTCTTGCCGTACAGATTGCGGCGGCGCACGTCGAGCGAATCTTCGCCCACCGAGCGCGCGACGTTGTCCATGATGTACTCGATCGCGAACGCGCCTTGGGGACCGCCGAAGCCGCGGAACGCGGTGTTCGACTGCGTGTTGGTCTTGCCGCAGAAGCCGTCGATCGTGACGTCGGACAACCAGTACGCGTTGTCGAAGTGGCACAGCGCGCGCGTCATCACCGGACCAGACAGGTCGGCGGAGAAGCCGCAACGCGAGGTCATGTCGACCGTCACGCCGTCGATCACACCCTTGTCGTCGTAGCCCACTTCATACGTATAGTGGAAATCGTGGCGCTTGCCGGTGACCATCATGTCGTCGTCGCGGTCCGGACGCAGCTTGACCGGGCACAGCAGCTTCCATGCAGCGAGCGCCGCGCAGCACGCGAACAGACCCGATTGCGATTCCTTGCCGCCGAAGCCGCCGCCCATGCGGCGGCATTCGATCAGCACGTTGTGCGACGCCACGCCCAACGCGTGCGCGACCATGTGCTGCATTTCGGTCGGGTGCTGCGTCGAACAGTAGACGTGCATGCCGTCGTCGTCCTTCGGCACCGCGTATGAAATCTGGCCTTCCAGATAGAACTGCTCCTGGCCGCCGAGCAACATCTCGCCGGCTTCGCGACGCGCCGCACGGGCGATCTTCGTATCGGCTTCGCCGCGCGCGAGTTTCATCGGCGGCAAGACGTGCTGGTTCGCGGCCCGGGCCTGTTGCGCGGTGAGAATGGCCGGCAGTTCTTCGTAGACGACTTCGGCGCGGCGCGCAGCGAGGCGCGCGATCTCATGCGAGGTCGCGACCACGATGAACATCGGCTGGCCGACGTATTGCACGACACCATCCGCGAGAATCGGATCGTCGCCATGGATGATCGGACCCACGTCGTTGACACCGGGGATATCGCCCGCGGTGAAGATCGCGACCACGCCTGGCGTGGCGCGCACTTTGTCGAGCGCCATCGAGACGATCTTCGCGTGCGCTTTCGGCGACAGGCCGAGCGCGGCGTGCAGCGTGCCGGCAAGCGTCGGGATGTCGTCGGTGTAGGTGGCGCGACCGCTCACGTGCAAATGCGCGGACTCGTGCGGGCGCGAGATGTGGACCTGGGTAAAGTCGTCGAGATCCTGAAGGTCTTTCAGGAACGGTTCTGCGTGCTGATTCATTCTTGTGTTCTCCGTGTCCTTGTGGCGTCAGGCGCTCGCACTGACAGGTGCGCAAGCTGCGGCAACTGCACGAACATCCAGTGCACTCTTGGGCAGCGGATTGTTCGGACGCGTTTCGAGCCAGAAGCGATACAAGGTGTTCTTCGCCGCTTCGAGGCGATAGTTGCTGGTCGCGCGCATGTCGCTAAGCGGCGCGTAGTCGTTGCCGAGCGCGAGCATCGCGGCTTGCGCGGTGGCTTCGTGCCATTCGGCGTCGCGCAGCACGGCTTCAGCGTGCGTCGCGCGCTTCGAGGTGGCGGCCATGCCGCCGAACGCAATGCGCGGCTCGCGGATCACGTTGCCGTCGGCGATAAAGGAGAACGCGGCGCACACGGCCGAGATGTCCGAGTCGAAACGCTTCGACAGTTTGTAGGTGCGGAACTGCAGATTCTTGCGCGCGCCGGTGCGGGTCGGCACCTTGAGTCCGACGACGAACTCGTGCTCCGCCATGTCCTTCTTCTGATACGCGAGGTACAGATCCTCGAGCGGCATTTCGCGTTCGATCTCGCCGCCTCGCACGATCACATGCGCGCCGAGCGCGATCAGGCCAGGCATCGAATCGCCGATCGGCGAGCCGTTGGCGATATTGCCGCCGAGCGTGCCGGCATTGCGGATCGGCAGAGACGCGAAGCGTTGCCACATTTCGGTGAGTTCCGGATATTGCTTTGCGATTTCCGCGTAGGCCTTTTCGACGCTCACGCCTGCGCCGATCTCGATCCAGTCGTCGTTGGTTTCGAGCTTCTGCAATTCGGCGATCTGCCCGACATACACGATGTTGCCGAGATCGCGCATCATCTTGGTGACCCACAGACCGATGTCCGTGCTGCCGGCGAGAATACGCGTGGCGGGTTCGGCTTGCTTGATTTTCGCGAGCGCCTCGACCGTACGCGGTGCGTCGAACTGCTGGCCGGCGTGCTGGTAATGGAACGTGTCCTTGCGCTCGAGCGCGGCGAGCGCGTTCGACAGCGCTTCGACATTGACCGGCGCTTTCGGCGCGGGCGCTTCGAACATGCGCACGGCCGCGTCGACGATCGGACGATAGCCGGTGCAACGGCACAGATTGCCGGTCAGCGCGTTGCTGATCGCGTCACGCGACGGCACAGTTTTGTTCGCGCAGCTATGTTCGTGACCGTGCTTTTCGTACAGCGACCACATCGACATGACGAAACCCGGCGTGCAGAAACCGCATTGCGAACCGTGGCACTCGACCATCGCCTCCTGCACCGGATGCAGCGAGCCGTCCGGCTGGCGCAGGTCCTCGACGGTGAAGAGCGCTTTGCCGTCCAGCGTCGGCACGAACTGGATGCAGGCGTTGACCGCCTTGAAGTCGACGCCGCCCGCCTCGTTGCGCTCGCCGATCACGACCGTGCACGCGCCGCAGTCGCCTTCGGCGCAGCCTTCCTTGGTGCCGGTGCAATGCACGTCTTCGCGCAAATACTGCAGGACGGTGCGGGTGACGGGCGCATCCTTGATCTCACGGATCGCGTTGCGGTGGTAGAAGCGAATCGGCTCAGTCATGTCTCGTTACTCTCAATGTTCTGTGTCCGTTGGGACGTGCTGCGATGATGGTTCGAAAACTATCACCATCAATAAATACAACCCATAGCGGGGATCGCATGCGGGACATATTCGTGAAACGATATAGAGATGGGTTTGGGGTTCGGTTGGCTTATGTTGATTTGGCTGTTTTGCCGCATTTCAAGATAAATTGTAGCTTTACAGCCATGGACGACCAGGGCGCATTCATCCGGTTGGCATCGGAAGACCTCTCGTGCAGAGTGAAAACGGACCACTATATCGATCCGGCACCGTTATTTAGGCACCGAAATTATTAAGCAACCCCTGCAAGGGAATCGGTTCCATGGGAAAATCACGCCTTCCCGCCGTTTTCAAGTCTCGTTTTCCCCATGTCCACCGACTCAGCGACACCGCGCAGCGAATTTGCGACGACCATGCAGATCATTCCGGTCGTCTTTTTCACATTTCTTTGCTACCTGACGATCGGAATTCCGCTCGCGGTGCTGCCTGGCTACGTCCACGACGATCTGGGTTACAGCGCGATTCTGGCCGGCGCGGCGATCAGCGTTCAGTACCTGGCGACGCTGGCATCGCGGCCGCTCGCCGGCCGCTCGGCCGACACGTTAGGGCCGAAGCGGACGGTCACGATCGGCCTGCTGGGTTGCGGCGCGAGCGGGATCTTGTTGCTGCTGGCGGTGTTGTGCGGGCGCTGGCCCGTGGTGAGCCTGGGGCTGCTGGTGTGCAGTCGTCTCGTACTCGGCTTCGGCGAAAGCCTGTGCGGCACCGGCGCGATTTTGTGGGGCATCGGCCGGGTGGGCACGAGCAACAATGCGCGGGTGATTTCTTGGAACGGCATCGCGACTTATGGCGCACTTGCGATTGGCGCGCCGCTTGGCGTAGCGATTGCGCACACGATCGGGTTTGCCGCGTTGGGCGTTCTGGTGATTTTGCTGGCGGCGCTCGGGTTTTATCTGGCGCGGCCTATCGCGCCGGTGCCGATCGTGCATGGTGAGCGGATGTCGTATCGGAGTGTGTTCACGCGGGTGCTGCCACATGGGATTGGGTTGGCGTTGGGCTCGGCCGGCTTTGGGTCGATTGCGACGTTCATTACGCTGTTTTATGCCGCGCGGCATTGGCCTAATGCGGCTTTGTCGTTGACTGTTTTCGGCACGTTGTTTATCGGTGCGCGCTTGTTGTTCGCTAATACGATCAAGGCTTACGGTGGGTTCCGGGTCGCGATTGCTTCGTTTTCGTTTGAATGTGCTGGGTTGTTGATGTTGTGGTTGGCGCCGGAGCCGCATATTGCCCTCGCGGGGGCGGCGTTGACCGGGTTTGGGTTTGCTTTGGTGTTTCCTGCTCTTGGCGTTGAGGCGGTTGGGCTTGTGCCGCCTGCTAGCCGTGGGGCGGCTTTGTCGGCTTATTCTGTGTTTCTTGATCTTTCTCTGGGGATTACGGGGCCGTTGGCCGGGTATATCGCTGGCGAATTTGGCTACGCGCAGGTGTTTCTGTTTGCAGCGGTCGCTTCCGCGATGGCAGTCGTGCTGTCGACGATGATGTATTTGCGGAATTCACGGGCGCCTAATGCGCCTGCGGCGACCTGATTTTTTTTGCCTGCGCGGCGCTTGTTGTTCGTGCCTCTGGCTTTGGTGCCTTTCCTTGAATTGTTAGTGGCATGCGTGACGGTTGTTGTCTGTTTGCCTGGGGCGTTGGCCTTTCCTTGAATTGCTAGTGGTCTATTAGCGTTGCCCCTGTGCGGGGCGGCACCTACTTCTCTTTGCCGGCTGCAAAGAGAAGTAGGCAAGAGAAAGCAGCTCAAACCGCTAATGCTAAGTGGGCATCGTGGCCTGCTACGGGTAGTGGTGCATCTGGAATCTGTGTTCGTGCACCTGCATACGTCAGTGACAAGGGAGTCATACTTCCGGCGGCGCTGCGCGCGCCGAAGAGTACTTCATACCCCCGCTACGTTTTGACGCTCGCGTCTCGCTACCGAACCGTGGCTCGTCATTGCACCACCACCGCCGCGATTGTGATTGGAACAGCAACTGCAACCACCCACCGCCGCTGCCGCAGCGACTGTGAACGTGATCGGGACCAGGACGGTAGTCAGCACACCGACATATCATGTGAAGCGGGTGTTCCCGCGTGGGTGCAGAAGCGTGTCGCCGAGGCAAAGCCGACGGCCCCACAGACCCGAACCGAAGCCCGTGGTTTCACATGCAGACCCGTCCGCGACGCACGCAGTGCGGAGTGGGAACTGATGAGCCCCTTGTCACTAACGCTGAACGCGCGAGAACACGGATTCCAAATGCACCACTACCCACCGCAAACCATGGTGCCCACTTAGCAGTAGCGGTTTGAGCTGCTTTCTTTTGCCTACTTTTCTTTGCAGCCGGCAAAGAAAAGTAGGTGCCCCCCGCACAGGGGGAACGCTAATAGACCACTAACAAATCAAGGAAAGGCCAACACCCCAAGAACACTGACAATAAGCGCCGCGAAGGCAAAAAAACCTCATTTCCCTTCGGATAACCCCCGCTCAAGCGCCGCCACCCCAGCCGGCAACTCAACCTTAACTCCGAGATCCACCATCGTCCGCCCAAGCGCATGCAAGGTCCTGAACAGGTTATGTTCCCGACACTGCTCACCCATCTGCCCAATACGCACAATCGGCAAACCAAACGAACCCGAGATTTCCACCTGGTGATGCCGCGAGATATGCCCGCAGATATCAGCAGGACTCAATCGCTCCGGCACAACGATGCCAACAACCGAATTCAAACGACAAGGCGCCGGCGCATACAACTGCAAACCCAACGCAGTAATCCCCGCCTGCAGCGCAACCGAGCACTTCAAATGCCGCGCAAACCGCTTCTCAAGCGTCTCCGCACACACAAGCCGCAACGCCTCGTGCAACGCCAGCACCCCCGACACGGGCGCCGTATAGTGATACCCCGCGTTGTGCCAAAAATTCTCCGCAAGCGAAGCATCAAGACACCAATGCGCATTCGGCGCCGTGCGCCCCTTCACCCGTGCCCATGCCTCATCCGAAAACGCGATCAGCGAAACCCCCGGGATCGACGACAAACCCTTCTGCCCGCCGGTAATGACCGCATCGATGCCCCACGCGTCCATCTCCAAGGGCATCGTGCTCAGCGTACACACCGCGTCGACGATGACCAGCGCACCGGCTGCTTTCGCAAGCGCCGCAATCTCCTTCAATTGATGGTTCCACACGGTGTTGGACGTCTCGCCCTGCACGATCGTCACTATCTCGGGACGCTCGCGGCGGATCGCCTCAGCCACGCTTTCGAGACTCGCCACAGTACCGTCCTCGACGTCGAGAATCGCAACTTCCGCGCCGACGCGTCGACCCATCTCCGCCATCCGTTCGCTGAAAAAGCCGTTCTTGATGCTCAGCACTTTCGTGCCTTCCCACGCAAGGTTGGAGATCGCCATTTCCATCGCAGCAGAACCCGGCCCGGCTACGCCCAGCACCCACTTCGAATTCGTCTGGAACACGTAGCGCGCCATGGTCTTCACCTGGCCGATCACCTTCACCATCGTGCCGCCCAGGTGATTGATCACCACGGTATTGGCCTTGGCCACCGCCGCGGGAATCGGCACGGGGCCGGCGCCCATCATCAGCAACGGCTCTTCGGGAAGAATGGCGTCGAGCGATTCGACAACCGGACAAGGCACAGCGTAGGAAACCGGTGCGGCAGAGGTGGATGAAGTCGGCATGATCGGTACGTGAATGTCAGACTGCAAAGGGACAAGCGGCCCCGCCAGCAATGACACTGGCGGGGCCGCTTAACCGATCATTCACTGATCCGCACAATTGCGCAAGTTTTTTGTCCATGCCTGACCGCGCTCGAAGCCGAGTTCCAGCGCGGATCCCGCACAAATCAAGCGTGAATTAAAGCCTCACTTCACCTTGGTCTTATCGAGCTTCTTGCCGGTTGCCGCGTTGTACCGCTCGACGTATTCCTCGATCAGCTTGCGCATCGCGCGGCCGATCTGCCGATAGTCCGACTCGTTCAGATTAGCCAGCGACACCCGTCCCGACGGATGCTGCGTACCGAAGCCGCGTCCCGGCAACAGCACCACGCGTGCTTCGCGCGCGAGGCGGAACAGCAATTCCGACGGCTCGGTGTTCTTCAGCAGCCAGTCGACGAACTCGCGCCCGAACATGCGCTCGCCGAGGAACTCGATGTCGAGAATCGTGTAGTAGTCGACCTGGTTCGGATCGTCGTCCTCGAATGAAATGCCCACCTCTTCGTACAGCGCCTGCTTGCGCTTGCGGATCAGGCGCTTCAACGCGTTCTTGTACGCGTCGGGCGTGTCCATCAGCGAAAACAGCGAGAACAGCACCATCTGCACCTGCTGCGGCGTCGACAAACCCGCCGTGTGATTCAGCGCGACAGTGCGGCTATCGGCGACCAGCCGATCGATGAACTTGAGCTTGTCCGGTTCGGTCGTGATCGATTCATAACGCTCGTGCAACTCCTTCTTCGCGTCCTTCGGCAGCTCGGCGATCAGCTTGTCGAGCACGTTGTCGCGATGCGTCGCGATCACGCCGAGACGCCAACCAGTCGCGCCGAAATATTTCGAGTACGAGTACACGAGGATGGTGTTCTTCGGCGCGAGCGCGAACAGCGAGACGAAGTCGTCGGCGAAGGTGCCGTACACGTCGTCGGTCAACAGAATCAGATCGGGGCGTTCCTTGACGATGTCCGCGATGTATTGAAGGCTCTCGTCGTCGATCTTCACCGAAGGCGGGTTGCTCGGGTTCACGAGGAAGAACGCCTTGACCGTCGGATCGCGCAGCTTGTCGAGTTCCTTCTTCGAATACTGCCAGCCGCTTTCAACCGTGGCTTCGAGATTGACGACGTTCAACTGATAGTCGTTCAGGCGCGGAATTTCGATGTACGGCGTGAAGATCGGCAAGCCCAGCGCAATCGTGTCGCCCGGCTTGATCAGATGATTCTCGCGCATCGTGTTGAAGATGTACGTCATCGCCGCCGTGCCGCCTTCCACCGCGAACACGTCGAACTCGCCGACGAACGGATGGTTGCCGATCATCTCCTTGCGCAAATACTGCCCGACAATCTGTTCGGATAGCTTGAGCATCCGGTCCGGCACCGGATAGTTCGATGCGAGAATGCCCTCGCACATTTCATAGAGGAAGTCGCCCGCGGAGAGTCCGAGCTGATCGCGCACATACGACACCGCGCCGCGCAGAAAGTCGATGCCGGGCACGCCCTTGTTTTCGCGCAGGAACAGATCGAAGCGCTCCGTCAGCCCTTCGCGACGCGGGAAACCGCCAACGCCTTCCGGCATGAACGCAAACGAACGCTCCGACTCGCGCATCGCAAACAAGCCGAGCTGCCAGAAACCGTGGCGCGGAATCGTCGCGAGGAAGTTCGGGTTGCCGCGGCCGGCGTTGAGCATCGATGCGTTGGCGGCACGCTCCACCGCGCCGCCGCCCGCGGCCTTGATCAGTTCATCCTTGAGTTCGAACGGGCTGAGCGCCGCAAAGCCGGCTTGAGCCATGTCGCCTTGTTTCTTGCCGCTTTTCTCTTTTGCCATGATGCGTTCTCCAATGTGCAAGTGAATGACGCCGGTGTCGCGAGTGATCGTTTAGTTGCTGCCGGCGTAAGAGAGATCGATAAATGCGCACGCTGAACCGGGCTAGACCAGCCCGACCACCAGCGGTCCGAGCAACGTCAACGCAACGTTCGCAATTGCGTAGGTGATCGCGAACGGCACGGTGGGCACGGCGCTTTCCGCCTTGTCGAGCACACCGCCGAATGCCGGGTTGGCACTGCGTGAACCGGTCAGCGCGCCGGCCAGGATGGCCGCGTTGTTGTAGCGCAGCACGTAGCGGCCAAACAGCATCGTCAGTATCAGCGGCAGCACGGTGACAACCACCCCGAGCAGGAAGATTGTCATACCGCTCTGCTTGACGGTCACCACGGCCTGCAAGCCCGAATTCAAACCGACCACCGCGACGAACGCCGCGAGGCCGAAGTCCTTCAGCAACTGCGAAGCCGCAGACGGCATTGCGCCGTACATCGGATGCTTGCCGCGCATCCAGCCGAACAGCAGGCCGGCCAGCAGACAGCCGCCGCCGGAACCGAGCGTGAGCGGAACGCCGCCCACGTCGATCACGATCAGACCAATCAGCAGACCCAGCACGATGCCGACACCCATATAGATGAAGTCGGTCTTGTTGCTGTACGGCAGCTCGTAGCCGGCTGCATCGACGGCGCGCTTGGTGTCTTTCGGCGAACCGTAGAAGGTGATCACGTCGCCGTGCTCGAGTTTGGTTTCGGGCAGGATCGGCAGCGGCTGGCCGGCACGCGAGGCGCTCTGGATATAAACACCATGGCGCAAGTCGCGATCCACGACTTCGCGTGCGGCGGCGATCGTCGTGTGATTCATGCCTTTGCGTGTGAACACACCTTCGCGCGTCTGCATCACGACGCCAATGTCGTCGACGCTGGCGATCTCGTTGCCGTTCGCGCCGAATGCGACCACCGCCTCCCGGCGGCCCACCACCAGCACTTCGTCGTTGAGTTGCAAGGTCAGATCGGGCGTCGGCTCGAGGTTCTTGCCGTCACGCTTGATCCGCTCGATCGTCAACATGTCCTGATGCAGGGTCTCGACTGCCTTGACCGTTTTCCCGGCGCTGACATCGATCTTGTACGCACGCCCCACCAGTTCGGGCAACGCACGAATTTGCCCCGCTCCGAGTGAAGACGAACCTGCAGACAGTTCACGCTCCGCTTCGATCGAGGCGTCGCGCAGACTCTGCCCCATGAACTTCGGCAAGATGTTCACGCAGACAATGATGGCGCCGAGCGAGCCGAACACGTAGGTCACCGCGTAGGCAATCGCCACGTCGGATTGCAGCGACTTGACCTGATCGGCGGGCAAACCGAGACGCGCGATGGCGTCGCCGGCCGTGCCGATGATCGCCGACTGCGTCAGCGCGCCGCCCGCGAGTCCGGCGGCGAGTCCCTTGTTCAGATGGAACAGCTTCGCGCAGATCACCACGGTGATCAGTGCGGTGACGGCGAGAAAGATCGCCATCGCGATCTCACGCAGCGTCTTGCGGTTCAGCGAGTTGAAGAAGCCCGGCCCGGAGTCGTAGCCGACCGCGTAAATGAACACGGCGAACATCACCGATTTCACGCCGTTGTCGATCGTCACGCCCGCCTGACTGATCAGGACCGCGGCCAGCAATGAACCGCCTACGCCGCCTAACTGGAATTTGCCGAAGTTGATCTGCCCGATGAAATAGCCGGCTGCAAGTGACAGAAACAGCGCAATCTCGGGTGATTTCTGAAAAATGTGATGTAGCCAGTCCATCATGCCCTCGCTGGATAGTTTGCGATACTGAGTACTGGGTGCTGCATGCGCATACGAACCTCACGGCATCCATATGCGGTCGACTGCGCGCCACGCCGCGCGCAGCCCATCTGCCCCGCCTAGCCGAACTTCCCGGCGAGGCCGACGACGACCGGCCCCATCAACGGCAGCAGAATGTTCGAGAGTGCATAGGTGATCGTGTAGCCGATCACGGGCGTCGAATTGCCGGTTACGCCGACCAGCGCGCTGATCGCCGGCGTGCTGCATTGCTGACCGGCAATGGCGCCGAGCAGCATGGGCGCTTCGAGCTTGAGAAACGCTCGGCCGATCCAGAGCGACAACAGGCCGGGCACGAGCACCATCAGGATGCCGGCGACGGGCAGCGCCAGACCGTATTCGCGCACCAGCTTGATGGCATCGGGCCCCGCCGACAGGCCGACGGCGGCAATGAAGGTGGCAAGGCCGAAGTCCTTGAGAATTTGCGCGGCGGCCGAAGGCAGCGAGCCGACCAACGGATGACGCGAACGAATCCAGCCGAACAGCAGGCCCGACAACAGGCAGCCGCCGCCCGTGCCGAGCGCGATCGACACACCGCCGATGCGCCCGCCGAGATGGCCGATCGCCATGCCGAGCAGCACGCCCAGGCCCAGGTAGACGAAGTCGGTT
Organism: Paraburkholderia sp. GAS32; assembly: GCF_050434225.1. Lineage (NCBI taxonomy): Bacteria > Pseudomonadati > Pseudomonadota > Betaproteobacteria > Burkholderiales > Burkholderiaceae > Paraburkholderia > Paraburkholderia sp. GAS32. The sequence continues at coordinate 131,714 of NZ_JBNPVS010000023.1, read as the reverse complement.
TTCTGGGTCGCGGTAAGCACGTAGCCCAGATTCCGCGCGCCACGCTCGACGTCGGCTTTCGCGCCCACCAGAGTCAGCACGTCGCCGCGATTGAGCTCGGTGCCGGGCAGCGCGGGCACCGTGGTTTCAAGCCGCGTGACGGCCGCGATGTAGATGCCGCGCCCTTCCTCCGGCTTCGCCCGTTCGCGCAACTGCGCGACCGTCAGACCATGCGCGTCGCTGCGCGTCAGCACGACGTCGAGCTTCTCCGCAATGATCTGGCCAAAGCCGGCGTCCGCCACTTCTTCGCCGAGGCTGGCAGCCGCGGCGACCATCGCTTCGCGCCGCCCGCCCACGAGAATCAGGTCGCCGGCGGCCAACGTCAGTTGCGGCTCGACCGGCACGTCGGCTCCGTTGCGCCGAACCTGCTCGATGGTCAGGTTGAAGCCGTGCTTCTGTTCGAGCGCCTGGATCGTCGCGCCGACCGCCGTGCCGACCCGGAACGCGCGGCCCACGAGCGCCGGGGCCGCGGCCCGCTGGCCCTCGCCGAAGGCACCGTCGCCGCCAAGCTTGTGCCACACACGCTCGGCTTCTTCGCGCAGATTGATGCGCAGCAGCAGCGGCGCAAACTGACTGGTGAACAGGACGATGGTGACCAGGCCGAACAGGTAGCTCACGCTGTACGCGGTCACGATGTTGGCCTGCAGGCGCAGCGTCTCAGCGTCGCTGAAGCCGAGCTTAGCAATCGCCTCCGAAGCCGTACCGATCACGGCCGACTCCGTCGCCGCACCTGCCAGCAAACCGGCCGCAGTACCGGCGTCGAGCCGCATCACGAAGACCGCGATCATGATCAGCACCAGCACCGAGACGATCTCGACCACCGACAGCAAGCCATAGCGCCAGCCCCGGCCAATGTTGGCAAAGAACTGCGGCCCACCGGTGAAACCCAGCGCAAAGATGAACAGCGCGAAGGCGATGTTCTTCAGATCGGGGGCAAGCCGCGCGCCCGTCTGCCCCAACAGCAAGGCCACGATCAACGTGCCGCAGACGCCGCCCAACTGAATCGGCCCCACGCGAAACGAACCAATGAAATATCCGATTGCAAGGCTTGCGAACAGCGCGATCTCCGGTTGAGACCTCAGCAATTCACCGATCATGTTGGCTCGCCGATTTACGGTTTATTAGCAGAAAGATGAAAAAATCTTTCTGGAATTTGAAATGAATTCGATCCGAGTCAACCCGACTCAGGAATTACTCATCCGGCATCACCGAATTCCATTGAATGGAAAGTTTATTGCAATGGCATGACGCTCTCGGCGCCTAAGAAGATATGCCGCAATGCAGCGACGATAGCGATAGTGAAATACTTTTCAGCAAGTTCGACAGTCACGCTTTCCTCGCGAAGTTTGTCCGACGCCTGAAAAAGGCACGTTCTGCTGGCGGCCGGTTCTCTCCTGGCATGATTGAACATGTTTTATTGGGACTGCTTTTTTAATAAATATTGTAGTTCGGCATCGCTGTCAATATGATTTTCAATTGCGACCGTTTTCGCTTCGCAAAATATGATCTTTGGTAAAGGGCGGAATGGTTTTCGGACCTTGCATCGCAAGCAGCGGTCATTACCATAAAGGGCCGATATACTGACGTGCCCGCCTGCCGCCTCGTAAGTCGGCATTCACCACGCCGGCACGCATCCTTCGGAGCCATTCATGCGCATGATCCTGTTCAGCAGCCGCCAATACGACAGCGACACGTTCGGCGAGGCCAACGGCACGCATCGCTATGAACTGCACTTCCAGGAATCGCACCTCGATGTCGAAACCGCGATCCTCGCCGAGGGTTACGAAGTGGTCTGCCCGTTCGTCAACGACAACGTCGACGCCGCCGTCCTGGAACGTCTTCATGCCGGTGGCACACGCATGATCGCGTTGCGCTCGGCGGGCTTCAATCACGTCGACCTGGCCGTGGCCGAGCGTCTCGGCATGACGGTTGCACGGGTGCCGGCCTACTCGCCGCACGCGGTCGCCGAACATGCGGTCGGTCTGATTCTGGCGCTGAACCGGCGCTTGCCGCGCGCGGTCGCGCGCACCCGTGAAGGCGATTTCTCGCTGCATGGGCTGCTCGGCTTCGATCTGCACGGCAAGACTGTGGGCGTGATCGGCACCGGCATGATCGGCCGCGTGTTCGGTCGCATCATGGCGGGCTTCGGCATGCAGGTGCTCGCTCATGACCCAGGTACGCCGGCCGAGGATCTGCTCGCGCTCGGCGCGCGCTATGTGCCGCTCGACACCCTGCTCGCCGAAAGCGACGTTGTCAGCCTGCATTGTCCGCTGGTGCCGGGCACGTACCATCTGATCGACGGGCCCGCGCTCGCGAAGATGAAGCGTGGCGCGATGCTGATCAACACGGGGCGCGGCGGACTTGTCGAAAGCAATGCGCTGATCGGCGCGTTGAAAGATGGCCAGCTCGGCCATCTCGGGCTCGACGTGTACGAGGAAGAAGGCGGCCTCTTTTTCGAGGACCACTCGAACCTGCCGTTGCAGGACGACGTGCTGGCGCGTCTATTGATGTTCCCGAACGTGATCGTCACCGCGCACCAGGCATTCTTCACGCGCGAGGCGATGAACGAGATCGCGCAGACCACGCTCGAGAACGTCGCGGCATGGCAGGCCGGCACGCCGCGCAACGTCGTACGGGCGCGAAGTTAGGTAGTGCCGCTGCCATCCACGGTAGTCGGGCGGATTACCGTGCGGGCGTCGTCCGCTGCGCCGCATATCTCGCGCAGCAAGGCCGCCTCGCGTTCGTGCACTTCCACCGGAAACCAGCGCGCGCCCGCATCGGCCAGATAGCGCGCGCGATGCTGCCCGTTGCGAAACGCCACCACGCCCTCGCGCTCGAGACCGAACCAGCCCAGCAGACCCGGCGCGCGACGCGTCGAGATCGTCACGTACGGCATCTGCGGAATGCGCGGATTCTCCGGATCGAGAAACTCGCGAATGCCACGCACCTTGCCCGAATGCCATTCGGCAACCGGCTTCAACACGTAATCCGTGTTGTCGCGATCCGCGCATTCCAGCAACTTGCGCGCATCGACCATGACCACCTGATGGCGCGTGCCGTCAGTCACGAATACGCGTTTCAGGCGCACATGGTCGTACCATGGATGTTCATGTTCATGCAGCGGCACGGTCCAAACCGTCTCGACAGAGGCCGGCGCGGCTGAGGGCGATGAATTGGACAAGGGCAAAGGCGGGCTCGATAAGCTAGCAAAAAAACGCCAGCGCGTTAAAAGAGCGCTAACGCTACGAGCCGATTGTGAAAGATGCATGACAACCAACGGTATTAGTCGCACTGCATGAGCGCAGCGCATGAACATCCGGCATGAGCGGCCGGACGCGAACCTTTACGGACACAACGATGATAACCACGCAAAATCTAAATGAACATGTGCGCATCGAAGCCAATGAGGACACCGGCGTCGCCACGATCGTGCTCGCACGGCCGGCGCGCCGCAATGCCGTCGACCGTCCTACCGCGGAAGCGCTCAGCGCCGCCTTCCGCCGCTTCGAAGCGGAGCCGGCATGGCGCGCGGCCGTGCTGTTCGGCGCGGGCGGCACCTTCTGCGCCGGCGCGGATCTCACCGCGCTCGCCGACGAGGCCCGCCGCAATGAACTACACGCCGACGGCAGCGGTCCCGGTCCAATGGGACCGACGCGTATGAGCTTCAGCAAGCCGGTGATTGCCGCGATTGCCGGCTACGCGGTCGCGGGCGGTCTCGAACTGGCCGCGATGTGCGATCTGCGCGTGGTCGAAGAAGATGCCGTGCTCGGCGTGTTCTGCCGGCGCGTCGGAATTCCGCTAATCGATGGCGGCACAATCCGCTTGCCACGTCTGATCGGACTGTCGCGGGCGCTCGACCTGATCCTGACCGGCCGCGCGGTGGATGCCCAGGAAGCGCTCAGCTTCGGCCTCGCCAACCGTGTCGTGCGCAAGGGCGAGGCACGCGCGGCGGCAGAACAGTTGGCCACTGAACTCGCGGCCTTTCCGCAAGCGGCGCTGCTGGCGGACCGCCGCTCCGCATTGGAAAACAGCACGCTCGAGGATCTTGCTCTCGCGCTGCAGCGTGAAGGCGCCGGCGGCTATCAGGCAGTATTCGACGAAGGTGTCGCGGGTGCCGCGCGCTTTGCCGAAGGCGCCGGTCGTCACGGCAACACTTTCAAGTCAGACGAAAGCACGCCATAAAACGGCCCCATTCCACGAGGCAATGTGCTGTCGAGTGCATTCCCAATGCACCCTCCCAGGCGGGCTTTCAGCAAAAAACAACAGCCTGCTTGACGCTCAGCAAGGGTGTTTTGACTTAGGTAGAATCCCCTACTGTTTTCCCCTCGCATGGCGCATGCGTTCTCGTCCCGAAAAATGCGCGCCTGCCGCACGACGCTTCCCGTCGCGCCGATTCACGCTCCATCACCATGCCTTTACCCCTGCTCGCCCTTGCCGTTGCCGCTTTTGGAATCGGTACCACTGAATTCGTGATCATGGGGCTGCTGCCCGATGTCGCGCGCGATCTGTCCGTGTCGATCCCGGCGGCCGGCATGCTGGTGTCGGCTTATGCACTCGGCGTCACCATCGGCGCGCCAATCGTCGCGATAGCCGTGGCCAACATGCCGCGCAAGAAGGCGTTGATGAGTCTGATCGGCGTCTTCATCGTCGGTAATCTGCTGTGCGCGATCGCGCCGGGCTACGCGGTGCTGATGGCCGCGCGCATCGTCACGGCGTTTTGCCATGGCGCGTTCTTCGGCATCGGTTCAGTGGTCGCGGCCGGTCTGGTCGCGCCGAACCGTCGCGCGCAGGCCATCGCCCTGATGTTCACCGGCTTGACGCTCGCCAACGTGCTTGGCGTACCGCTCGGCACGGCGCTCGGCCAGGCGGTGGGCTGGCGTGCGACCTTCTGGGCCGTGACCGGCATCGGCATTCTCGCCGCGGGCGCGCTCGCCGTCTGCCTGCCGGCGAAGATCGAGATGCAGAAGGCGAGCCTCGTGCGCGAATTCAGCGTGTTGAAGAATCCGCAAGTACTGATGGTGCTCGGCATCAGCGTGCTCGCGTCGGCCAGCCTGTTTTCCACCTTCACGTACATCACGCCGATTCTCGAAGACGTGACCGGTTTCACGCCACATGCGGTCACCTTCGTGCTGTTGCTGTTCGGCCTCGGCTTGACGGTGGGCAGCACGCTCGGCGGCAAGCTCGCGGACTGGCGGCTGCTGCCCTCGCTGGTCGCGTTTCTGCTGGCGATCGTCGTCATCCTGACGATCTTCGCCGGCACGATGCACGCCGAGATTCCGGCCATGATCACGATCTTCGTGTGGGGCATTCTGGCCTTCGCGATCGTGCCGCCGCTGCAAATGCTGATCGTCGACCGCGCGAGTCATGCGCCGAATCTGGCGTCGACTCTGAATCAAGGCGCGTTCAACCTCGGCAATGCAACGGGCGCGTGGCTCGGCGGCATGGCGATCGGCGCGGGCGCGCCGCTCACCACGCTGCCGTGGGTCGGCGTGGCGACCTCGATCGGTGCGCTGGCGCTGACGCTGTGGTCGGTGTCGATCGACCGGCGCGCGCAACGGATGGCCGTGGCCGGATAACCGAGGCAGGTGCGAATGACTCGCGGCCGTAGTAGCATCTCCGCCGATGAAAGTCATCTTCACACGCGATTTCCTCGCTCTGATCCTTAGTGTTGCCGTCGTCGGACTCGGCAGCGGCGCCACGCTTCCCCTCACTGCCCTCGCGCTGACGCAAGCCGGCTATGGCACCGACGTGGTCGGTCTCCTGACCGCCGCGCAAGCGGGCGGCGGCCTGCTCGTCGTGCCGGTGGCGGCCTGGATCGCGGCGCGCTCCGGTGGCCGCCAGGTGATCGTCGGCGCAGTGCTGACGGTTGGGGTCGCCACCGCGCTGATGCAACTCACCTCGAACCTATGGCTATGGGCCGCGTTGCGCGTACTCTGCGGCGCGGCACTGATGCTGCTCTTCACGATCAGCGAAGCATGGGTCAACCAGCTCGCTGACGACGCCACCCGCGGCCGGGTCATCGCGATCTATGCGACCAACTTCACGCTATTCCAGATGTCGGGTCCGGTGCTAGTGAGCCAGATCGCCGACCTCACGCACTGGCGCTTCCTGATTTGCGGCACGATCTTCCTGCTGGCCTTGCCCGCGCTCGCCAGCATCCGCAAGACGCCGCAAGCGTTGAAGGATGAACACGCCACGCACGGCAGTTGGCGCCATGTGTTGCCGCAGATGCCGGCGCTCGTGATCGGTACGGGCTTTTTCGCGTTGTTCGATACGATCGCGCTGTCGCTGCTGCCGCTCTTCGCGATGTCGCACGGCATCACGAGCGAGGTGGCCGTGCTGTTCGCGTCGGCCCTGCTGCTCGGCGATACGACGATGCAGTTTCCGATCGGCTGGCTCGCTGACCGGCTCGGCCGCGAACGCGTGCATATCGGCTGCGGTGTGATCGTCGTGGTATTGCTGCCGTTGCTGCCCTGGGCGATTAGTTCGCCGTGGCTGTGCTGGCCGTTGCTCTATGTACTCGGCGCGACGGCTGGGGCGATCTATACGCTGTCGCTGGTCGCCTGCGGCGAGCGGTTTCGCGGTATCGCGCTGGTGTCGGCAAGTTCGGTGGTGGGGGCGTCGTGGAGCGCGGCCAGTTTCGGTGGGCCGCTGGTGGCCGGCGCGTTGATGAAGGAGGTTGGCAACGACGCGATGGTCGGTGTGCTTCTGGCTGCTGCGCTCGCGTTTCTTGGTGCGGCTTGGTGGGAAAAGCGGCGTGCGCCGATGCGGGCGATCGGCTGAGGGTGCGGCTGCGGTGTTGTTGCGTTGCTGCGTTGAGGTGTTGAGCCGTTGAGCCGTCGAACCACGCTCGCCTCGGGATACGAAAACGGGGAAGCCGCGATGGCTTCCCCGTTTTGCATAGCGCTTCCTGCCGCGTGATTTCCGCGCTACTTCTCCTCTACTTCCGCGCCGGCAGAATCTCCCCGACACACGTGCCGAAGCCCACACGATACCCATCGCCCTGGCACCATCCGGCGAGCGTCAGTTCGTCGCCGTCTTCGATAAACCCGCGTGTGCCGCCCTCTTTCAACTCCAACGGATTCTTGCCGTTCCATGTGGACTCGAGCAGGCTGCCGCATGAGTCGGCGGTCGGGCCACTGATCGTGCCCGAACCCATCAGATCGCCGACCCGCGTATTGCAGCCCGATACCGTGTGATGCGCGAGCTGTTGCGCCATCGTCCAGTACATGTGTTTGAAGTTGGTCCGCGAGATCGTGGTGGCCTGCTTGGCCGCTTGCGGCCGCAGCGTCACTTCCAACGAGATGTCGAACGCGTGCTTGCCCTCGTGGCGCAAGTAGGCCAACGGCTGCGGCTCCTGAGCGGGCTGCTCGACGCGGAACGGTTCGAGCGCGTCAAGCGTCACGATCCACGGCGAGATCGTGGTCGCGAATGTCTTTGCGTTGAACGGGCCGAGCGGGACGTATTCCCATTGCTGGATATCGCGCGCGCTCCAGTCGTTCAGCAGCACCATGCCGAAGATGTGCGCTTCGGCATCGGCACAGGCAATCGGCTCGCCCAGCGTATTGCCGCTACCGATCACGAAACCCGTCTCCAGTTCGATATCCAGCTTGCGGCATGCGCCGAACACCGGACGTTCCTGATCCGGCAGTTTCAACTGGCCGTTCGGACGCCGCACCGGCGTACCGCTCACCACCACTGACGATGCGCGTCCGTTGTAGCCGATCGGCATCTCCGACCAGTTCGGCAGCAGCGCATTCTTCGGGTCGCGGAACATCGAGCCGACATTCGTCGCGTGCTCCTTCGACGAATAGAAATCCGTGTAACCCGGGATCTGCACCGGCAGATGCAGTTGCGCATCGGACTGACGCACCAGTGCTTTCGCACGCAAGGCGGAGTCGTCGCGCAAAGTCGCGGTATCCCGCGCCAGCAGATGGCTCAACTGGATGCGCACACTGCGCCATGCATCGCGGCCAAGCGAGATGAAATCGTTGAGGGTGTCCTGCTCGAACGCCCGGTCCTTCAGAGCAATGAATTGATCGGCCGAGGCGATCGGTAGCTTGAGCAAGCCGGCAGACTTGAGAACACTTAGATCGACGATCTCATCGCCAATCGCGACACCAACGCGGCGCGCGTCGTTGTTCTTATCGCTGAAAATACCGAACGGCAGATTCTGGATCGAAAAATCGTTGGTCGAATCGTTAGCCGACTCGACCCAGCTCTTGCGCGACGGATCAAGCGTCGCCTGAAGATCGCTCAATGCGCTCATCGTTGCTCCGGGTTGAAGTGTTTCTTGAGACCTTGCCAGCACTCGTAGTAATTCGCCTGCAATTGCGCGGTTTCGAGCGCGAAGCGGGTCGGCTTGATCAGCGTGCGCGTTTCGAACATGAAGGCCATCGTGTCGCCGACTTTCTTCGGCGTGGACGTATCGCCATGCGACGCTTTTTCGAAGGTGTCCGCGTCCGGCCCATGACCCGACATGCAGTTATGCAGACTCGCGCCGCCCGGCACGAAGCCCTCCGCCTTCGCGTCGTACACACCGTGCACGAGTCCCATGAATTCGCTCGCGACGTTGCGATGGAACCAGGGCGGCCGGAACGTATCTTCGGCCGCGAGCCAGCGCGGCGGGAAGATCACGAAGTCGATCGTGTCGACGCCCGGGGTATCGCTTTGCGATTGCAGCACCAGAAAGATAGACGGGTCAGGATGATCGAAGCTGATCGAACCGATCGTGTTGAAGCGACGCAGATCGTATTTGTACGGGGCGTAGTTGCCGTGCCACGCGACCACGTCGAGCGGTGAATGGCCGATATCCGCGCTCCACAGGTTGCCGTTCATCTTGGCGACGAGTTCGAAGTCACCTTCGCGGTCTTCGAAAGCAGCGTGCGGCGTGAGGAAATCGCGCGGATTGGCGAGGCCGTTCGAGCCGATCGGGCCGAGGTCCGGCAGACGCAGCAGCGCGCCGAAGTTCTCGCAGATATAGCCGCGCGCGGTGCCGTCTGGCAGGCTCACCGCGAAGCGCACGCCGCGCGGGATCACCGCGATCTCGAACGGCTCGAGATCGAGTCGGCCCATTTCGGTGGCGATCTGAAGGCGGCCTTCCTGCGGCACGATCAGCAATTCGCCGTCGGCGTTGTAGAAGAAGCGATCCTTCATCGAGCGGTTCGCCGCGTACAGGTGGATCGCGCAGCCGTTCATCGCTTCGGCTGAGCCGTTGCCCGCCATCGTTATCCAGCCGTCGACGAAATCGGTCGGCTCGGTGGGCATCGGCAACGCATCCCAGCGCAACTGGTTAGGCGGCGTAGGCGGCATCTCGGCGAAGTTGGCGACGAGCCGCTCCGAGGGCAGCAGCGTGAACGGCTTGTGAACCGCCGCCGGACGAATCCGATACAGCCACGAACGGCGGTTATGTCCGCGCGGCGCAGTGAACGCGGTGCCCGACAGTTGCTCGGCGTACAAGCCATAGGCCGCGCGTTGCGGCGAGTTGCGGCCTTCGGGCAGCGCGCCCGGCAAAGCCTCCGTAGCGAATTCGTTCGCGAATCCCGACTGATAGCCCGGCTCGATTTCGAGTCGCGAGCTGGCGGTATTCGGCGTGCGTGTTGGGGTATCCATGCAAGGTTCTCCGTTGATACTTGATCTGTCGGCGTGCGCTGTCTGTCTCAGGCTGTCCGCGGCTCGGATGGGCTGCCGCGTTGCCGCGTGGCAGCGCGTTGACCGCCGACTGTCCGCCGACCACGCAGAAGCCGCCCGCAAAGGAGACACAAACGTGCCCGCCGTCGCAGCCGAGCTGCAATTTACGTATAGTAAAACGAATTACGTATAGTGAAATTAACGTATACCCTGGAAACTCGTCGCGAAAGCCTCGGCAGCCTGTACTGACAAGCGTTCGGCCGATAACGTTATGAGCATTTTGTTCAAGTGCGCGCGGCGCGGACTGCTACCATCAATGGATGCGGCAACCGAGTCGCGTTGCCGGGCGCCGAGTGCGCACCTATCGCCATCCATTCGCCTACATGATTCCGCCGACCATCCCCAACCTGATTGCACGCGCCGCCGATCACCCATTTCTCGGCGAACATCTGGCGATGGGAACCGGCGTGCATAGCGACATCGCGCTGGCGCAATTCGGCGGCGTCGAACTCGCCAGTGCCTATGAGCCGATCTTCGATATCAGCGTGCATGCGTTGGCGCAGTCGTTGTCGTCGGGCGCCGAGGGCGTGGATCGTTTCGGCGATGAGCTCGGGTTCCAGGCGGTCACGCAGCGTCTCGACGGCGCGCCCTTCGATGCCTTCGATCCCTTCGACCATATCGCCGACGATCAGGAACTGGTCGCCCTCGACCGCATGTCGCGGGCGCTGCACGCCATCAATTTCTTCGGCGCTCAACGGCACGGGCTGCTCTTTCTGCGCGTGCACGAGCGCCTGCTCAAGAGCGTCAAATACGACCACGGACGGCATTTCTCGAGCGTGCTGCTGTCGTTCGGACTGAACCCGTCGAGGGTGGTGATCGAGTTGCCGGCGGCCGCGGTCGCGCATAAGACGTTCCTCGGCTATCTGACCACGAGCTATCAGCGCTACGGCTTCAAGGTGGCGGGGAATCTCTCGAACGCGGGGCAGATTCTGTCGGTGTCGGAAACGGCGCGGCTCGACTTCATCAAGATGGATGCGGCGGTCGCGTTGCGCGACGCGATGGTAAAGCCGCTAGTTGGCTATGCGAGCCGGCTGCGGGTTCCACTGATCTTCAATCGGGTGATGGATGAGCCGCAGTTCCTCGCGCTGCAGCAGTACGACGTGCGCTTCGTACAAGGGCCGTTATTCACGGCGCATTATCACGATCGGGCGGTGTGAGTATTCTGCTGACGCCGCGCGGCGGCGCTGGCCGGCACGTCAACCGGTATCGCCCAACCGTCGCGCCAACGCCTTCAGCCGCGGCGCAACGCTTTCCCGGAACACGTCCTCTCCCATCGACGACGCCGGCCCGCTGCAACTGAGCACCAGCCAGCGGCCTTCGCGCGGCTCGCGAAACGGCACCGCGACCGCGTTCACGTCGTCATGCCATGCCCGGAACGAGTAGCAGCAGCGTTCCTGGGCGAAGGCTTCGATTTCCTTTTCGGCATCGGCCAGCAACGCAGCGCCCTCTTTGCCCGCTAACTTCTTGAGCTCGACCAGCAAGGCGGCGCGCACATCCAATGGCTGCACCGCCAGATACGCGCGCCCCATCGAACTGGTCAGCATCGACAGTTTCGAGCCCGAGGCGAGTCCGAGCGTCAGCGCCGTTTCACTGCGGATCGTCTCCAGATAAATCATGTCGAGGCCGTCACGGCATCCAAGCGACACCGCGGCGCCCACTTCGCGCGCGAAGGTGCGCATGTGCGGACGCGCGAGTTCGAGCGTGTCCGTGCCCGAGAGCAGCGCGAAACCGAGCGACAGCACCCCGGCGTCCAGCGCATATTTACCTAGCGTTTCGTCGAGCCGCAGATAGCCGAGCACGGTCAGCGTGTAGGCCAGACGGTTGACGGTCGCCTTCGGCAAGCCCGTGCGTTCGACGAAATCGCGATTGCCGAGCATCGTTTCACCCGGCTTGAACGCGCGCAGCAAATCCAGTCCGCGTGCGAGGGCGACGACGAATTTGCGCTCGTCGAGCGGTTCGGAGAGAGTAGATATGGGCGTCATGTGGTGATACACTCGGGCGTGGTTTGCAAAACATTGTTTCGCATAGCGGAACCTAAGTCAAGCTCGAACACGTTTAAGTCAAGCAGGAAATCAGGAGATACGTCATGGCAGAGGCCGCGCAGTTTCACTGGGAAGACCCGTTGCTGCTGGATCAGCAGCTCACCGAAGACGAACGCATGGTGCGCGACGCCGCCGCCGCGTACTCGCAGGACAAGCTGCAGCCGCGGGTGCTCGAAGCGTTCCGTCACGAGAAGACCGACATCGAGATCTTCCGCGAGATGGGCGAGCTCGGCCTGCTTGGCCCGACGATTCCCGAGCAATACGGCGGCCCTGGTCTGAACTACGTGGCGTACGGTCTGATCGCACGTGAAGTGGAGCGCGTCGATTCCGGCTACCGGTCGATGATGTCGGTGCAGTCGTCGCTCGTCATGGTCCCGATCTACGAATTCGGCTCGGAAGCGCAGAAGCAGAAGTACCTGCCAAAGCTCGCCACCGGCGAATGGATCGGCTGCTTCGGCCTGACCGAACCGAACCACGGCTCCGATCCGGGCAGCATGATCACGCGGGCGAAGAAGGTGGACGGCGGCTATTTGCTGTCGGGCGCGAAGATGTGGATCACCAATTCGCCGATCGCCGACGTGTTCGTCGTGTGGGCAAAGCTCGAAGAGGACGGCAAGGATTCGATCCGCGGCTTCATTCTCGAGAAGGGGTGGAAGGGGCTGTCCACGCCGACCATCCATAGCAAGGTGGGTCTGCGTGCATCGATCACCGGCGAGATCGTGCTTGATGACGTGTTCGTGCCGGAAGAAAACCGCTTCCCCGAAGTCAGTGGCTTGCGCGGTCCGTTCACGTGCCTGAACTCGGCGCGCTACGGTATTGCCTGGGGCGCGCTCGGCGCGGCGGAATCGTGCTGGCACACGGCACGTCAGTACGTGCTGGATCGCAAACAGTTCGGCCGGCCGCTCGCCGCGAACCAGTTGATCCAGAAAAAACTCGCCGACATGCAAACCGAAATCACGCTCGGCCTGCAAGGCGTGCTGCGTCTCGGCCGCATGAAAGATGAAGGCACGGCCGCCGTCGAAATTACGTCGATCATGAAACGCAATTCGTGCGGCAAGGCGCTGGACATCGCTCGGCTCGCGCGCGACATGCTCGGCGGTAACGGTATCTCGGACGAGTTCGGCATCGCGCGTCATCTGGTCAATCTGGAAGTCGTGAACACATATGAAGGCACGCACGACATTCACGCGCTGATTCTCGGGCGCGCGCAGACGGGGATTCAGGCGTTTTTCTGATGCACTGAGTGCCCCGATGGCGGCGTTTCGTCCTGGCCGCTGAATGGAAAATCGAACAGCAGGAAAGGAAAGGCCGGTTCTTTTTGAACCGGCCTTTTTTCGTTGCGCCGCCGCGTTGCAGCTAGCGGTGCGCTACCTGACGCGTCAGCCGCTTACTTGTTCGGCTGCGGCGTCAGACGCAGGTACGGGCGCAGGGCCTTGTAGCCCTTCGGGAATTTCTGCTTGATGACTTCTTCGTCCTTCAACGACGGCACGATCACCACGTCGTCTCCCTGCTTCCAGTTGCCGGGCGTAGCGACCGAGTGGTTGTCGGTGAGTTGCAGCGAGTCGATCACACGCAGCACTTCGTCGAAGTTGCGCCCGGTGCTGGCCGGGTATGTAATGGTCAAACGCACCTTTTTCTTCGGGTCGATCACGAACAGCGACCTGACCGTAAAGGTTTCATTGGCGTTCGGGTGAATCATGTCGTACAACTCGGAGACTTTGCGATCGCCGTCGGCGAGAATCGGGAAGCCGACATTGGCGGCCTGCGTCTCGTTGATGTCCTTGATCCATTCCTTGTGCGACTCGGCACTGTCGACCGACAACGCGATCGTCTTCACATTGCGCTTCTCGAATTCGCCGGCCAGCTTCGCCGTCAAACCCAATTCGGTCGTGCAGACCGGCGTGAAGTCGGCGGGGTGCGAGAACAGCACGCCCCAACTATCGCCTAGCCAGTCGTGGAAGTTGATGCGGCCGACACTCGACTCCTGTTCGAAATCCGGTGCGGTATCGCCAAGACGTAGACTCATATTGCAGCTCCTTGATTGTATTCGGACATTCCGCGCGAGCATTCGCCCGCAACGCGCAGCAAAAGTACAGCATACGGGAGTGACAGTGAACAACTAACCAACATCGCGTCACTACTTTATGCGTTTTTGTAATTTTCACCGATTTAGTGGAAACTTTGCGGGACAGATCAACTCCATCTTAAGCAAACTTTGCAGCCCTGCGCCGCAAGGGTGGAGTTTTTAAGGCTTTGCTTCAACCAGGAACGGTTCGTGCGATTGTTCATGAATCGAGCGCTACGCTCGCCAGCGGCCGTTTCTTTGGTTACGATTCACGCGTGGCGTGAGACGAAGGGGAGCTGTCAATGTCGGAAGTCAACAAGGAGAGATTGATGTCGGATATCAAAACCGTCCTCGCGGACGCTGAAGATTTGCTGAAACAGGCCGCGAGCGCTACTGGCGAGCGCGCTTCGGAACTGCGTGAAACGGCGCTTACGCGCCTGAAGCAGGCTAAGGAAAAGGCGGCTGACGTGCAGGTCGTGGTGGTCGAGAAAGGCAAGAAGGCCGCACGCGCCACCGACGACTACGTGCATGAGCATCCGTGGGCATCCATCGGCATCGCCGCGGGCGTCGGCGTACTGCTGGGGCTGTTGATCAACCGCAAGTAACACTGGTGAGGCTGCCGGGGCGAATCCGCGTCCGGCACATCAGCGAATCGAGTTGACCGGTGCACGTCTGGCCGGTCCGCTTCTTTTGGCGCGCTCGTTTTCACGCGCCGGCTAAGCATTCACGCGCAACGCCCAAAGCCATGACGATCGAAACACAATCGCAGCACGGCGAACATAGTCCGTTGCGCCGTATCATTGGATCCGTGTTTGCCATTTTGCAAACACGGCTTGAACTGGTCGGCATCGAACTCGCCGAAGAAAAAGACCGTCTGCTCGGCGTGCTGTTCCTCGGCCTCGCCGCCATGATGCTCGCGACGATGGCCTTGATCGCATTGACCGCACTGGTCGCCATCGCATTCTGGGACACCTACCGATGGCAGGCGCTCGCCGGCATCACGGTGGTTTATGCCATTGCAGGATTAGCCTGTGCGCTGAAAGCGCGCAGCGGTTTGCGCAATGCCCCAATGGTGTTCGAAGCCACCCTTGCCGAGTTCGAAAAAGACCGCGACGTGTTCCGCAAACCGTGACGCAGCAGGCATAACGGGCTCATGGGCGGACCTCACATGCCCCGCGCCTTCGAAGAGACTTCGTCAATACCTCGAGCGATTTGCAGCACAGTTTTACTGCCCCACCTCCACTGCCGCCGACACGCCATGAGCCAACCCCATTCCGATACCGCATTCCGCAACAAACGCCACCAGGCAAGAGATCTGAGTGCGCCGCACCTGCGGGCACTACGCAAGGAACTGCTGCTGGTGCGCGCGGATGTCGAGCGCATGGAACTCGCTCAGGCGACCATCGAATTGCGGCAGGCAGTCACGCACTTCAGTTGGCTCAAATTCATTCTGCCGGGCTTCGGTGGCATGCGCGTGGGCCGCGGATCGAAGGCGAGCTTCCTCAACGCAGGAAGCATCGGCGCGCTTCTCAAACAGTATCCGATCATCAGTTCGATCGCTTCGCTGCTGTTGGCGAAGCCGCTGCGCGCGACTATTGCAGCAGGTGCAAAACCCGCACTCAAATGGGGCAGCCTTGCGCTTGCCGGCTGGGAAGCGTATCGAATCTGGAAGCAGATAAAGAATGATTCCGCTGCGTCGGCCGACAGCAAGGAAGACACGGTTGATAGCGGGTACTGAAACGCGGGGATCGTCGACCGCTTCCTGCGTGCGCCTTGCAGCAGCAGTTTGTCACCTGGTCCTTGGGCACTAGCACGCCTCGACTCGCCAACTCGCGTTCTGCAGTAAGAGTCCTTAGCTTGTATTCCAGCATTCGCCGCTTGCCGGCGCTGTACCGTTTGCGCCGCTTCTATTGCCTCGCAGCCCTGTCGCGTCCAGAGTGAAAGTGCCGCAAGCGTCGTCCCGCATGGGGCCGGTTTCGGTCGGCACAGCCTCTACCGAATAACCACCGTTTGCATCGTCTGCCGGTAGCACTTGCAGCCGGTAGATCGGTGTGCCGAACTGCGGAGCCTGATCCAAACCCGGCGGCAATGTCGCGGGGCCATCGCTTGCCGATCCCTCGACAAATTGCGCTGCGCGATAAAGGGCGGACGCAGCGTCGACCCGATGTGTCCGCGCGACATGGCTCCGATACGAGGGCACGGCAAACACAACCAGCGTGGCGGCTATTGCCAGCGCGATCATCAGTTCCAGTAGCGTGAATGCGGATGTGCGCGGTCTCGCCATAAATCTCCCGTCAAAATGGGTGTGCGGCAACGCGACGCCAATGGCGCTCGATCTGTTCGCCCGCGATCACGAGCTCCATCTGCAACCACACCTGCGACTCCCTGGTCCGGCCGAAGCCACGCGACGTCAGTAAATAGGCTCGAGCATCGGCGCGAGTGCCCAGACGCCACGCTTCGATCAAACATTGCGGCGCACGCAGCGATCCCGGCCATTGCGCGACGGGCACGACGGCGCCGGCTTCAAAGGTAGCTTCGTGCTTCCATTGCGTCGGCTCGCCGGGTGAGAGCGACGCCACTGGCTGCGACTCGAAAGCTGCCGCGGCGACGACGCTCCGGGCGCATAAGGTCAGCGCCGAATCTGCGGCATGAAATGCCTGCAAATAGTCGCGCACGTTGTTGGAGCCGCGCGCTGCTGCAAGCGATGTCTCGAACCAGGCCGCGGAGGTGGTCAACATCATCGCGGAAATCAGTAAAACGATCGGCAGGACGGTACCGCGATTGCGAACCCGAGATCGACGACCAGTGCCGATAAGACGTGTCAAATGTTTCGACGACGCGCGGCGGTGCGTTGGATTGCAAAGCCCTTCTGTCACAGGGGATCCTCCGCGTGATTGCGTATCGCCACCCGTCGCCAGAAAGCCTGCCGCGCCCGCATGTCGGCGCCAAGCGCGCTCGCGCCGTCGCAATCTATGTAGCGCATACGCCGTCCTTGCGGCGCTCCGCGGACGAGCACGCAGAGATCGACCGCGACGATCTTTGCCCATTGGCCGTCCGTCACCGCCGCTGCATCTATTGCGGCCAGCCCACCGGCCAGCCAGTACCTGAATCGCACGCGCTCGACGCCTTCGACCAACGGCTGCGCGGACCCTGCCTTGCCATTGCCTTCGCAGTAAAGCTCCGGCTCACCCGTCGACCCGCTGACTCTCGCGAAGTATCGGTTGACCACCAACACGCCCTGCCCGCCGAGTGCCGCGTTGTTGTTCGTTACCGCCTGGCCGAGACAGTCGGTCGTTTGGCCGGTCGCTGACGGCCACGTCGAAACGTTGTCCCCGACATAACGAACCACGATGCCGTCCGAGAGGCCCGGCAACGCCTCGCAGGCAACGCTCTCGTCCGCGCCGGTCGGGCGACCGCCCGAACAACCGAACAACGGTGGCGGACCATTGAACCTCACGACGTCCGCGGGCACAAAGCCGGCCATTTGAATTTGCTGGCCCATCAGCGTAAGCGCGCCCAGGCCGGCTTCGCGGATCCGCATCGCATCACCCGCGCGCTCGAACACGTTACGCTGCGTTGCATAAAGCGCGACCGCGCCGGCGGTCACCACCAACCCCAACGCAATTGCAATCACGAACTCAACGAGCGTATGCCCACGCGCGATAACCATACGCCGCGTCATTTCGCGAACGCCAGCACAACGCATGAGGAGCCTGGGGGAACATCGGCACCCCCGCACGATTCGGGCTTGTCGATGACATCGTCGGCCCGCGGCGTGTCACGCAGGGCCGTCCACGTGACACGTGCGGCGGATACACCGCCGCGCTCCCCTACCGACGCCTCACCATGCGGCAACAAGGCCGTTGCACGCGCGCTCCATTGCCTGATCGCAGAGTCGCCTGCCGAAGGTTCGCGCATTGCTTCGGCAACGGAATCGGCTATCCATGCCGCGTGCTCGCGCATTGCCATCGCACGGGCTTCGCGCGCAGTCCACAATTGACCGGCGATCAACCCGAGCGCCGTCACCGCCATCAGGACAACGGCTAGCATCACTTCAATCAGCGAACTACCCCTATGCCTCGTTGAGCGCATTGCTGCGCAGTTGCGCGCCCATGATTTCGACGAATATCCGCTCACGATGCCGCTCCACACGCGCCCTCGACAATCCGCGCTCGCCCGCCCGCCGCGATGCGGATGCAGCGTCGCCACTTGTCGCCTTGCGTCGCTTTCCACGGCGCGCGCGGCGCGATCTCAAAGCTGCGAAACGTGCCGATCAACTGCCCCGCCGGCGGCGTAAACGTGAGATTTGTCTGCGTCGCGGTGATGCTGACCGCTGCGAGCAAAGGATGCGCGCGCAGTAGTGAGAGCGTGCCACCCCGTTCGGCCAATACAGCCCAGCCACACGACCAGTCCGCGACGCCATTGCCACAAGCTTGCCCTGCGGCAAGACAACGTCGTGCCGCGTCGATCCGGCACACGGTGACGCGAGCACCGCGGCGCAATGCCTCGCTGCGCGCATAGGCGAGCGTTGAGGCAAGCGCTTTCGCACGTGCGTCAACCTGGTCCCGCAGGTGCCATGCAACGAACGACGGTGTCGCCATCACCGCGATTATCGCCAGCAGCGCAACAACAGCCAGTGTTTCAACAAGCGTAAAGCCGCGGCACGGCCGCAAACAGACTCCATCCCATTTCATCTGCATCCCTGATCGTTTCAAAGCATGCAGCCAATCTAGCGATTCAGGAGCGGGTCAACAATCGGCCGAACGGCCAGGTGGCACTCAGACGCTATCCCGCGCAAAAATGCACGCGTGACGAACCATAACGGGAGCGGAGATGCAGATGCGCGAACCTACGCAGCGGAAAACAGAACCTGGCGCGCAACTTCAGGCGCGGCAGCAATCAGCGCTTGCGGGACGGCTTGGGAGGAGAAGAGGCGCGGCGAAATTCTTCGATCACGTCTTCGAATTCGGAGACGTCTTCGAAGCGCCGGTAAACAGAAGCGAAACGAACATAGGCAATCGTATCGAGCGCACGCAACTCGTTCATCACGAGTTCACCGAGGCGCTCGCTGCGCACCTCACGCTCGCCGCTGCCGAGCAGTTGATACTCGATGCGGGCGACTGCCGCGTCGATCGCGTCTGCTGCCACCGGGCGCTTGCGCAGCGCCAGTTGCATGCTTGCGACGATCTTGCGGCGATCGAATTCCGTGCGACTGCCATCCTTCTTGACGACCGACGGCAACGCCAGCTCGACCCGCTCATACGTCGTGAAACGTTTGTCGCAGGCCGGGCAGCGGCGGCGCCGGCGAATCGTCGCGCCGTCTTCGGATACGCGGGAATCCACAACTTGCGTATCGGCGTGACGGCAGAAGGGGCAGTGCATGGCGGCTTAGCGGTAAACCGGGAAGCGCTGGGTCAGCTCGGCGACTTGCGCGCGCACACGTTCGATCGTGGCTGCGTCTTCCGGGTTGTCCAGCACGTCGGCGATCAGGTTACCAACCTGCTCCGCTTCCTTGACGCCAAAGCCACGCGTGGTCATGGCCGGCGAGCCGAGACGCACACCGCTCGTGACGAACGGCTTTTCCGGGTCGTTCGGAATCGCGTTCTTGTTGACCGTGATGTGCGCCGCGCCGAGCGCCGCTTCCGCTGCCTTGCCGGTGATCTTCTTCGCGCGCAGGTCGACCAGCATCACGTGGCTTTCGGTGCGACCAGACACGATGCGCAGTCCGCGCTTGACCAGCGTTTCAGCCAGCACGCGCGCGTTCTCGACGACCTGCTGCTGATACGCCTTGAACTCCGGCGACAGTGCTTCCTTGAACGCGACGGCCTTGCCGGCGATCACGTGCATCAGCGGACCACCTTGAATGCCCGGGAAAATTGCCGAGTTGATCTGCTTTTCGAACTCGGCCTTCATCAGGATCACGCCACCGCGCGGGCCGCGCAGGCTCTTGTGCGTGGTGGTGGTGACGAAATCGGCGTGCGGCACCGGGTTCGGGTAGACGCCCGCGGCGATCAGGCCAGCATAGTGCGCCATGTCGACCATGAAATACGCGCCGACCGACTTGGCGATCTTCGACATCCGTTCGAAGTCGATGCGCAGCGAAAACGCCGACGCGCCGGCCACGATCAGCTTCGGCTTGTGTTCCTGAGCGAGCTTCTCAGCAGCGTCGTAATCGATGTCTTCGGCTTCGTTCAAGCCGTAGCTCACCACGTTGAACCACTTGCCCGACATGTTGACCGGCGAACCATGCGTCAGATGACCGCCGTGCGCGAGGCTCATGCCCATGATCGTGTCGCCCGGCTTGAGCATGGCGAAGAACACGCCCTGGTTCGCCTGCGAGCCGGAGTTCGGCTGCACGTTGGCGGCTTCGGCGCCGAACAGTTGCTTCACGCGGTCGATCGCCAACTGCTCGGCGACGTCGACATATTCGCAACCGCCGTAGTAACGCTTGCCCGGATACCCTTCGGCGTACTTGTTCGTGAGTTGCGAGCCTTGCGCAGCCATCACGGCCGGGCTCGTGTAGTTTTCCGACGCGATCAGTTCGATGTGCTCTTCCTGACGGCGGTTTTCCTGCTCGATGACCTTCCAGAGTTCAGGATCGACGTTGGCGATGGTGCTTTGGGCTCTATCAAACATACGGATTCCGTTGAGTGTGTGCAGGTTGACCGGATCGTGCGCCGATTCTTGCGTAGAGGGTACGCAGCGCTGCTGGCGGCTGGGCCAGCCCTGACGTGGCGGATGGAGAGTCGCCGCACACGCGAGGCAGGACAGCCACCGTCAGCGCAGATCAATGCGCGCGGATCACGGCTGCCCAGGCGAACGGCAAAACGGCTCCCTGCGCTTCACGGTGGGTTGCTCCACCTTGAACCCGATTGCTCGAATCGGTTCTATCGCCAGTCACGCAGGGATGAGCGCGTTAGTTTATTGGAAGAGGATCGAATAGGCAACCGGCTTCCTGCCGGGCCGGCGCTCGCTCGCGAAGCCGGTCCTGGCGCCGCTGCGAGCAGCGCGCAAACGTCTGATGAAAGCGCGCCCGGCACCCGCTTCGCGTCACTGCCGCAGCCAGTCGTGCGACTGGTTCATCCTTGCCGCAGCGCCGCATTGGAAGTAGGCTTGGGGCCTTTCTCTCCTACCAACCAGGGAACTGCAATGATCGTGTTCGTCACCGGAGCGTCCGCAGGATTTGGCGCCGCTATCGCTCGTGCTTTCGTCAAGGGCGGCCATCGTGTCGTCGCCACCGCGCGCCGCAAGGACCGCCTGCAGGCACTCGCCGACGAACTCGGCGACGCCCTTCTGCCGTATGAACTCGACGTGCGCGACCGCGCCGCCGTCGAGGCCGTGCCGGCTTCGTTGCCCGCCGATTTCGCCGCACTCGACGTGCTCGTCAATAACGCCGGCCTCGCGCTCGGCATCGAGCCGGCGCAAAGAGCGAGTCTGGACGAGTGGAACACCATGATCGAGACCAACTGCACCGGCCTCGTGCAGGTCACGCATGCGCTCCTGCCCGGCATGGTGGAGCGCAACCGCGGGCACATTTTCAATCTGGGCTCGGCGGCCGGCAGCTGGCCTTACGCAGGCGGCAACGTGTACGGCGCAACCAAGGCGTTCGTGCGCCAGTTCAGTCTGAATCTGCGGGCCGATCTGGCCGGCACGGCACTGCGCGTGACCGACATCGAGCCGGGCCTGTGTGGCGGCACCGAGTTCTCGAACGTGCGTTTCCGTGGCAACGACGAAAAAGCGGCGAAGATGTACGAGAACGTACAACCGCTGACACCCGAAGACATCGCCGATTCGATCTACTGGATAGCCACGCGCCCCGCTCACGTCAACATCAACACGATCGAGCTGATGCCGGTGGCCCAATCCTTCTCCGCTTTGTCCGTTCATCGCGGCTGAAATCCCGGCTGAGGCCCGCCAGACGGGGCGCACATCTTGAAACAGACCTCGGGGTGTGCGTTCCGGTAAAATGCGCCGCATGAATATGTCGACCAGCCAGCCCGGCACGGAAATCGGCTTCACGTGGCCAATCCGCGTGTACTACGAAGATACCGACGCCGGCGGCATCGTGTTTTACGCGAATTATCTGAAGTTTTTCGAACGTGCGCGCACTGAATGGCTACGCGCGTGCGGCGTCGACCAGAACCGTCTCGCCGGCGAATCGGGCGCAATCTTCATCGTGCGCAGCACCGCAGTCGACTATCGGGCACCGGCCCGGCTCGACGATGTCGTCAAAGTGGTGAGCCGAATCGAACGTCTTGGCCGCGCGTCGGTCGATTTTGCGCAGGAAGCGTGGCGGGACGGCACGCTGCTTGCTTCCGGCTCCATCCGGGTTGGCTGCGTCGAGCGCGTTGCGCTGCGGCCGGTCGCGATTCCTCCGCCGGTTCTCGCGGCTTTGCGGCGCGGGCCGGGCGTGAACGACGGTGGCATGTCAACGGACAACGACTGAACCCCGTTGTTACGGGGCCAGTGAACTCGTATCGATCAAGCAACACAAAGCATGGTTCGGCTTGCAATATCGCCGATGCTTCCGTTTTGCTCACGGCAAGCTTCGAGCGGCCTTGCAGCCGGACGCCCCCTTCCGGGACGTTAAAACGAACCTTTATGAACACTACACAAGATCTGTCGATCGTTTCTCTCGTACTCAATGCGAGCCTGCTGGCGCAGGCCGTCATGGCGCTGCTGCTTCTGCTGTCGCTGCTGTCGTGGACTTTCATCTTCCGCAAGTGGTTTGCGATCCGCCGGGCGCGCGCGCAAACTGAACGTTTCGAACGCGATTTCTGGTCGGGCGGCGACCTGCAGGCGCTCTATCAGAGCGCCGCGAACAACCGCCACACGATCGGCGCACTGGAACGGATTTTCGAGTCCGGCATGCGCGAATTCCTGAAGGGCAAGGAAAAGCGCCTGAACGATTCAGGCGCGATTCTCGACGGCGCACGCCGTGCCATGCGCGCCGCGTTCCAGCGTGAAATGGACGTGCTCGAGGCAAATCTGGCGTTTCTCGCGTCGGTCGGCTCGGTCAGCCCGTATATCGGTCTGTTCGGCACGGTGTGGGGGATCATGAATGCGTTCCGCGGCCTCGCCAACGTGCAACAGGCTACGCTTGCGAACGTAGCTCCAGGCATTGCCGAAGCGCTGACCGCCACCGCAATCGGCCTGTTCGCTGCGATTCCGGCCGTGGTCGCCTACAACCGCTACGCGCACGACATCGACCGTCTGGCGATCCGCTTCGAGACTTTCATCGAAGAGTTCTCGAACATTTTGCAGCGTCAGGCACATTAAGGAGTCCACGATGGCAGGCTCTTCCTCCAGCATGCGCGGTTCCCGTCAGCGCCGCGCGATGGCCGACATCAATGTTGTGCCGTACATCGACGTGATGCTCGTGCTACTCGTGATCTTCATGGTGACCGCGCCGCTCGTCGCCCCGTCGATCGTCAATCTGCCGACCGTCGGCGGCGCCGCGCCTCAGCAGCAAACCCCGCCTGTGATCGTCAATATTCGCGCAGACGGCAATATGAGCGTCAAATACAAAGACGACGCGGGCGCGCAGCAGCAGGAAGACATGACCAAGGCCGGCCTGCACGGCTTTATCGCCGACCGCGCACAGTCGCACCCTGACCAGCCTGTCGTGATCGCCGCCGACAAGACCGTGAAGTATGAAGTCGTGATGAACGTGATGTCCGAGTTGAAGGCTCAGGGTGTCAAGCGCGTTGGATTGCTCGTCAAATCACAATGATCCGCAAGAATTCCGAATACCCGCTTCAGCCGCCGCGTGAACGCGGCACCTGGCGAGCCTTTGTGTTCGCCCTGGTGATGCACGCGCTGCTCGGGTTCTTCCTGTATCACGGCATTCAATGGCAGAACAGCACGCCGGCAGGCGCGGAGGCCGAACTGTGGACCGAGGTGCCGGACTCGGCGATTCCGCGCCCGCCCCCACCGCCGCCCGTTCCCGTCGCCCCTGCCCCGCCGCTGCCGGATGAACAGGCCGACATCGCGTTGCAGGAAAAGAAACGCCAGCAACAGGAAGCGGCCCGTCAGGCGCAACTGGCCGAGCAACTGCGTCAGCAGAAGCTGCAAGCCCAGCAGGAAGCCGAGGCGAAGCGCCAGCAGCAACTGGCGGCCGATCAGGCTGCGCAAAAAGCGGCCGCGGCCAAGCAGAAACAGTTGCAACAACAGCAACAGCAGCAGGCCGACAAGCTGAAACAACAGCAATTGGCCGACCAGCAAAAGCAACAGCAGGAGCAGCAGAAACAAGCCGACGCTGAGGCGCAGAAGAAAGCCGATGCGCAGAAAGCGGCGAAGGCCAAGGCGCAGGCCGATGCAGCGGCGCAAGCCAAGAAGCTGGATGCGGAACGTCGTGAGCGGCTTGCCCAGATGCAAGGTTCGGCAGGCGCCCCGGGTTCGACCGGCAATGGACTCGCGAAGAGCGGCACGGGTAGCGGCTCGGGTGGCACGGCGACATCGCCGGGTTACGCGGACAAGGTGCGTCGTGTGGTGCGCCCGAATATCTCGTGGGGTGGCGAAACGGAAGGTCTGGAGACCGTCATCTCCGTGCGCTGCTCGCCGACTGGCACGCTGCTGGACGCGCAGATCGCGCGCAGCAGCGGCAACTCGGCGTGGGACGATGCGGCACTGCGGGCCGTCCAGCGTTCCAATCCGATGCCTCAGGACATCGACGGGAAGACGCCGACCAGCTTCAAGATTACGTTGCGCCCGGCAGGTTGATTGCAACAGTTTGACAGTCAGTTGACAGCAGACGCCGCGCCCCGCCCAGCGCGGCGCGCCCGGGAACGAATTAGATGTTTTCGGGTCTCTCTGCTGTCGTGAAGTGTTAGTAAAACCGTTTTTGGGGAAACCATTCAGCATGAGTTTGATGACCAAGCTAGGCCTGCGGACACTTGTAGCATCGTGCCTGATCGCCGTCGGCGGCGCCGCCCACGCACAACTCAACGTCCTCGTGACAGGCGTCGGGTCCACCCAGTTTCCGATCGCAACGGCGAATTTCGCCAATGAAGCGAACTCGCCGCAGCAGGTCAGTACGATCGTGCGTCAGGATCTGCAACGCAGCGGCAAATTCACGAATATCGACGCGGGCAGCACGCCCGTCGCGGAAACCGATTCCGTCGACCTCGGCAGCTGGAAGGCCAAGGGCGCCAACGCGTTCGTGTCGGGCAGCGTGAACCGCTTGCCGAACGGCCAGTACGAAGTGCGCTTCAAGCTGTACGACACAGTCAAGGGCGAAAGCCTGGGCGGCCTCGTGCTGGTGAGCCCGGAAAGCGGCTTGCGCATGAGCGCACACAAGGTTGCGGACTATATCTACGCGAAGCTGATGGGCGGCCGCGGCGTGTTCGCCACGCGCCTGTCGTACGTCATCAAGACCGGTGGCCGTTATCAGTTGCAGATCTCCGATTCGGACGGCCAGGACGCGCACATCGCGCTGTCGAGCCCCGAGCCGATCATCTCGCCCGCCTGGTCGCCTGACGGCACCAAGGTCGCTTACGTTTCGTTCGAAAAGAAGAAGCCGATCGTCTACATCCACGACCTGCCTACGGGCCGTCGCGTGGTCGTATCAGACCAGAAGGGTAACAACAGTGCGCCGGCATGGTCGCCGGACGGCCGCACGCTGGCCGTCGCGCTTTCGCGCACCGGCAACACGCAGATTTTCGCCGTCAATGCGGACGGCAGCGGCCTGCGGCGCCTGACGCAAGGCAGTTCGATCGACACTGAACCGTGCTTCTCTCCTGACGGCCAGTCGATCTATTTCACCAGCGACCGTGGCGGCCAACCGCAGATCTACAAGATGTCGGCCCAGGGCGAGAACGCCGGCGCCGCGCAACGCGTGACCTTCACGGGCAACTACAACACCAGCCCGCGCGTCAGCCCGGACGGCAAGCAGCTCGCCTATATTTCGCGCGTCGGCGGCGGCTTCAGGCTGTATATCCAGGACCTGCAAGGCAACACGGCAACGGGCCTGACGGACACCACACATGACGAATCGCCGAGCTTCGCGGCGAACGGTCAGTACATTCTTTACGCCACAGAGGTGAACGGCCGTGGCGTGTTGGCCGCAGTATCGACCGACGGTCGCACTCGGCAGGTCCTTTCCGTTCAGGGTGGCAGCGTACGCGAGCCATCCTGGGGCCCGTTTATGCAGTAACGTTCATGCAACAACACAAGGAGAGTAACAAAATGATGTCAAAACTTCGTTTCGCATTTGCCGTATTGATGGTCGGTGCGTTGGCCGCATGTCACTCGGGCGTCAAGCTCGACGAAAACGCTAACAAGGGTGGTGCAGTTTCGACGCAACCGAATCCGACCGATGTCGCTCAGGTCAACGTCGATCCGCTAAACGATCCGAACAGCCCGCTCGCCAAGCGCAGCATCTACTTCGACTTCGACAGCTACTCGGTCAAGGACGACTATCAATCGCTGCTGCAACAACACGCGCAATACCTGAAGAGCCATCCGCAACGTCACGTCCTGATCCAGGGCAACACCGACGAACGCGGCACCAGCGAATACAACCTGGCACTCGGCCAGAAGCGTGCCGAGGCGGTGCGCCGTTCGCTGTCGCTGATGGGCGTGACGGACTCGCAAATGGAAGCCGTGAGCCTCGGCAAGGAAAAGCCGCAAGCTACCGGTCATGACGAATCGTCGTGGGCACAAAACCGCCGCGCCGACCTCGTGTACCAACAGTAAGTAACAGGTGATGAGCCGAATGACGCATCGTTTCTCCTGGCTGCGGTTTGCCGCAGCGGCCTGCGTCGCGGGCACGGCCTTCGCGGCTATGCCTGCGCATGCGGGCATCTTTGACGACGATCAGGCCCGTCAGGCCATTCTCGATCTGCGTTCGAAGACCGATAGCCTGTCGAGCCAATTGTCGGCCGCACAGCGCACGATCCTCGATCAGTCCAACCGCCTCGACCAGTTGAATCAGCAGGTCGCAACGTTGCGTGGGCAGAACGAGGATATGGGCAACCAACTCACCACGCTGCAAAAACAGCAGAAGGACTACTACACCGATCTGGACACGCGCCTGAAGAAATTCGAGCCGCAGCAACAGACGGTGGATGGCGTCCAGGGTGAGGTGCAGCCGGGCGAAACCGATTCGTTCAATGCGGCTTCACAGTTGTTCCGCAACGGCGACTTCAAGAATGCGGCGGCGGCGTTCCGCAGCTTCATCTCCAAGTTTCCGAACAGTCCTTACCAGCCGACCGCGCAGTACTGGCTCGGCAACGCGCTGTATGCGCTGCGCGACTACAAGGGCTCGACGGCGACCTGGCAAGGTGTGGTGGCTAAGTATCCGCAGCATCCGCGTGCGCCGGAAGCGTTGCTCGCGATTGCGAACAATCAGCTCGAGCAAGGTCAGAAGGCTGCGGCCAAGAAGACGCTGGAGCAGATCGTCGCGCAGTACGGCGGCTCGGACGTCGCCCAGTCGGCTCAGAGCAAGCTGTCGCAGATCAAGTAGTCGTACAGGGTTTGGCAGTTGATGTAACGCGCAGTGGCTGCGCAGTCTCCAAATCAACAGTCACGCGCGCCTCTCGCCGGAAAGCCCGGGGTAGTGATACCTCGGGCTTTTCACTATCTGAAGTGCGGATAGCTCGACTCACCACCATGGGTTGACAGGCCATAGGTCCTATCGCTATAATCTCGCTTCTCTTTTGGGTCGTTAGCTCAGCTGGTAGAGCAGCGGACTTTTAATCCGTTGGTCACAGGTTCGAATCCCGTACGGCCTACCAAAAGATTCAAGGGCTTGCACGCGTCAGCGTGCAAGCCCTTTTCTTTTTGCGGCTCGAATCCGCGCGCGGTCTCGGCGAATCACGCCGTCACCATTCGTCCGTATCGCCCAACCGAATGGCGTCGCGAGAAACGCCGTTTAAGTGACGAGCGAAATCGACGAAATCGGAACGATATCGCCGCACTCTTTACACGCGCGCGAAGCATTCTCACAGCGCCAATCACAAAACCCCACGCACCCACGGGCCCCTCTTACATCACGCCTCTTCGATACGAAACAGATACAACGGACTCCGAACATTGATATTTATTGAGACGTGAAGACGTGCAATGATCGCCGCCGATTCTGCGAATCACGCTGCAACGCTGCGTGAGCAGACGCTTTGGCAACGCCGCAGATCCCTGCGCTTTCATTCTGTCAACATGACCAATTTTCTGTTCGACCTCGTCTCGAACCTTGTTTTGCTGGCTATCGTTCTGAGCGCATGTCATCTGTGCAACCGGTTCGCACCCGGCGCCGCGCTCAATGGTGCGCACATTTTCGTCGCAATGATTTCGGCCGCCTTGCTGCTCGATGCCGCGCTAACCTTTCTCGTGTTCGCCGATGCGCAGAGCCGCTATGGCAAATTCAGCACGCCGGCCGCGTTCTTCGAACGCGCCAGCGCATATGTGCTTGCAGCCATTGCGGCTTTGGCTTCGCGCTACGTGGCACGTCGCGCGCGCGCCGCCAAAACTAACGACAACACGCTGGTCATTCGCACGTCCCCGTACTCCGAATCTCAACTGCCGATGTAGCCCCACGCGGCCCGTTTTCTTCCCTTACGCAATCCGCATCATCAACAGGAACGGACCTTGCGGTCGCGCGCGCCGTCGCGTATAACTTTCGAAGACCGAGATTTACAGTTTGCGCCCGTCGCCGGGCATTCGCCGCTGTATTGCACTACCGCCGTTCAATCAGTCGAAGGCAACTCAACCAGCGAGGAACATCTTGGATCTCGAAACCGTACGCGTGTTCATCATGACCCGAGGCATCGACCTCGGCACCAAGGTACTCGGCGCAATCGTCTTGTGGATCGTCGGCCGGTGGGTCATCGGCCTCATCACCGGCTTGCTTCGCAAACTGTTGTCGAAAAACGGCCACGTCGATCCAACACTCGCTCATTACCTCGGTTCGATTCTCGGCGCACTGCTGAACCTGCTGCTGATCCTTGCGATCCTGCAGGTGTTCGGCGTCCAGACTACCTCGTTCGCCGCATTGCTCGCCGGCCTCGGTCTTGCAATCGGCACGGCGTGGGGCGGCTTGCTCGCACACTTCGCGGCAGGCATCTTCATGCAGGTGCTGCGGCCGTTCAAGGTGGGGGATTTCGTCATGGCGGGCGGTGTCACGGGCACGGTCTCGGAACTGGGGTTATTCGGCACGACCATCGTGACGCCCGACAATGTGGTAACCATCGTGGGTAACAACAAGATCTTTTCGGACACAATCTCGAACTACAGCGCACTGCCGGTGCGGCGCGTCGAGCTGACCGCGAAGATTGCGAACGGCGTCGATCCTACGGATGCGATGGTCCGGTTGAAGGCGGCCGTTACGCAGATCCCCAACGTGGCCGAGAGTCCCGCACCGGATATCGAAGTACTGAGCTTCACGCCGGAAGGACCGTTGCTGTGCGTGCGGCCCTACACGCATACCGATCATTACTGGCAGGTCTACTTCGACACCAACCGCGCGATCATCCAGACCTTC
The DNA here is from genome assembly GCF_050434225.1 of Paraburkholderia sp. GAS32. Lineage (NCBI taxonomy): Bacteria > Pseudomonadati > Pseudomonadota > Betaproteobacteria > Burkholderiales > Burkholderiaceae > Paraburkholderia > Paraburkholderia sp. GAS32. Next base: position 102,400 of record NZ_JBNPVS010000023.1, on the reverse strand, counting down.
AAGGACGCAGGCTATCCGACACCGGAAACACCGCTTGCGCCGCGTATCGTCAGTTGAGCACTATCGGGGCTCAGGTCTCTGGATCGAGGCTGACGTCCGCTAAGGTGAAGCGTTGTTCGCTGCCTCAGCGCTTCAACTGACCAAAAGCCCAACCGCAAAACGAAAACGGCGTCGCGAGATTCGTGACGCCGTTTGTTCGTTCAGCTTCGTACTACGTGAAGCGTTAGCGGCTACCCGACTTGGCCGCGTCGCTCTTCTTGCGCGTCACTTTCCACAGCGCGCCGAGCACAACCGGCACCACGGCCGCGCCAATACCCACCAGCACGATCAGGTTCAAATACTGCCGGATGAACGGAATGTTGCCGAAGAAGTAACCGAGGAACACCAGCAGCAACACCCAGAGCAGCGCACCCAGGACATTGAAAAGCTGGAACCGGCTAACCGTCATCTCCGACGCGCCCGCCACGAATGGGGCGAAAGTCCGCACCACCGGAATGAAACGCGCCAGCACGATGGTCTTGCCGCCATGCTTCTCGTAGAAGTTATGAGTCTTCTGCAGCGCGCTGCGGTCGAGGAAGCGCTCAAGGAAAGGGATGCGCGAATTGAACACCCGAGGCCCGATGGACCGCCCGACCATGTAGTTAACCGTGTTGCCGGTGATCGCAGCGACGAGCAGCAGCACGATCAGCAAACCGAGATTCATTTCGCCGGCCGCACAAAAAGCACCGCCGATGAACAGCAGTGAATCGCCCGGCAGAAACGGCAGGACGACCAGCCCGGTTTCGCAGAACACGATCAGAAACAGCACCGCGTAGACCCAGGCGCCGTACTCGTGAATAAAGACTCCCAGAAACTTGTCGATGTGCAAGACAAGGTTGGCGAACTGTAGCAGCGTGTCCAAAAAGCGTCCTTTATTGAGCGAATGTGAGCGTGGCGGAAGCGGCCGCGTCAGCAGCCTTGCGGGCGATGAGCAACGAGCGCATGCTCGCCGCTGGAAATTGACCGCGTCATGATACCGAAAGTGCCCGGCTGCGATTAAAAATCTGCCTTGCGCGGACAATTTCGACGCCGTGCGGCGATTCTGCAGTTCTGCGATCACCTGCCGCACGACCGCGCCGATTCCTACCTTCGGCCCCCATCCAGCCTGTTCGCGCCGAATCGCTATAATTTCGCCATGTCAGAATTCTCCGAAACGCCTGCCGGCACCGCCGACGCGGCCGCAGTTTCCGCCGCCGCGCCCGTCCCACGCCCGTTGCGGGCGATCCAGCCCCTGCCCGATCAGTTGATCAGCCAGATTGCCGCCGGCGAAGTGGTCGAGCGGCCGGCCTCGGTGGTCAAGGAATTGCTCGAAAATGCGCTCGACGCCGGCGCGCAGACGCTGCGCATCCTGCTCGACGAAGGCGGCGTCAAACGCATCTCGATCACCGACGACGGCTGCGGCATCCCCGAAAACGAACTCGCGCTCGCGCTGATGCGTCACGCGACCAGCAAGATCCGCTCGCTCGCCGAACTGGAAGCGGTTGCCACGCTGGGGTTTCGCGGTGAGGCGCTGGCGTCGATTGCATCCGTCGCGCAGATGGCCATCACGAGCCGCACTGCTGACGCGCCGCACGCCGTGCGCGTCGACGCGCAAACGGGAGTGCTGAGCCCCGCCGCGGGCACCCAGGGCACCACGATCGAAGTCCGCGAGCTGTACTTCAACACGCCCGCGCGCCGCAAATTCCTGAAAAGCGAGCAGACCGAACTCGGCCATTGCCTCGAACAGATTCGTCGCGCTGCGCTGGCGCGGCCGGATGTGGCGATTTCGGTCCTGCACAACGGTAAGGCGGTCGAACACTGGAATGCCAGCGAACCTCCCGTGCGGGTCGCCAAGATCCTCGGCGAAACCTTTGCGACGGCTCATTTGCCGCTCGACGAATCCGCTGGACCGCTCGCCGTCTACGGCTGCGCCGGCCTGCCGACCGCGAGCCGCGGACGCGCCGATCAGCAGTATTTCTTCGTCAATGGCCGGTTCGTGCGCGACAAGCTGCTCACGCACGCCGTGCGCGCCGCCTACGAAGACGTGCTGCATGGCGACCGCTATCCGTCCTATGTGCTGTTTCTCGATCTGCCGCCAGAAGCGGTCGATGTGAACGTGCATCCGTCGAAAATCGAAGTGCGGTTTCGCGATTCCCGTTCGATTCACCAGTTCGTGTTTCATGCCGTGCAGCGTGCGTTGGCCCGGCATGCGGGCGCGTCGCCGGAAACGACTGCCGGTGGGCATGCAGCGCATCTGGAAGCATCGCCGGGTGGGCCGGCTTCGTTCGGCGCTACACCGCTCGGCGGCGCGGGTGCTGGAGGCGGCGGTGGCTTCGGCACCACTGCAGGCGGCTTCGGCGGCGGCTTTGGTAGCGGATCCGGATCCTCGCAGCCGGGCAATAGCTGGATGCGCCAGGCACGCATGACACAAGGCACGCTGCCGGTTGCCCAACCGTTGGCCTTCTACGACGCCCTCTTCGGCCGCAGAGACACGAACACCGGCACAGCGGAAGGCGCGACGCTCTTCGAAGCGCGCGACTCGGCTACGGAAGCGCCGTCCCCGTACAACGCCTCAGGGTCATACGCATCGCCCGCGTTCAATGCCTCCGACGAGCAGCCGCTCGGTTTCGCCCTCGGCCAGATTCACGGCATCTATGTGCTCGCACAGAACGCACATGGACTGGTGATTGTCGATATGCACGCCGCGCACGAGCGCATCCTGTACGAGCAGTTTAAAAACGCGCTGGCCGATCGCACGATTGCCGTGCAGCCGCTGCTGATCCCGCAGACCATGCAGGCCGATCCGATCGAAATCGGCACGGTCGAAGAAGAGCGCGACACGCTGGACGCACTCGGCTTCGACCTCGCGGTGCTGTCGCCGACTACGCTCGCGATCCGCGCTGTGCCCGCCCTGCTGAAAGACGCCGATCTGCAGGCCTTGGCCCGTGCGGTCCTCTCGGACCTGCATGCGTTCGGCGGTTCACGCGTACTGACGGAGCGTCAGCACGAACTGCTCGGCACGCTCGCCTGCCATCACGCGGTGCGCGCGAACCGGCGTCTGACGCTCGACGAAATGAACGCCCTGCTGCGCCAGATGGAGGCGACCGAGCGCGCCGACCAATGCAACCACGGGCGTCCGACGTGGTACCAGCTGACGCTGTCCGATCTCGATCGGCTGTTCATGCGTGGGCAGTGACGGTGCGCCTGATTACGCAGATTCGGCGCGCGCCGTCTTGCCTATGACCTCACGCACTTCGAGCACTCCCACGCCGATCCCTTGCCTGCTCGGCCCGACCGCGTCCGGCAAAACCGCTGCTGCGCTGGCGCTGGCCGCACGGCGGCCAGTGGAAATCATCAGTGTCGATTCGGCGCTGGTCTATCGCGAGATGGATATCGGCACCGCCAAGCCGACGGCGGAAGAACGCGCGGTGGCGCCGCATCATCTGATCGACATCGTCGATCCGACGGACGCATATTCGGCGGCGGAATTTCGCAGCGACGCGTTGCGCCTGATCGGCGAGATCAGCGCGCGCGGGCGACTGCCCTTGCTGGTCGGCGGGACAATGTTGTACTACAAGGCGCTCACTCAAGGGCTAAACGACCTGCCCGCCGCGGATGCCGACGTTCGCGCGACGCTCGATGCCGATGCCGCACGCCACGGCTGGCCGGCAATGCATGCGCGGCTTGCCGCTGTCGATCCCGTTACGGCCGCGCGTCTGGCGCCGAACGATTCGCAGCGAATTCAGCGGGCGCTCGAAGTTTTCATGCTGACGGGGCAAGCGATGTCCGCTCTGCTAGCCGCGCCCGCTCGAACGGACGACGCCGCTTTGGCGTGGCGCTTTGTGCCCATTGCGCTCGAGCCTTCCGATCGAAGCTGGCTGCATGCGCGCATCGAAAAGCGCTTCGACGCCATGCTGGCCGACGGCTTTATCGACGAAGTGGTGAAATTGCGCGAGCGCGGAGATCTATTGCCCGAGATGCCGTCCATGCGCTGCGTGGGATATCGGCAGGCCTGGGAATATCTCGACGGGGCGGTCGATTACTCGACCATGCGGGATAAGGGGGTGTTTGCTACCCGGCAATTGTGCAAACGGCAGCTCACATGGCTGCGCAGCATGACCGAGCGGGTTGTTGTTGATTGCTGCGACCCCAACGCTACCGGGCAGGTCGTGAGCTTGATTGAAGCGCTAATTTGAGGTTTTACCCGCGCGGCGCGTTCTTTCTGTACGCCGCGCAGGCAAACCAGCCTTGGGTCAAGCTGGGGCTGGTTAGACGACTACCGTCTGAGCTTCACCGGCCGCGCTCTCGCGAATCACGCCGATCTTCCAGACCTGCTCGCCAGCCGCCGACAAAGACGCGATCGCCGCATCGGCATCAGCAGCGGCAACCACAACCGCCATGCCGATCCCGCAGTTGAACACGCGGTGCATTTCCGCATCCGCCACGCCGCCGTGCTCCTGCAGCCACGAGAACAGCGGCGGCATCGTCCAGCTACGGTGATCCAGCTCAGCCGTCAGACCTTCACGCAAAACGCGCGGAATGTTCTCGACCAAACCACCGCCAGTGATGTGCGCCATACCCTTCACAGCGATCTGCTGCATCAAGGCCAGCAAAGGCTTCACATAAATATGCGTAGGCGCCATCAGCGCATCGGCCAGCGAGCGGCCATCGAAATCCGCATTCAGATCCGGCTGCGCGCGCTCGATGATCTTGCGCACCAGCGAAAAACCATTCGAATGGATGCCGCTGGAAGCCAGGCCCAGCACCACGTCGCCCGGGGCGATCGTGCTGCCGTCGATAATCTTGCTCTTTTCCACCGCGCCGACCGCAAAACCGGCCAGATCGTATTCACCGTCCGGATACATGCCCGGCATTTCAGCCGTCTCGCCGCCGATCAGCGCGCAGCCGGACAGTTCGCAGCCATGCGCGATACCCTTCACGACCGTTGCCGCCGTAGCGACGTCCAGCTTGCCGCAAGCGAAATAATCGAGGAAGAACAGCGGTTCGGCGCCCTGCACCAGGATGTCGTTCACGCTCATCGCCACCAGATCCTGGCCGACGGTGTCATGTTTGTTCAGTTGGAACGCGAGGCGCAGCTTAGTGCCGACACCGTCGGTGCCCGAAACCAGCACCGGTTCCTTGTATTTCTTCGGCACTTCAAACAGCGCGCCAAACCCGCCGATGCCACCCAGTACGCCGTCGCGCATCGTCTTTTTGGCAAAGGGCTTGATCGCGTCGACAAGGGCGTCGCCCGCGTCGATGTCCACGCCGGCGTCGCGATACGACAAACCTTGGGCGTCAGAGGCGGATTTCGGTTGATTCATGGGGAAGAGCAAGAAGGTCGGTAAAATGCGATTTTACCCGATGCCGACCAGAGTTGGCGCTTCAGCGCTTACTCTGGTCCCATACAGAGTTGCCGGCCGGCTGGCTGGAATTTGAATCATCCTGAATCCTCCGGTCACGACGACACCAGGGAAATAACTTTGCAACAGAACTCCTCGATCCTGACGCCTGTGCAGCGCCGCGCCTTTATCTGGCTGGCGATCGCGCTGGGCGTCGGCATTCTGCTCTGGCTCCTGAGCCCGGTCCTCACGCCGTTCCTGCTGGGCGCCATTCTCGCGTACATTCTGCAACCGGGCGTCGCGTGGATGGTGCGCCGGCGCGTGCCGCGCGGACTCGCCGCCTTGCTGATGATGCTGCTGTTCTCGTTGCTGATGACGCTGCTCGTACTGCTGGTGCTGGCCGTCATCCAGAAAGAAGGGCCGCAGTTGAAGCAGCAGGTGCCCGTGCTGTTCGCTCACGTGAGCGCCTGGCTGCAACCGAAGCTTGCGCTGCTGGGCCTCGCCGACTCGCTCGATTTCGCCAGCATCCGCGATCTCGTGATGGGCCAGCTCGAAGGCAGCGCGCAGCAGGTCGCGCTGTATGTATGGACCTCCGTTCGCACCAGCGGCAACGTGATGATGACAGTGGTCGGCAACCTCGTGATGGTGCCGCTCGTGCTGTTTTATCTGCTGTACGACTGGAATCGCATGCTCGCTCGCATGCAGATCACGGTGCCGCGCCGCTGGCTCGACAAGACGCTGCAACTCGCGCGCGACATGGACCAGATGCTGTCGCAATACCTGCGCGGCCAATTGCTCGTGATGGGCGTGCTCGCGGTCTATTATGCGATTGCGCTGACCATCGCTCGCTTCGAGATCGCGCTGCCGGTGGGTATTTTCACGGGCCTCGCTGTGTTCATCCCGTACATCGGTTTTGCAACCGGTCTCGCGCTGGCGCTGCTCGCGGCACTGCTACAGTTCGGCGACTGGTACGGCTTCGGCGCGGTCGCGCTGATTTACGGCGTCGGCCAGATCGTGGAGAGCTTTTATCTCACGCCGCGCCTCGTCGGCGAACGGATCGGCCTGCACCCGCTCGCGGTAATCTTCGCGTTGCTCGCGTTCGGTCAACTGTTCGGCTTTTTCGGCGTGTTGCTGGCATTGCCGGTCAGCGCCATTCTGTCGGTAGCCATGCGCGAGTTGCGTCAAAGCTATCTGACGAGCACGCTTTACAACAACTGAGTCACTGACTGCTCATTGACTGCTCATTGACTGTTCATGGACGTTTTAGGGCCCGCGATCCGGGCCATTTGCGGCCTAAGCCTCATTTTCGGCATTAACTTACTGTGCTTCGTCAACTGACGCTCGATCTCGGCACCCCGCCGCCATCGACATTCGACAATTTCTTCGCCGGCGCCAACGCCGAGCTGGTCACGCGGCTGCGCGAGCTCGACAACGCGCTCGCGGCCGGGCCAGTGGCCGATCGCACCTTCTATGTCTGGGGCGAAGCCGGCAGCGGCCGCACGCATCTGCTGCAGGCGCTGGTCCACGAAGCGCCGCCGGGTCATGCACGTTTTGCCGGTCCGCAGAGCAGCCTCGCCGCTTTCACGTTCGACCCGCGCGTCGCGCTGTATGCGGTCGACGATTGCGACGGTCTGTCCGCGGCGCAGCAGATTGCCGTGTTCAACCTGTTCAACGAGGTGCGCGCGCATCCCACCAGCGCGCTCGTCGCCGCGGGCAATGCGCCACCGATCGGAATGACGGTGCGCGAAGATCTGCGCACCCGTCTCGGCTGGGGCCTGGTGTTTCATCTCGCGCCGCTGCCGGACGAAGGCAAGGCCGCCGTGCTGAAACACGCGGCGCGCGAGCGCGGCATCATGCTCGCCGACGACGTCCCCGCCTACCTGCTCACGCATTTTCGGCGCGATATGCCGAGCCTGATGGCCTTGCTCGACGCGCTCGACCGCTTCTCGCTCGAACAGAAACGCGCGGTTACGCTGCCGCTCCTGCGCACCATGCTGGCCTCGCCCGACGCCGACGATCGGCGAGCCGCGCCCCCTTCATCGGCCTCATCCGCGTCCCCCGCCGCCGCTTCAAGTAAAATAGGCCCCCATGGCTAACCTCGCACTCTTCGACCTCGACCACACCCTCATTCCCACTGACAGCGACCACGAATGGGGCCGCTTCATGGTGAAACAAGGCATGGTCGACGCCGAAAACTTCGCTCGTGAAAACGACCGCTTTTTCGCCGACTACAAGGCCGGCAAGCTCGACATTCACGCTTATCTGATCGCCATGCTCACGCCGCTCGCGAAATACACGCGCGCGCAGCTTGCCGAGCTTCACGCGCAGTACATGCATGAAGTGATCAAGCCGGCGATCTTTCCGGTCGCGCTGGAGCTGGTCAGGGAGCATCGTGAAGCCGGTGATCTCTGCTGCGTGGTCACCGCGACCAACGAATTCATCACCCGTCCGATCGCGCAAGCGTTCGGCGTCGACGCGCTGATTGCCTGCGAAGCGGAAACCGTCGACGGCCAGCCGCATTCGCCGTACACCGGCCGCCCCACCGGCACGCCGAGCTACAAGGAAGGCAAGATCGTCCGTACCGAGGCGTGGCTCGCATCCCTCGGCAAAACCTGGAGCGACTTCGAGCACAGCTATTTCTATAGCGACTCGCACAACGACATCCCGCTGCTCGAAAAGGTCACCGATCCGATCGCGACCAATCCCGACGACACATTGCGCGCCCATGCGCAGGCCAAAGGCTGGCGCATCCTCGAACTCTTTCAACCCTCGTGATCAAAAAACTTATCCGCAAGCTATTCGGCCAGGACCCGGCGCCCGCTGACGACACCCCGCCCGCCGAAGCCGAAGCAGACGAAGCCGGCGAGGCGCCGGCACGCAACGCGTCCAGCGCCACCAAAGCGCGCCGCAAACCGGCGCGCCCTGCCGCCAAAACCGTGCGGGACCCCGACGTGCCGGTCATCATTCCGCACGACGTGCATGGCATCGATCAGTCGCTGATCTCGAGGAACGCGATTCGCGTCACCGAGGGTCTGCAGGAAGCGGGGCATCGCGCGTTTATCGTCGGCGGTGCGGTGCGCGATCTGCTGCTCGGCATCAAGCCGAAAGACTTCGACGTCGCGACCGACGCCACGCCCGAACAGGTGCAGAAGCTGTTCCGCCGCGCGCGCATCATCGGCCGTCGGTTCCAGATCGTGCACGTGCAGTTCGGCCAGGAAATCATCGAAACCTCGACGTTCCGCGCACTGGTCGATCCTCCCGCAGCCGACGCGGCGCCGCCGCGCCGCCTGAAGCGCGACGAACTCGACCGCCGCACGCATGCGGTAGACGCCAGCGGCCGCGTGCTGCGCGACAACGTCTGGGGCGAGCAGCACGAAGACGCCACGCGCCGCGATTTCACGATCAACGCGATGTACTACGATCCGGCCACGCAAACCGTGCTGGACTATCACAACGGCATGGCCGACATGCGCGCGCATCTGTTACGCATGATCGGCGACCCGGCCACGCGTTATCGCGAGGATCCGGTGCGCATGCTGCGCGTGGTGCGTTTTGCCGCCAAGCTCGAGTTCGAGATCGAAGACACGACCCGCGCGCCGATCGCCAAAATGGCCGATCTGATCAACAACGTGCCGGCCGCGCGTCTGTTCGACGAGATGCTCAAGCTGATGCTGTCGGGCCACGCGCTTGCCTGTTTGAAACGTCTGCGCCAGGAAGGCCTGCATCACGGTCTGCTGCCGCTGCTCGACGTGGTGCTGGAACAGCCGATCGGCGAGAAATTCATTACGCTCGCGCTGACCAATACGGACGCCCGCGTGCGTGCCGGCAAGCCCGTTTCGCCGGGTTTCCTGTTTGCCACGCTGCTGTGGCACGACGTGCAGACACGCTGGCAACAATTTGAAGCGAACGGCGAATATCCGGTGCCGGCGCTGCATCGCGCGATGGACGAAGTCCTCGACATGCAAACCGAGAAACTCGCGATCCACAAGCGCTTTTCGTCGGATATGCGCGAGATCTGGGGGCTGCAACTGCGCCTCGAGAAACGCTCTGGAAGAAGCGCGCTGAAGCTGCTGGAACACCAAAGATTTAGAGCGGGGTATGATTTCCTCCTGTTGCGCTGCGAATCGGGCGAACTCGATGAGTCGGTCGGTGCGTGGTGGACGGAGTTCATCGAAGGAGACGTCGCTGCGCGGGAGACTTTGCTCACGCAAGGCGGGAAGGACCGAAGCCCCAGAAAACGACGGCGGCGCAGCAGTGGCGCGAGGAGCCGCAAACCGGGCGACGGAATGGAGGGCGGCACGCAAGCCGAACGCACAGCCAACGACGCGGGCCATGACGGCCCGCACGAAGACTGACACAGCGTTGGCAGTTGCCGTCGAACGATAGTTGCAGGAAGTTATGCCATGACGGTTGCCTATCTCGGCCTCGGCGCGAATCTCGGGGACGCGCGCCAGACCCTGAAAGACGCGGTGGTGTGCCTGGCACAACAGCACACCATCTCCGTGCTCGCCAAGTCGAGCCTGTATCGCACTGCCCCGATCGACGCGGGCGGTGACGACTATTTCAACTGTGTCGTGAAGGTCGAAACGACGCTCCCCGTGCGGCATCTGCTAGCGCTATGCCACAAAATCGAGCATCAGTTCGGTCGTGAACGGCCGTTTCGCAACGCCCCGCGCACGCTCGATCTGGACATCCTGCTGTACGGCGATCAATCGATCGACGAAGCCGATCTGATCGTGCCGCATCCGCGTTTGATCGAACGCGCCTTTGCACTCGTGCCGCTCGTCGAGATCGACCCAACGCTGATCATCCCGCAACACGGCCGTGCGGAGGCGCTGCTTGGTGGCGTGCACGATCAACGCATCGAAAAGGTGAAGGGGCCGTGCCAGTGTCCGATGCTCAATGCATTGACCGCCGACGCCCCTGCCAGGGACAAGGGTCGTTGCGAATGAATTCGCCGCCACTCACCGTCACCGCGCCGCAACTGCGGCCGCCCTTCGGCTATCTCGCGATCGAAGGGCCAATCGGCGTCGGCAAGACCTCACTGGCACGGCGGCTCGCCCAGCGTTGGTCGATGCAGGAACTGTTCGAGCGGCCGCAGGACAATCCCTTTCTCGAACGCTTTTATCGCGACACCACGCGTTATGCGCTGCCCACGCAATTGCACTTCGCCTTGCAGCGCGCGCAGCAGGCCCAGAACGTGGCAGCCGCGCATGTGGCGGGCACACCGCTGATTGCCGATTTCATGACGCAGAAGAACGACATCTTCGCGCGTCTGACACTGCAGGAAGACGAGTGGCAGCTTTATCGCGCCCTCGCCGCGCGAATCGGCGTGAGCGCACCTGCGCCGGATTTCGTGGTCTACCTGCAAGCCAGTCCCGAAGTGCTGTTCGCGCGTATCCAGAAACGCGCGGTGCCAATGGAACTGCAGATTTCCGATGCGTATCTGCACGCGCTCTGCGACGCCTACAACGAGTTTTTCTATCACTACGACAGCGCACCCGTGCTGACGGTCAACGCTGAACATCTGAATCCGCTCGACTCGGACGCGGACCTTGCGCTACTCGCCGAACGCATCGAAACCATGCGCGGCCGCAAGGAATTCTTTGTCAAAGGCACGTCGCTTTAAGCGACGCGCCGCTCTTCTTTCCAACGGATTTCCCCATGACCTATTTGCAGGAAGCGAGCCGGAACGCCATCACCGTCCCGAAACTGCAGGCGATGCGCGACGCTGGCGAAAAGATCGCCATGCTGACCTGTTACGACGCGAGCTTCGCCGCGCTGCTGGATCGCTCGGGCGTCGACGTGCTGTTGATCGGCGACTCGCTCGGCAATGTGCTGCAAGGCCAGGCAACCACGCTGCCAGTCACGCTTACCGACATCGCGTATCACACGGCGAGCGTCGCGCGAGCGCGGCCCTCGGCGCTGGTGGTCGCCGACCTGCCGTTCGGCACGTACGGCACGCCGGAAGACGCCTTCAGAAGCTCCGTGGAACTCATGCGTGCCGGCGCGCAAATGGTGAAACTCGAAGGCGGTGAGTGGCTCGCGGACACGGTGCGCTTTCTGGTCGAACGGTCGATTCCGGTGTGCGCGCACGTCGGCCTGACGCCGCAATCGGTGCATGCGTTCGGTGGTTTCAAGGTGCAGGGCAAGACCGATGCCGGCGCGAGCCAGGTGCTGCGCGACGCGCTCGCCGTGCAGAATGCAGGCGCCCAACTGATCGTGATAGAAGCGATTCCCACGCTGCTCGGCAGTGAAGTCACGAAGCAATTGCGGATTCCGACTATCGGCATCGGCGCGGGTCTGGATTGCTCGGGTCAGGTGCTGGTGCTACACGACATGCTGGGAATTTTCCCAGGCAAGCGGCCGCGCTTTGTGAAAGATTTCATGCAGGGGCAGCCGAACATTCAGGCTGCCGTGGAAGCGTATGTGCGTGCTGTGAAGGACGGCTCGTTCCCGGGGCCGGAGCATACGTTCTAATTACGCGGTCTGTTAGCGGATTACATCAATCGGGCGTAATTGCGCCCGATTGATGTGTTGTCCCGTTTGGTCCTGTTTTGTCCTATTTGGGACCCGTCCGATATCGCCTGAAAACCTGATCGTCTATCTTCGTCTACCTTGTTAACGCGGCGCTGCCGCAAGCCGAAGAGAGATGACCATGAGCCCCTTTTGCCTGATCGATGTAGCGGAAATCCGCAATCACGCCACCGCACCGCATGACTTGCGGGAATCCACTTGGCACGCCCGCTTGTCCGGATGGATGGCCCGCTTGCTGCACGCTCGCCACAGTTGAGCCGCTGTGGCGGCATGCGTCACCCAAAGCCGGTAGCACGGCTACCTCAAGCCTCGCCCCTCCCACCTTAGCCCAGCACTCGCGCCTTTACCGCGCCTCGCAGTGCGTTGCACACCAGAAGTGCTTCGGCATTCTGCACATCGACTCGAGTTAGCACGCGTTCAGCAGCGCGAAGGCCGGTATCCTCCAGCAACACACCTCGCATGATCCCGGGCAGCACGCCCGACTCTAATGGCGGCGTCCACCACCGTCCCGCCAGCTTCACAAACACGTTCGACCGGCCGCCTTCGGTCAACTCGCCGCGCTCGTTGAAGAACAGCGTGTCGAATGCGCCTTTCGCTTCGGCTTCGCGCCAACCGCGATCGTATTCGGCGCGGCGCGTGGTTTTGTGGCGCAACAGCGGATCGTTGGCGTCCGTCGTGGGGAAATCGTGATCCGGCCCAAGCAGCACGCCGACCGTCGAGTCGGCCAGCGGCGTCAGCACTGCCGCCGTTATTTGTGCCGCGCCGTTTTTGCTCAACGCGAGGCGCACACGGTGCGGGATTTGCGTTGGCAACGCCGCACATCTTTCTGCAATTTGCGCGCGAATTTCGTTTTCATCGTCGAGTTTGAAACCCAGCGTCGCGGCGCTCGCGGAGAGTCGTGCGAGATGACGCGACAGATTCCGCACGCCCTCTTCCCGCATCGCATACATCGTTTCGAAGAGCTCGAAACCCGGCTCGGCGCCGGTCAGAAAGCTGGCCTTCAATTGGCACTCCGCATATTCGTCGGCGGCGAGGCTGTCGAGCACGATGCCTGCGCCGACCCCCATCTTGCCTTGCAGTTCGCCTGGTTGTGCGGTCGGGGTTAAGGTCAACGTGCGGATCGCGACAGATAGGCAGAAGTTGCCGCAGGCGTCTTCGCTTGTGGTGGCATCGAGCCAACCGATCGCGCCTGTGTAAAGACCCCGCGGCGTGCTTTCCAATTCCTCGATCAACTGCATCGTGCGATGCTTCGGCGCACCGGTGATCGAGCCGCATGGAAACAGCGCACGCATGATCGTGGCGAAAGACGTGCCGGCGCGCAACGTCGCATGCACCGTCGACGTCATCTGCCAGACCGACGCATACGGCTCGACCGAAAACAGCGCCGGCACACTGACCGAGCCTGTCTGCGCCACGCGCGACAGGTCGTTGCGCAACAGGTCGACGATCATCACGTTTTCGGCGCGATTCTTCGGGTCATTCGCGAGGAAATCGGCGGCGCCGCGATCCGCGTCAGGATCTTCCGACCGCGGCGCCGTGCCTTTCATCGGACGGGCGCGCAGCAGCGCCCCTTCCTTCTCGATGAACAGCTCCGGCGAGCACGACAGCACCCACTCGTCGCCCGGCAACGCGATCAACGCGCCGTATGGAACCGGCTGACGCACTCGCAGCCGCCGATAAAGCGCGGTCGGCGAGCCGAATACATCGAAACCAAGCCGATACGTGTAGTTGACCTGATAAGAATCGCCCGCGCGCAGGGCGGCATGGATCGCATCGATCGCTTCGTTGAATTGCTTTGGATCGACGCTCGCGCGCACGTTTGCGGTACCCGCTACCGACGCCTCTGCCGTCCCGCCGTCGCGCGCCATGAGCCACGCGTCGACCTCGTCGCGCGACAGCTTCTCGCAACGTTCGAACAATAAAAAACGCAGCGTAGCATCGCCACGCTGCGTTTCTTTCAATGCCTGGTGAGAAAGGCAGCCGTCCAGAAGATGCCGGCCAAACTCATAGTCGGCGAGCACGACGGCATGCAAACCACGCCGCGTATCCGCGGCCACGGTCTCGCACACGACTTCGAGTTGCGCGGCGTCCGCGCAAACCCGCTCATGCACAAAACCCATGTACAGACGACTCGAACGGCGCGCCGCCGTCGCGTCGCAATCGTCGAGCAACGCGAATACTGCATCGCGCTCATCTGCCGTCATGCTTACCGCCACATCAAACCGCTATTAATCGAAGAAGCTCTTTACCCGATCGAACCAGCTCTTGCTCTGCGGGCTATGCCGTGCGCCGCCTTCCACGAGTGCCTTCTCGAATTGCTGAAGCAACTCGCGCTGCGGCTCCGTGAGCTTGACCGGCGTTTCGACTTGCACGTGCACGTAAAGATCGCCGGCAATGCTCGAGCGCAGACCCTTGATCCCCTTGCCACGCAAACGGAACGTCTTGCCCGACTGCGTGCCTTCCGGCACCGTGAAGCTCGCGCGGCCCGCGAGGGTCGGCACTTCGATTTCGCCGCCGAGCGCCGCCGTGGTAAACGGAATCGGCATCTGGCAATGCAGGTCGTCGCCGTCGCGCTCGAATACCGAGTGCTGCTTGATGTGAATCTCGACGTACAGATCGCCCGATGGACCGCCGTTGATACCCGGCTCACCGTTGCCGGCCGAGCGGATGCGCATGCCGTCGTCGATACCTGCCGGGATCTTCACTTCCAGCGTCTTGGTTTCCTTCACCTTGCCCGCGCCGTGGCAATGGCCGCACGGCTCAGGGATATAAGTGCCCGTGCCATGGCACTTCGGGCAGGTCTGCTGGATGCTGAAAAAGCCCTGCGACATCCGCACCGAACCCGAGCCGCTACAGGTCGGACAGGTTTCCGGCTTGGTGCCGGGCTTCGCGCCCGAGCCGTGACAGATTTCGCACGACACCCAGCTCGGCACGCGAATCTGCGTGTCGTAGCCGTGCGCGGCCTGTTCCAGCGTGATTTCCATGCTGTAGCGCAGATCGGCGCCGCGATACACCTGCGGGCCTGCGCGGCCGCCACCGCCGCGTGCGGCGCCGCCGGCCGCCTGGCCGAAGATGTCGCCGAAAATATCGCCGAATGCATCGGCAAAACCGCCGAAGCCTTGCGCACCGGCTCCGCCCATGTTCGGGTCGACGCCCGCGTGGCCGTACTGATCGTACGCGGCACGCTTTTGCGAGTCCGACAGCATTTCATAGGCTTCCTTCCCCTCTTTGAAATGCTCTTCCGCATCCTTGTTGCCGGGATTGCGGTCGGGGTGGTGCTTCATCGCAAGCTTGCGATAAGCCTTCTTGATTTCGTCGTCGCTCGCGTTCTTTGCGACGCCCAGAACCTCGTAGTAATCCCGTTTCGCCATATCGGTTCAACGCCACTCGCGCAATGCGACGCGGTGGCTCCTCTTGAATGCTGGAGTCTTGCGACTCGTGCGGCCGCTGTTTCCCGCCGCTTTCACGCGACTCAAAACAACGCCCTCCATAAAACAAATGTGCCCGGAGAGCCCAAAAAGGCTCACCAGGCGCGATAACCGCTTTGCAGGTTCATGCACCCGGACGGGAGCAAACCGTTTTGCAGCCAGGCCGCACACATCGCTGTGTGCGGCTTTACGGTCAGATTGCGACCCGGCTTTAGTCTTTCTTCACTTCCTTGAACTCGGCGTCGACCACGTCGTCCTGCTGCTGATGGCTCGCGCCACCCGCCGATGCGCCTGCACCTGCCGCGCCCGCTGCCGCAGCTTCGGCACCTTGTGCAGCCTGCATGTCGGCGTACATCTTCTCGCCCATCTTCTGCGAGGCCGTAGCCACCACTTCGATCTTGGCTTCGATCGCGGCCTTGTCGCTCGAACCGCTCTTCAGCGTTTCTTCGAGGTCCTTCAGCGCGGTTTCGATCGCTTCCTTCTCCGTGGCGTCCAGCTTGTCGCCGTATTCGGTGAGCGCCTTCTTCGTGCTGTGGACCAGCGCGTCGCCCTGGTTGCGGGCATCGGCCAGCTCACGCAGCTTGTGATCTTCTTCCGCGTTCGCTTCGGCGTCCTTCACCATCTTCTCGATTTCGGCTTCGGACAGACCCGAGTTCGCCTTGATCGTGATGCGGTTTTCCTTGCCGGTCGCCTTGTCTTTCGCGCCGACGTGCAGAATGCCGTTCGCGTCGATGTCGAAGCTCACTTCGATCTGCGGCGTGCCGCGCGGTGCCGGCGGAATGCCTTCAAGGTTGAACTCGCCCAGCAGCTTGTTGCCCGCTGCCATTTCGCGTTCGCCCTGGAACACCTTGATCGTCACGGCGCCCTGATTGTCGTCAGCCGTCGAGTAGACCTGTGCGTGCTTGGTCGGGATCGTGGTGTTCTTGTTGATCATCTTCGTCATCACGCCGCCGAGCGTTTCGATGCCGAGCGACAACGGGGTCACGTCGAGCAGCAGAACGTCCGTGCGGTCGCCCGACAGAACCTGGCCTTGAATCGCGGCGCCAACGGCCACGGCTTCGTCCGGGTTCACGTCACGGCGCGGTTCCTTGCCGAAGAACTCCTTGACCTTGTCCTGCACCTTGGGCATACGCGTCATGCCGCCGACCAGAATCACGTCGTCGATCTCGCCAACCTTCACGCCTGCGTCCTTGATCGCCGTGCGGCACGGTTCGATGGTGCGTTCGATCAGTTCTTCAACCAGTGCTTCGAGCTTGGCGCGCGTAATTTTCAGGTTCAAGTGCTTCGGACCCGACGCGTCGGCCGTGATGTACGGCAGGTTGATTTCGGTCTGCTGGCTCGACGACAGTTCGATCTTCGCCTTTTCCGCCGATTCCTTCAGGCGTTGCAGCGCGAGCACGTCTTTCGACAGGTCGACGCCCTGTTCCTTCTTGAACTCGCCGATGATGTAATCGATGATGCGTTGGTCGAAGTCTTCACCGCCGAGGAACGTGTCGCCGTTCGTGGACAGCACTTCGAACTGCATTTCGCCGTCAACGTCAGCGATTTCGATGATCGATACGTCGAACGTACCGCCGCCAAGGTCATACACCGCGATCTTGCGGTCGCCCTTTTCGGCCTTGTCCAGACCGAATGCCAGAGCGGCTGCGGTCGGTTCGTTGATGATCCGCTTCACCTCCAGACCGGCGATGCGGCCTGCGTCTTTGGTAGCCTGACGCTGGCTGTCGTTGAAGTACGCGGGAACCGTAATCACGGCTTCGGTGACCGGCTCGCCGAGGTAATCTTCAGCGGTCTTCTTCATCTTGCGCAGCGTTTCCGCGGAGATTTGCGGCGGTGCGAGCTTCTGGTCGCGCACTTCGATCCATGCGTCGCCGTTATCGGCTTTCATGATCTTGTACGGCATCAGAGCGATGTCTTTCTGCACTTCCTTTTCTTCGAAGCGGCGGCCAATCAGGCGCTTGACCGCGTACAGCGTGTTCTTCGGGTTCGTGACCGACTGACGCTTCGCAGGCGCGCCGACGAGAATCTCGCCGTCTTCCATGTAAGCGATGATCGACGGCGTGGTGCGCGCGCCTTCCGAGTTCTCGATCACCTTGACCGAATTGCCTTCCATGATCGCCACGCACGAGTTGGTCGTGCCGAGGTCGATACCGATGATTTTGCCCATTTTTACTAATCTCCTGACTTTGATCGCTGCGGGAATCGCCGTTTTTGCCCATCTGGCGGTACGGCGATCCGCTCTGAATTCCTACCTGCACTCAACATAAGTGCGTCCGCATCGTTTTCAAGACCTCTTTTACGATGCGGTCTTTAATTTTTTTCAATCGGTCGAACTTTTGCCGCTTTTTTCACCATTTGCGTACTGCCGACCACATTGCCCGCACAGATCTTGTCCCGCGCGACCGCGACCGCCGCCTCGAACTGCCCCAGGCCGTGCCAGCTGGCTGCCTCGGTAAAAGAAGAACCATGTGGGCACGCCGTGAAGCATGAACGCAGTGGCGTCAACGGGAATGTTGGCCATCACGGTGCCTGTCGGGCGGACCGGCTGATAACCAGGTCCCTGATGCGGCGTCCGAGGCAGCTCGTGCGGCGGCCTCAGATGCTTGCTTACTTCGGCGCCGCGACAGTCACTAGGGCCGGACGCAGCACGCGGTCGGCGATCACGAAGCCCTTTTGCAGCACAGCAACGACGGTGTTCGGTTCCTGATCGGCCGGCACCATCGAAATAGCCTGATGACGGTGCGGGTCGAACTTCTCGCCAACCGGGTTCAGGGCAACGACGCGGCCCTTCTCCAGCGCGCCGGAGAGCTGGCGCAGCGTAAGTTCGACGCCTTCGCGGACCTTTTGCAGGTCGTCGGACGAGTGTGCAACAGCCGCTTCGAGGCTGTCGACCACCGGCAGCAAATGCTCAGCGAAGCTTTCGATCGCGAACTTGTGGGCCTTGGCGACATCTTCCTGGGCGCGGCGGCGCACGTTCTCAGTCTCCGCCTTCGCCCGCAGGAAGCTTTCCTGCAGCTCGGCGAGCTTCGCCTCTGCTTCGGCCAATGCGGCTTCCGCGCCGGTTGCCGGCGCTTCAGGCGCAGCATTTGCAGCCGCGTCCTGCTGGGGTGCTGCAGCCTCGGCGGCCTGGCGCGCGGTTTCGTCGGCGGGCGTGGGATTCTGGCTCGTCGGGTTCTCTTGCGTGTTTTCCATGTCGCTGACAGTCGTTAAAAGGTTAAAGCTAGTGGTGGCGGCAACGCGTCAAAAGCTGTCGCAATTTGTGCGTTGCAAAATTGCGACAGACAACTTGGTGCGTGAGCGCGTATCGAAACGGCAGATGGGGCCGGAAAGACCCAATTCAAGCGCATCTCCCGGAACTTTTCACACCGCGGACCTGCGGCAGAAATGCCCGGTTACAACCATTATTGCGTCGCAATCAGATTGAGATTGAGTGCGCCCAACAAGTGGCCTATGCTCCATTAAAGCGTCGGAAAAGACACGTTAACCCTAATCTAACGTAAGCCTTACCGATAATTTTCAATTACCACCTGATTCGCCTGTTTCCGTCTCGAATCTTCCCAAGGGGAGTACCGTGAAACTGACCTTTGCAATATCGGTGGTCGCATTGGTACTGATCGCGGGCACCACGACCATCTGCATGTCCGGGGCCGTCAACGATCACACCACCGAGTACGGCGGTGTGCACGCGACGATGGAACAACTGTTCAATCCCCACCTGAAAGTTTGTCGATAGTGCGCCGGTCGCGCTTGGTCGGCCTGCCGTGCAAAGCGGCGGCCGGTTCGCGGTATGTCTTGCGCCGCTCCTGCTCGACCTGCCGCTTCACCTTGCTCTCTTCGGTTTCCGCATAAAGCGTCTGCGCGACGCTGGCCGGGCCGCGCACGTCGCATACGCCCAGCACTTCCACCTGCCAGACAATCCGCTCGATTTCTATCTCGACCAGGTCGCCTACGCGCACATCCTTGGCCGGTTTGACACTCGCGCCGCCGATGCGCACGTGCGCTTTTTCGACGGCATCCGCCGCGAGCGAGCGGGTCTTGAAGAAGCGCGCCGCCCAAAGCCATTTGTCGATGCGCAGCTTCGCGCCCGGTTCGGTTGAGATCCTGTAATTCATGAGCCTGCTTAAGCCCCGGTCGTGTGCGGCACCGGCACCGCTTGAACGGGCCAGCCCTGCAGATTCTGCGCGACGATTTCGCCGAGCGCGGCGATCCACGGCTGCGAGGCGTTCAGGCAGGGAATTCGATGGAATTCCTTGCCGCCCGCCTGCAGGAACTCGTCGCGCACCTCCATGCCGATTTCTTCAATCGTTTCAAGGCAGTCGGCGGTAAAACCCGGACAGAACACGTCGGCACGCCGCACGCCCGCCGAGCCCAATTCCTTCAGCGTGGGGGCGGTGTACGGCTGCAGCCACTCAGCCTTGCCGAAGCGCGACTGAAACGTGACGCGGCATTCCACCTGCGTCAATCCCAGCGCCTGCGTCAACAACGCGCCGGTCTGCTGGCATTGCTCGTGGTACGGATCGCCGAGATCCATCGTGCGCTTTGGCACGCCGTGAAAACTCAGCACCAGCTTGTCGCCTGCCGCGAAATCCGGCCGGCCGTGCTGATGCCAATAGTGATGCACCTGAGCGGCGAGCGCGGCGATATAAGCCGGATGATCGGCGTACTGCCGCACCGTGCGGATTTCCGGCTGATTGCGCATGCGCTTGAGGGCCGAAAAGGCGTCGTCGAACGCCGTGGCCGTGGTCGACGACGAGTATTGCGGATACATGGGCATCAGCAGAACGCGCTCGGCGCCTGCCAGCTTGAGCTGGTTCAGCATGGCCGGAATGCCGGGCGTGCCATAGCGCATCGCGTAGTCGACCAGCACCGTGTAATCGTTCAATTGCAGCAGATGGCGCAAACCCTCCACCTGCTTCTCCGTGAAGACACGCAGCGGCGAGCCTTCCGGCATCCACACGGCCGCGTACTTCTTTGCTGACGCGGGGCTGCGGAACGGCAAAATCAACACGCGCAGGATCACCTGCCAGAGCAGCGCCGGAATTTCGACCACACGCGGATCGGACAGGAACTGCGCAAGATAGCGCCGGACCGCACGCGGTGTCGGCGCGTCGGGCGTGCCGAGATTGATCAGCAACACGGCGACACGGTGTGACGTGGCGTTCTGTGATGGCCGCTCGAGGTCGAAGCGCATAGGCAGCAGGGATAACCGCTTTGGGCGGAGAGTCGGTTCAGGTGGAATTCATTATAGCGGCGCGGTCCATTGCGAGGTCCGCCAGGGACCCCTGGCCATTCGGCCAATTGGCAAGCCGCGCGCTGTCGCGCATCATTTGCAGCATGAGGTGTGCGGCAGCCACGGTGACCGCAGGTTACTGTTGACTAAGCGTCAGCGAAAGCAACCGCGCGGTGATGTCCACGATTGGAATCACTCGGTTGTAGGCCATGCGGGTCGGCCCGATCACGCCGAGCGTGCCGACAATCTTGCCGTTCACCTCATAAGGTGCGGTGACGACGCTCATTTCCTCGATCGGCACGAGATTCGACTCGCCGCCAATGAAAATCTGCACGCCCGCGGCGTGACTCGACACGTCGAGCAACTGAAGGAGACTGGTCTTTTGGTCGAACACATCGAACAGCTTGCGCAGGCGCGCCATGTCCGACGAAAGGTCGGCGACTTCGAGCAGGTTGCGCTCGCCGGAAATCAACACGTGTTCGCCGGTGTCGGTTTCATCCGTGCTGGCCGTGACCGCGGCGTGCATCAGCGTGGTCATGTCGCCGCGCAATTCGTCGATTTCTTCGCGCAGGCGGCGGCGCACGTCGTCGAACGAGAGGCCCGCGAAGTGCGCATTGATGTAATTGGAGGCTTCCACCAGTTGCGAAGGCGAAAAGTCGCGCTGGGTGGCCATAATGCGGTTCTGCACGTCGCCCTCGGGCGTCACGATGATCAGCAGGATGCGCTTGTCCGACAGGCGCATGAATTCGATCTGCTTGAACACGTGGCTGCGGCGCGGCGTGAGCACCACACCGGCGAACTGCGACAGATTGGACAGCACGCTGGCCGCCGCGGCGACGACTTTCTGCGGCTCGCCCGCCTGCAGCGTAGTCTTGACGATACGCATCACCGCTTCTTCGTCCGCGGCGGATTCCACCGTCAGCATGGTATCGACGAACAGCCGGTAACCGCGCGGCGTCGGAATCCGGCCCGCCGACGTATGTGGACTGATTACGAGCCCCAGGTCCTCGAGATCGGACATCACGTTGCGGATCGTGGCCGGGCTCAGTTCGAGGCCGGAATAGCGTGACAACGTGCGCGAGCCGACCGGCTGACCTTCGGCGATGTAGCGCTCGATCAGCGTTTTGAGGAGGGTTTGTGCGCGGGGATCTAGCATGACGGAAAATTTTAGCTCAATGACGCGGCTACAGCGAGCGCTAACGGCGCCAACCCCTGACTATCGCGCCGCCGGTTGGCGGGACGGCGCATGTCATCAAGGTTTCACCATTCTAACGATAATCGCCCAATGCGCCGGCAGCGCGCTTGCGCAGGCTCGCTACCGGGTCTGTCTGCGGTTCTTTTCAGGCCCTACCTATGGTGTAATGCCGGCATGCAAGTGACCAGCCAGTTCAAGACCGTCGCGCTCGTCGGGCGCAACAATACGCCGGGCATCGGCGAGCCGCTGACCGAGCTCGCCTCGTGCATCGCGAGGCGCGGCTTCGAGGTCGTATTCGAAGCCGACACCGCCGCCGAAATTGGCGTAACCGACTATCCGGCGCTGCGTCCCGCCGAGATCGGCGCGCGCGCCGACGTTGCCGTGGTGCTAGGCGGCGACGGCACGATGCTAGGCATTGGGCGCCAGCTCGCGCCCTACCGCACGCCGCTGATCGGCATCAACCACGGCCGGCTTGGCTTCATTACCGACATTCCGATCTCCGACATGCGCGAGATCGTGCCGCAAATGCTCTCAGGCAACTTCGAGCGCGAAGAGCGCATGCTGCTCGAAGCGCGCATCATGCGCGACGGCGCCCCGATCTATCACGCACTTGCCTTCAACGACGTGGTGGTCAACCGCAGCGGTTTCTCGGGGATGGCGGAACTGCATGTCTCGGTGGACGGGCGCTTCATGTACAACCAGCGCTCGGACGGCCTGATCGTCGCCACGCCAACGGGTTCGACCGCCTACGCGCTGTCCTCGCAGGGGCCGATCCTGCATCCGCAATTACAAGGCATCGTGCTGGTGCCGATTGCGCCGCATGCGTTGTCGAACCGGCCAATCGTGCTGCCGGACGACTCGAAGGTGAGCATCCAGATCGTCTCGGGCCGCGAAGTGAACGTCAATTTCGACATGCAGTCGTTCACTTCACTGGAATTGGGCGACACGATCGAAGTGCGCCGCTCGCGCCATACGGTGCCGATGCTGCATCCGGTCGGCTACAGCCATTTCGCGACGCTGCGCAAGAAGCTGCACTGGAACGAATACCCGTCGCACGAAGAAGATACCAAGCCCTGAACGGCCCGAAACGCCGGAAAGCCGGAATGCCGGGCCGCCGGAACACGAACGCCGCCGCTGCCGAACCCTGAATCTCAAGCTCACCAGACGACCTCCATGCTTCGCCACCTCTCGATACGCGACTTCGTCATCGTCGCCGCGCTCGACCTCGAATTCGACAGCGGCTTTACCGTTTTCTCAGGCGAAACAGGCGCCGGCAAGTCGATCCTGATCGACGCACTGGCCCTTGCGCTCGGCGCCCGCGCCGATGCGAACGTGGTGCGCACCGGCGAGAGCCGTGCCGACATCACCGCGGAGTTCGAGACGCATGCGCAAGTCGAGCAATGGCTCGACGAGCAGGCGCTCGGCACGACCTCCGACGACGGTCATCACGGCGGCACCGTCATGCTGCGTCGCGTGGTGGACGCGAACGGCCGCTCGCGCGCGTTCATCAATGGCACGGCAGCGACGCTCGCGCAATTGCGCGAAGTCGGCGAGATGCTGGTGGATATTCACGGGCAGCATGCGCACCAGTTGCTGATGCGTCCGGACGCGCAACGCGAACTGTTCGACACCCATGCTGGCCTCACGGAAACCGCGGCAACCGTCACGCGTACATGGCGGTCGTGGCGCGAAAAGATTCAGGCTGTCGAGCACGCGAAAACGCGCGACCGCGAGCTGCAACTGGAGCGCGAACGTCTCGCCTGGCAGCTCACCGAACTGGACAAGCTTTCGCCGCAACCGGGCGAATGGGAAGAGGTCAACACCGAGCACCGGCGCCTGTCGCACTCGGCCAATCTGATCGACGGCGTGCAAGGGGCGCTCGGCGCGCTGTCCGAATCTGATGAGGCGATGATCACGCATCTCGCCTCGATCGTGTCGAAAGTGCGCGACCTCGCCGAGATCGACCCGGCGCTGAACGATGTGCTGGCGGCGCTGGAACCGGCGGAAATCCAGTTGCAGGAAGCCGCCTATTCGCTCAGCCACTACGCGCAGAAGCTCGAACTGGATCCAGACCGGCTCGCCCAGGTCGAAAAGCGTCTCGACGCGCTGCACTCGGCCGCACGCAAATTCCGCCTGCAACCCGAGACGCTGCCGGAAGAACACGAAGCGCGTCGCGCGCAACTTGCCGCGCTCGACGCCGCCGCCGATCTCGACAGCCTGCACGCGGCCGAAGCCAAAGCCAAAGAAGCCTTCCTCGCCGAAGCAAAAAAACTGTCGAAGGCGCGCGCCAAGGCCGGCAAGGCCCTGGGCGCAGCGGTGACCACCGGCATGCAGGAACTGTCGATGAAAGGCGGCAGCTTCGACGTGGCGCTGGTGCCGTTGCCAGAAGGTGGCGCGCACGGGCTCGAACAGGTCGAATTCCGTGTCGCCGGTCATGCCGGCGTGCCGCTGCGGCCGCTCGCAAAGGTTGCCTCAGGCGGGGAACTGGCGCGGATCAGTCTCGCTCTGGCGGTCATTGCGAGCGCCGCGAGCCCGACACCAACCCTGATCTTCGACGAAGTGGATACGGGAATCGGCGGCGGCGTCGCCGAAGTGGTTGGGCGCTTGCTGCATCAACTGGGTCAAGCTCGGCAGGTGCTGTGCGTCACCCACTTGCCGCAAGTCGCCGCGCGCGGCGACCATCATTTCCAGGTGGCGAAGTCGGGCAACGGCAAAGGCGGCACGGTGAGCAGCGTGACCTCGCTCGACCGCGCGAGCCGCGTCGAAGAAGTCGCGCGGATGCTCGGCGGACTGGAGATCACCGCCACCACCCGCAAGCACGCGAAGGAAATGCTGGCGGCCTAGGAACGCGGGTTGGAAATCATCGCGGAGCCTCAGCCAAACACCCGCTCCCACAGTCTCAGCACCGCTTCACGCTCGGTCACCACCAGCGCCGGATCGACCCGCGCCTTCTCCATCCCGTCCAGCCGCAATTGGTGCTGCAACTTCCGGTAGGTCCGATAAGCCGCCCCGACCGTCTCCGCTTCCGCCTCGCTCATCAGGCCGAAGCGCGACACCTCACGCAGCAGCGCGATATTGCCGGTATTGCGGATCAGTTCGGGATCGCTCGCCGCATGCAGCAGCACCCAGTACTGCACGGTAAATTCGATATCGACCATGCCGCCGCGATCGTGCTTCAGGTCGAACAGCGCCGTATGGTTCGGATGCCCCGCCTCCACGCGCTCGCGCATCTCGACGATTTCCTTCGCGAGCGGTTCGGCCTCGCGCGGCGTGGTCAGCACCTGTTCGCGAATCTGCTCGAATTTCGCGCCGATTTCGGCGTCGCCCGCGCAGTAGCGCGCGCGGCTCAATGCCTGATGCTCCCACACCCACGCCGTGTTGGCGGCATCGCCTTCACGCAGTTGATAACGGCGGAACGCGTCCAGATCGGTGACGAGTAGGCCCGACTCGCCGTTTGGCCGTAGCCTCAAGTCGACATCGAACAAGGTGCCAGCGCCGGTCGCCGTCGTTAGCCAGGTGATGAGGCGGCGGGTGTAGGTGGCATAGACGTCGGCGGCAGCATCGTCCGGATCGTCGTAGAGGAAGATGACGTCGAGGTCGGATGCGTAGCCGAGCTCCTTGCCGCCCAGCTTGCCGTACGCGATCACCGCAAACTTCGGCACCTCGCGATGGCGTTTGGCCAATTGGTTCCAGACAGCTTCGAGCGTGACGTCGAGCACGGCGTCGGCAAGCTCTGACAGGCGGTCGCTCACATGCTCGACGCTCAGCCTGCCGGCCAGATCGATCAGCAGGATGCGGAACACCTCGGCCTGGTGCGCGTGGCGCAGCAGGTCCATCTGTTGCTCGATGCCATCCGCCGCGGCCAGACGCAAGCGCAGCGTGCGCTTGAATTCAGGCCAGTCGAACGGACTGTCCATCGCCTCGTCGTCGAGGAGTTCGTCGAGCAATTGCGGGTGGCGGATCAGGTAGCCGGCGGCCCAGCGCGAACCACCCAGCACCGACAGCACCCGATGCAGCGCCTGCGGATATTCCGTCAACAGCGCGAGGTACGCGCCGCGCCGGCTCACGGCTTCGAGCAGGTCGAAGAAACGCGCCAACGTATCGCCGCGCCGTTCGAGCGGCTCAAGGGTACGCGCGGCTTCCAGCGCACGCTGCGCGACGATATCGAAGCGCTGCCGGCTACGCTCGGCGAGCCCCGCGTAACGCGATGACTGCCATATCGCCCGCAAGCGCGCCAGCAGCTCGTCCGGCTCGGACACACCCAGTTCAATCAGGCGCGCGCGAAGCGCGTCCTCAGCGCTGTCGTCGGCGAGCGCGCTGCTCCAGACCCACGCCGCCGCGCCGTCTTCCGGTGCGCCGCAGCCATCGCGGCCGCTCACCTTGTCGGCGAAAATCTGGTCGAACTGCTGCTCGACGAACTCGCGATGCGCGTCGAGCTTGAGCATCAACGCGGCATAGTTGTCGCAACCCATTGCTTGCGCGAGCGCCACGCGCTCCTCAGGATCGACCGGCATCGCGTGAGTTTGCGCGTCGTTGCGGTATTGCAGGCGGTGCTCGAGTTCGCGCAGGAAGCGGTACGCCTGTGAAAGCTTCACGCAGACCGAGGTATCGAGCAGCCCGTGCGTGGCCGCGTGCCGCAAGACAGCGAGCGTCGGACGCACCCGGAAGCCGGCATCCTGGCCGCCGCGGATCAGCTGAAATACCTGAGCGCTGAATTCGATTTCGCGGATGCCGCCGCGGCCCAGCTTGATGTCGTCGGCTTTGTCAGGGCGCATCGAGGCACGCCGCTGTGCTTCCTGGCGAATCTGCAAATGCAGCGCACGGATTGCGCTGATCACACCGAAGTCGAGATAACGCCGATAGACGAACGGCGTGACGATCGCGTCGAGCTGCTTCTGCAACCGCCGTGCCGCCTCGCTCGCGCCTTCGGACACGAGCCGGCCCTTGATCCACGCATAGCGCTCCCACTCGCGGCCCTGCACGTAGAAATACTCTTCGAGCATGCCGAGGCTGCACACGAGCGGCCCCGAATCGCCGTTCGGCCGCAAGCGCATATCGACGCGGAACACGTAACCGTCGGCGGTCACCTCGGCCAATGCGCCGATCAGGCGCTTACCCAGACGCGTAAAAAAGTCCTGCGTCGCGATCGGCGAACGCTGACCGCCCGCGGTCTCACCGTCCTCTTCATAAATGAAGATCAGATCGATATCCGACGAAACATTCAGCTCACGCCCGCCCAGCTTGCCCATCCCAACCACGCCGAGCGCGAGCCGCTCGCCCTGCGGTCCGCGCGGTTCGCCGTAAAGCGTTTCGAGCTCGGCGGACACGACCGCGAGCGCACGCTGGATCGTCGTCTCCGCCAGATCCGTCATCGCGCCGGTGACTTCGGCGACATCCGCCTCGCCCGCGAGGTCACGCTCCATCACGGCGCAAAATACCTCGGTGCGCAATTGGCGCAGGGCCCGTTTGAGTGCATCCTCACTCAACGGACCGTCGCCCGCGCAGGCTGCCTCGGCACACAGCGCATCAAAGCGCGCGTCGATCCGTTCGCGCGTGAGGGGTGCGGACGCGAGCGCCACCACCTGCGCCACGATTTGCGGACGGGCCGCCGCGGCACGCGCCGCGTAATGTGAATAGCTGGAACTCAGGAGTGTTGCGTCAGTCATCAAGGGTCTGGCTCGCTCGTTGCTTTATCAGCGTTGTTCAGTTCGCCGCAGCACACGGGTCCCGCGGCCTCGCGCAGGTCGCGAGACGGCATGGAGAAAGGGTTTGCCGGAGGTCCGCCGACGCTTTCCCGTGTGTTACATTTCGTCGTTAATTCGCAAAACTACCATACGCCCACCCGCCGCAGCATGTCCGAGCGAAACGAATCCGCCGACCCGCACGAAACCAGGCAGGTCCGGCCCGCGAGCGGAAGCGCCCACATGGTGCTGCATCGGACGTCCCATGTAGTGCTGGCGCTCGCACTCGCCTTCTACTTTATCGCGGCGGGTCTGTTTCTCGGTTTGCGTTATGTACTGCTGCCGCGCGTCGACTCGTTCCGTCCGCGCATCGAAGCCATCGTTTCCGAGAAACTGCACACACAGTTCACCATCGGCAAGCTGGCGCCGCATTGGAGCGGCTTTCAGCCGGGCCTCGACGTCACCGATATCGTCATCCGCGACCCGGAAGGCAAAGCGGCGCTGACCATTCCGCATGCCACCGCCGCGCTCTCGTGGAAGTCGCTCTGGCAGTTCCATCCCGCGCTTTCTAGCCTGATCGTCGATCAACCGGACGTGCTGGTGTCGCGCAGCAGCGACGGCGTGATCTCGGTGGCGGGCGTGCCGGTGCCCACCCGGCACAGCGGCAACGACACCCTGTCCACTTGGCTGTTGCGCCAGCAGGCAATCGTGGTGCGCGGCGGCGTGCTGCGCTGGCGCGATGCCCAGCATGACGCGCCGGAACTCGCCCTGCGTGACATCCGGATCGCGATTCTCAACGACGGCTACGATCACCGGCTCGCGTTGCAGGCGCCCGCCGACGGCCATGTCCTGCACGGGCCGATCGACTTCCGTACGCATTTCAAACACGCCCGCCTCTCCGCGATCGGCAAGCCGGTCAACTGGGCCGGCCAGGTCTATATGTCGACCGGTCCCGTCGATCTGCCGACTCTCGCGCGCTACATCAATTTCCCGATCGAGATGTTCGCCGGCCGCATCGACAACGCGATCTGGGCTGACTTCGCCGACGGCCGCATGAAGTCGGCGAGCGGGCAGTTGGCCGGCACGGACGTCTCGATGCGGGTCCGCCCGACCCAGCCCAAGCTGGTGGTGCCGATCGCCAATTTCTCGTGGGGTCTCGAAGTCGACCAGGGCGACTACACGCTGCAACTGAACCACTTGCGCGCCGAGCTCGGCCAACCGCCGCTCGACGACGGCACGCCGCTCACCCGCACCCTCGCGCTAACCACGCTGCACGGCCGCTACCGGACCGCCTCGCTGCAGCATGGGCAACTCGTCAGCGTCAGCGGCGACCGCGTCGACCTGGGCATCCTCGCCGAATTCAGCCGCGCGCTGCCGCTGCCGCGGCCCCTGCTGAACAACCTGCTGCGCTTCAATCCCCGCGGCATGGTGTCGAACTATGTGATCGAGGTCGAACGCGGCAAACCGGAGTCCGGCGAAGCGGGCAGCGACCACCGGCCAAGCGGCGCCGAACCGATCGAGCGTTATCGTTTCAAGGGCGACCTGCAGGGCATCAGCGTTGCCGCGCAGGAACCGCCGCCGGGGCTCACCCCGCTGAATCACCCGCGCGCGGGCATTCCCGGCATCGAAAACCTGTGGGGCAGCGTCGACGCCGACGAAAACCACGGCACCGCGACGCTCAACACCTCCAACGTCGCGATTACGCTGCCGGGTGTGTTCGACGACCCGCGCCTGACACTCGACCGCCTGCATGGCCGGGCGGACTGGACCATCACGCCGAAGGCGCCGGGCGAGAATCACCCGGCCTTCACCGTCAAGCTGGCCGACTTCGGCATCTCGAACGCGGACGCCGACGCCACCGCCACCGTCGATTACAGCAACCCGGGCCATGGGCGCGGTTCGCTCGACCTGAAGGCCGACTTCCAGCGCGCGCAGGTCACACGCATCGTCCGCTATCTGCCGACCAGCATCAGCGAAAAACTGCGCATCTACCTGGGCCATGGGCTGCAAGCCGGCATCTCGCGCGGCGCGACGATCGAAATACACGGCGATCTGACCAAATTCCCCTACTCGCGTGCCCCGGAGGCCGGGGTCTTCCATATCGTCGCGCCTTTCAAGGGCGGCAAGTTCGACCCTTCGCCGTACCCGCCGCGCAAGATGAAGAACGGCACGCCGAACGTGTGGCCGCCGCTGGATGGCATCGACGGCGTGTTCGAACTCAAAGAGAACGTGCTGCGCTTCGATATCGACCGCGCCCATTACAAGCGGGTCGCTTTAAACAAGGTGAACGGCAGGATCGACGATCTCGGCACCAAGGCGTCGAACCTCGTCATCGATGGCAACGGCCGTGGGCCGCTTGCCGACATGCTCGACTACGTCAACGAAAGCTCGCTCGGCATCATGTCCAAACATGCGACCGAGAAAGTGCGCGCCGAAGGGCCCGCCGCGCTGGCGCTCAAGCTGACCGTGCCGCGCACGCCGAAGCCGCATATCGCCGTGGAAGGCGCAGTGGGCTTCCAGAATAACCGTTTGACGGTCGATAACGTGCCGCCGTTGTCGCAACTGAACGGCAAGGTGCGTTTTACCGAACATACGGCGCAAGTCGACCGGCTCTCGGGCCAGTTCCTCGGCGGCGACGTGCACGCGAAAGGCGGCCTGAAGCAGGACGGCACGTATGCACTCGACCTCGGCGGCCATATCGCCGTCGACGCCGCGCGCGGCCTGAATCTGCATGGTCCGACCGCGCAGGTCCTGACGCGCATGAGCGGCAGCGCGCCTTATGCGCTCAACGTGCGCGGCGCCAAGGGGCGGTTGCCGGAAGTCACGGCGAACTCCGATCTGACCGGCCTCGCGCTCGACTTCCCCGCGCCGTTCAACAAGCCTGTCGGCACGCCGATGCCGCTGCACTTCGCGGTCAGCCCCTACGCCAGCGCAAGCGAAGCCGGCCTGGAACGGGCCGACCTCACCTTCGGCCCGATCGCCGCCACCTACCTGCTGCGTTACCAACCGAAAACGCCGCCGACGGTCGTGAGCGGCGCGATCGGCGTCAACAAGCCCGCCGACCTGCCGTCCGAGGGCGTGATCGCCGCCGTCGACGTCGAAGCGTTCGATGCCGATGCCTGGCGCGCGCTCGTCACGCAGATGCGCAACAAGGACGCGCCCGCAGCCGCGCCGGCCACGCCTAATCCGACCCTCGCGCAATTCCTGCCGAGCCGCTTCGCGGTGCACGTCGGCACGCTGACACTGCTCAAGCGGCACTGGGACAGCGTGATCGTCGGCGCTTCGCATGCGGACGGCAAATGGCAGGCCAACATCGCGTCGAACCAGGTGTCGGGCCACGTGTCCTGGCTGCCGGGCGTCAATAAGGAATCGCCGGGCACGCTGCAGGCGCGCTTTGCCCGGGTGGTGATCCCCTCGGCCACGGATAAAGATCTGCTCGGCCAGGCCATTTCGGCGCCAGCGCAGAACATGCCGTCGATCGATCTGGTGGTCAATGAGTTGATCGTGCGCGATCGCGACATAGGCCGGCTTGAAGTGGATGCGCACAACTTCGAAGAAGACGGTGTGCCGGTCTGGCAGCTCGACAAGCTGGACATCACCAATCCCGCCGCCACGCTGACCGCCACCGCGAACTGGCGCACGTCGACGGGTCTCGGCAACACCGCCGACGAAGCGACGCCGCGCCGTACGGTGTTCGATTTCAAACTCGACATCAAGGACGCCGGCGCGCTGCTGGAGCGC
Source organism: Paraburkholderia sp. GAS32 (assembly GCF_050434225.1). Classification (NCBI taxonomy): domain Bacteria; kingdom Pseudomonadati; phylum Pseudomonadota; class Betaproteobacteria; order Burkholderiales; family Burkholderiaceae; genus Paraburkholderia; species Paraburkholderia sp. GAS32. The sequence goes on along the minus strand of NZ_JBNPVS010000023.1, from coordinate 71,228 downwards.
TTCGGCCAGCCGCGCACGCTCAAGGCCGGCAGCGGCTCCCTCTCGGGCAAGGTGGTGTGGCGCGGCGGCCCGACTACCATCGACTACCCGACGCTCAACGGCAATCTGGCCGTCGATCTGCGCCATGGGCAGATTCTCAAGGTCGATCCGGGTGTCGCGAAACTGCTGGGCGTGCTCAGCCTGCAAAGCCTCGCGCGCTTCGCCACGCTCAATTTCCGCGACGTGATCGGCGAAGGGCTGCCGTTCGAGCACGTCACCGCTACCGGCGAGATCCACAACGGCATTGGCCGCACCGAGAACTTCGAGATGGTGACGGCGCCGGCGCGCGCCGAGATGAAGGGCTCGGTGGATCTGGCGCAGGAAACCCAGGATCTGCACGTGCAGATCGTGCCGACCGTCAGCGCCGGCGCCGCCGTGATCGCCGCGACCGTGATCAATCCGCTGCTCGGGCTGGGTGCGCTGGTGGCCGATCTGGCGTTCAGCAAATCGGTCTCCACCGCGTTTGCACGCGAGTACGCAATCACCGGTCCGTGGTCGAAACCGCACATCGAGCGGGTGAAGAGCGATCGCGGTAAGATGGACGCTCCGGCTTCGACCGTGGAAGCGCACTGAGCCCGATCCGATCCTTGGTTTGATCGGAAGAGCGCCGTGCCGCGCCGCAGTCCTCAGCCAGCCTTGAACGACGTATGCGGCGCCAACGGTTCGCGCCGCCGCCTTGCCGGGAGTTTTCCGAAACGCTCATGAGCGAAACACACGTCTCTTCATCCTCGTCCACCGCTTCGTCCACTGCCTCGCCCAGCGCGGCGTCCAGCGGAGCTTTCGAAAGCGTGTTCCGCGTGGCCGCGCTGCAAATGGTGAGCACGCCGGATCGCGAACGCAATCTGGCCGAAGCGGAGCGCCTGATCGCCGAAGCCGCCGCCGACGGCGCGCAACTGGTCCTGCTGCCCGAGTATTTCTGCTTCATGGGTTTCAAGGACACGGACAAGCTCGCCGTGCGCGAGCCCTACCAGGACGGCCCGATCCAGCGCTTTCTCGCCGACGCCGCGCGCCGCCATAAGGTATGGGTGATCGGCGGCACCTTGCCGTTGATGTCGCAGGAACCGGCGCGCGTGCTGAACACTACGCTGGTGTTCGACCCGCAAGGCAACGAGGCCGCGCGCTACGACAAGATCCACCTGTTCAACTTTGAAAAGGGCGAAGAATCGTTCGACGAGGCGCGCACCATCTGCCCCGGCGGCGAAGTCCGCACCTTCGAGGCGCCGTTCGGCCGGGTCGGCCTGTCGGTCTGCTACGATTTACGCTTTCCGGAGCTGTACCGGCGCATGGGCGACTGCGCGCTGATCGTGGTGCCGTCGGCGTTCACTTACACCACCGGCCGCGCGCATTGGGAGATGCTGCTGCGCGCCCGGGCGGTCGAAAACCAGTGTTACGTGCTGGCCGCCGCGCAAGGCGGCAAACATGAAAACGGCCGCCGGACATGGGGCCACAGCATGCTGATCGACCCGTGGGGCGAAGTCGTCGCGGTGCGCGACGAAGGCGCCGGCGTGGTGACCGGCAATCTCGAGCGTGCGCGCATCGACGAAGTGCGGCAGAGCCTGCCCGCCTGGCGTCACCGCGTGCTGAGCTGCTGACGTATTACCTGACATTGAAAGTGCGGCGCCCGTCACTCATATAGGGGGTGATAGAAGCGCTAACCGAATCCTTCGTATCGAGCAGAACATACTTCGCATGAACATCATCGAACCCGGTATCCGTAATCTCGCCACCGCCAAGGACATCCTCCTGACGCCCTACGGTCTCGACGAGGCCCTGCTCACCCGCACGCTCGCCGAAATCTTCACGCACAAGATCGATTACGCCGACCTGTACTTCCAGTACACGCGCAGCGAGGCGTGGAGTCTCGAAGAAGGCATCGTGAAGTCGGGCAGCTTCAGCATCGACCAGGGTGTCGGCGTGCGCGCCGTGTCGGGCGATCGCACTGCCTTCGCGTATTCGGACGATCTGTCGCCCGAAGCGATCCGTCAGGCGGCGCTCGCCACCCGTTCGATTGCCAAGGCGGGCGGCGGCAAGCAGAAGATCAAGGTGGCCTCGTCGTTGACCGGCATTGCCGGGCGCGATCTGTACCTGCCGTCCGATCCGCTGCACTCGCTCGACGCGACCGCCAAGGTCAAGCTGCTCGAGCGCATCGAACAGATGGCGCGCGGCCGCGATCCGCGCATCCAGCAAGTGATGGCAGGCCTCGCCGGCGAATACGACGTAGTGCTGGTCGCGCGCAGCGACGGCGGCTTCGCGGCCGATATCCGTCCGCTCGTGCGCGTATCGGTCACGGTGATCGCCGAACAGAACGGCCGCCGCGAAATCGGCAGCGGCGGCGGTGGTGGCCGCTTCGACTATGGCTATTTCACTGACGAGGTGCTGTCGGGTTATGTCGACGACGCTGTGCATGCGGCGCTCGTGAACCTCGACGCCCGCCCGGCTCCGGCCGGCGCGATGACTGTTGTGCTCGGACCGGGCTGGCCCGGCGTGCTGCTGCACGAAGCGATCGGCCACGGCCTCGAAGGTGACTTCAATCGCAAGGGGTCCTCGGCGTTCGCGGGTCGGATCGGCGAGCAGGTTGCGGCCAAGGGCGTGACCGTGGTCGACGACGGCACGCTGCCGAACCGCCGCGGCTCCCTGAACATCGACGACGAAGGCAATCCGACCCAGTGCACGACGCTGATCGAAGACGGCATCCTGAAGGGCTACATCCAGGACACGCTGAATGCACGCCTGATGAAGATGCCGGTCACCGGCAACGCGCGCCGCGAATCGTATGCCGCGCTGCCGATGCCCCGCATGACCAACACATACATGCTCAACGGCGACAAGGATCCGCAGGAAATCATCGCATCAGTAAAGAATGGTTTGTACGCGGTGAACTTCGGCGGCGGCCAGGTCGACATCACGAACGGCAAGTTCGTGTTCTCGGCCTCCGAGGCCTACATGATCGAAAACGGCAAGGTCACCTACCCGGTCAAGGGCGCGACGCTGATCGGCAGCGGGCCGGAATCGCTCAAATTCGTCAGCATGATCGGCAACGACATGAAGCTCGATTCGGGCGTCGGCGTGTGCGGCAAGGAAGGCCAGAGCGTGCCGGTGGGCGTCGGTCAGCCGACGCTGCGTATCGACAAGATGACGGTCGGCGGTACGGCCTGATTTGGATGTAGACGCATACTTCGTGCATATAAAGCTCGAAGTATGCGGATTTGCCGCATTTTTACACCCCGCAGCTTGTCATCCGAGCTTGCACGGGTTATAAAGTCACTCACCCTTTTTGACCAGCGACCCAATTTCGCCATGTCCGCCAAGTTTTACTTTTACTTTTTTTGGCATCTCAGACCGCTGGCGGATCGAGAGGGGTGTTAGTGCACGCAAGACACCCAGAATTCACGAAAACCGCCAGCTAGCCTGGCGGTTTTTTTTCGCCTCACGCCTTTGAAACTTTTGCCGTTGAAATCTTTTTGATTGTTGTTCGCCGTGGCATCGCTGCCTGATTGCCGTCTGATCGCAGCCTTCATTGCCCGCGCGAACACGCTACGACCGATTCAGGAGAATAAACATGCCCCCGCACAACACCGACGATGTCCGCATCCGCGAATTGAAAGAACTCACGCCGCCCGCTCACCTGATCCGCGAATTCGCTTGCGACGAAACGGTGTCCGACGTGATCTACAACTCACGCAACGCGATGCATCGCATCCTGCACGGCATGGAAGACCGTCTGATCGTCATCATCGGACCGTGCTCGATTCACGATACGAAGGCGGCGATGGAATACGCCGGGCGTCTCGTCGAACAGCGCAAGCGCTTCGCCGGCGAACTCGAAATCGTGATGCGGGTGTACTTCGAAAAGCCGCGTACGACGGTGGGCTGGAAGGGTCTCATCAACGACCCGCACATGGACAACAGTTTCAAGATCAACGACGGCCTGCGCACCGCGCGCGAGTTGCTGCTGCGTATCAACGAACTCGGCCTGCCGGCCGGCACCGAATACCTCGACATGATCAGCCCGCAGTACATCGCCGATCTGATCTCGTGGGGTGCAATCGGCGCACGCACGACCGAATCGCAAGTGCACCGTGAACTGGCTTCGGGCCTGTCGTGCCCGGTCGGCTTCAAGAACGGCACGGATGGCAACGTCAAGATCGCCGTCGACGCGATCAAGGCCGCGTCGCAGCCGCACCATTTCCTGTCGGTCACCAAGGGTGGCCACTCGGCGATCGTCTCGACCGCCGGCAATGAGGATTGCCACATCATCCTGCGCGGCGGCAAGACGCCGAACTACGACGCGGACAGCGTCAATGCGGCGTGCGGCGACATCGGCAAGGCGGGTCTCGCGGCGCGCTTGATGATCGACGCGAGCCACGCGAACAGCTCGAAGAAGCACGAGAACCAGATTCCGGTGTGCGCGGACATCGGCCGTCAGATTGCTTCGGGTGACGAACGGATTGTCGGCGTGATGGTGGAATCGCATCTGATCGCGGGCCGCCAGGATCTGCAGGAAGGCTGCGCGCTGACGTACGGCCAGAGCATCACCGATGCCTGCATCGGCTGGGACGAAAGCGTCGCCGTGCTGGAGGGTCTCGCCGAAGCAGTCAAGCAACGGCGTGTGGCGCGCGGCAGCGGCAACTAAAAAGTCTCTGCGCGCCTCTGCGCAACCGCTGTAGTTGACTCAACGAAAACCCGGCTCAGGCCGGGTTTTTTGTTAGCCGAACGGACGAATGGTGCTCCATGCACCGCCTCTGTACCGTAACAACTCGTTGCCGGGTCGGATACGACTTGACCCGGCGGGGTGTTGCGTATAAGATTTTGTACATGAAAGGCGGCTATGGAGCACGAAAAAGAAATTCGCTGGATGGGTTCCAGCTATCACGATTTACTCGCCTTTCCCGAAGAGCCACGTCGGCGGCCCGGATTTCAGCTTGGCAAGATTCAGGCAGGCCTCGACCCAGACGACTGGAAACCGTTTGACTCGATCGGCGCTGGAACACGCGAGATTCGCATCAAGGAGGCTGACGGTATTTACCGCGTGATGTATGTCACCAAGTTCGTGGAAGCGCTGTATGTACTGCATTGCTTCCAGAAGAAGACGCAGAAGCTACCGCCGCAGGTTAGAAAGATTGCCGAGATGCGGTACCGCGCCATCATCAATGATAGGAAAACTTAACAAATGACGATCGACACGAAAATCCGTCACGTAACAAAACCCGGCGCAAACCTGTTTCTCGAACTCGGCTTCTCCGCCGAAGAAGCGAAGCGTTTGCACGCCGCTTCGCAAAAACAGATCAACGACACGCGGCTGCTCAAGGAGCAGTTGATGACCGAGCTATCCAGTTGGATCGAACAGCATCATCTGAAGCAGGCCGAGGCGGCCGAGATTCTGATGGTGTCGCGTCCGCGCGTGTCAGACGTGGTCAACAAGAAGACCACCAAGTTCACTATCGATACCCTGGTCGAAATGATGAGCCGGATCGGCAAGCCGGTCACACTGGCTGTTGGGTAAGGTGCACGGCGCGCCCTCGCGTGCTTTCGCACTTCGCTTGCCGTGCGCCCTTGTTTCACTCCACCACGCCTGAACCGAACACTTCGGTGTGAATCCGCGCCGAATCCACGCCGAGCGAAGCCAACGCCTCGCATTGCGCGCGCATGAACGGCACCGGCCCGCAGATGTAGTAATCCGCATCGGGAACGATCACCTTGTCGGCGATTTTCGTGAGGTCGAGGCGGCCCTCGAAGTCGTAGTCGATACCAGCGCGATCGCACGCTTCAATGGCTTCGTAGAACACCGCACGCGTGACGTTGGGATGCGCTGCGACCGTATCGTTAAGCCACTGCCGGAACGCGTGCACGCGACCATTGCGGCAGGCATGCACGAAGGTCACGCTGCGCTCACTCTGGTCGGCAAGCAACGTGGACAGCATCGAAGTCATCGGGGTCACGCCCACGCCGCCACTCATCAGTACCACGGGTGTCGTCGTCTTGCGGTCCAGCGTGAAGTCGCCCGATGGCGCGCTGACATGCACCACCGCGCCCACTTCCACGCCGTCGTGCAGGAGGTTCGATACATGGCCGGGCGCCGTATCTTCGCGGCCGGCTTCGCGCTTCACCGAGATACGCAGCCACTTGCCGTTTGGCGCATCCGACAAGCTGTACTGCCGCGGCTGATCGACGCCGAGTTCATCCACGAAACGCTTCACGCTCAAATATTGGCCAGGCTCGAAGCCGCAGGCCGGTGAGCCATCGGCGGGCGAAAGATAGAACGACGTGATTTCATCGCTCTCCACCTCCTTGCGCGCAACCTTGAACGGCCGGAAGCCGCTCCACGCCGCACCTTCGTAAAGCTTGGCCTCTGTGCCGATGAAAATATCCGCGAGCTGCCCATAAGCGACTTCCCATGCGCCGAGCGTCTCCTGATCGACTGCGTCGCCGAGCACATCAACGATTGCGCCTAACAGATGGCGCCCCACGATCGGATACTGTTCCGGCCGGATATTCAGACTCACGTGCTTATGCGCGATGCGCGAGACGGTGGGACCCAGCGCGCCGAGGTTATCGATATTGGCGGCATATGCATATACCGCCTTCGCCAGCGTCTCCGGCTGATTGCCGCTCTTCTGGTGGGTCTGGTTGAACACGTTCTTCAACTCGGGATGGTGCGCGAACATGCGCTTGTAGAAGCGTTTGGTGATGGTCGTGCCGTGCACGGCAAGCACGGGAACGGTGGCTTTGACGCGGGCGATCTGGTCGGCGGTGAGTGCGGTCATAACGACTTCTCCTTAAAGATGCATTTACAATACATCTTTAAGGAGAAGTTTTGCCCCGGACAGATTGTCACAGGTGCTTAAAGGGACTGAAGCGCCGTGTTAGTCGGCGCTACGATCGTGCTGCCACAACACGTCGCTGCCACCGTCCGCGCGATTGAGCACGCGTGCGAGCACGAACAGCAGGTCGGACAGCCGATTCACATACTGGCGCGGCGCCTCATTGACCGCCTCGCTTTCACCGAGCGCGACGATCGACCGTTCGGCGCGCCGGCACACCGTCCGGCACACGTGCGCAAGTGCGGCTGCGCGCGAGCCGCCGGGCAGAATGAATTCCTTCAATGGCGGCAGGGTCGCGTTGTAGTCGGCCAGCCAGTCGTCGAGTTGGCCGAGATGCTTGTCGGTAATCATCGTGTGGCCGGGAATGCAGAGCTCACCGCCAAGATCGAACAGGTCGTGCTGTATCGCGACCAACACCGCCCGCACCTTGTCGGGCAGCGTTTCGCACAGCAACACGCCGAGATTCGAATTGAGTTCATCGACGTCGCCGATTGCCGCAATGCGCGCGCTATCTTTGCGCACGCGCCGGCCGTCGCCGAGACCGGTGCTGCCGTCGTCGCCCGTACGGGTGGCGATCTTGCTCAAGCGGTTGCCCATGATGTCTCCCATGCATTCATTCAGTAACGATGCGTCTTCGCGGCGCCGGCGAATCCGGTAAGTAAGCCACCAGGTTGGCCACCGGGTTATCCATATTGCGCGCATCGTGAGGTCGCCGCCATTATAGGAGCGGCAGCCGTCCGCAACGCCGGCCCGCGGGTGATCGGCGTAAAATGAAGCACAAGCTGTAGAACAGCTCCGCCCCAATATCAGGAGACATGCGTGAATCATCCCGTGCCGCCGGCCCCGCTACGCCGGCCGTTTCCCGCCGAGTTGCTGACTGCCCTCAAAGCCGTTTTCGGCGAACGCGTGTCCACTGCGGAAGCCGTGCGTACCCACCATGGCCGCGACGAATCGCCGTTCGATCCCCAACTGCCCGACGCCGTCGTATTCGCGCGCAATACGGAAGACGTGCAAACCATCGTCAGGCTGTGCGGCCAGTACAACGTCCCGATCATCCCTTACGGCAACGGTTCGTCGCTCGAAGGGCATCTGCTGGCGGTTCAAGGCGGCGTGTCGATCGACCTGTCGGAAATGAACCGGGTGTTGTCGATCAACGCCGAAGACCTGACCGTCACTGTCGAACCCGGTATTTCGCGCAAGCAGTTGAACGAAGCACTCCGCGACACCGGCCTGTTTTTCCCGATCGACCCGGGTGCTGACGCGAGCATCGGCGGCATGTCGGCCACGCGCGCCTCGGGCACCAACGCCGTGCGCTACGGCACGATGCGCGAAAACGTACTCGGGCTGACGGTGGTTCTCGCCGACGGCCGCGTGATCAAGACCGGCACGCGCGCGCGCAAATCTTCGGCGGGTTACGACCTCACGCGTCTGTTCGTCGGCTCGGAAGGCACGCTCGGCGTGATTACCGAGATCACCGTTCGGCTGTATCCGCAACCGGAAGCGGTCTCGGCGGCGGTCTGCACGTTCCCGTCGATGGGCGATGCGGTGCGCGCGGTCATCGAAACGATTCAGATGGGCGTGCCGATTGCACGCGTCGAGTTCGTCGACTCGCTCGCGATCCGCTCGATCAATCGCCATTCGAATCTGACGTTGCGTGAAGCGCCCACGCTCTTCTTCGAATTCCACGGCACCGAAGCCGGTGTGAAAGAGCAAGCCGAACTGGTGCAGGAGCTCGCCGCGCAGAATGCCGGCGAAGGCTTCGAATGGGCAACCCGGCCGGAAGACCGCAGCCGCCTGTGGAACGCGCGCCACAACGCCTATTTCGCGATGCTGCAACTGAAGCCCGGCTGCCGCGCCGTCACGACGGATGTCTGCGTGCCGATCTCGCGCCTGGCGGAATGCGTGGTGGAAACCGAGCAGGATCTGAAGGCGTCGCCGCTGCCCTGCCCGATCGTCGGCCATGTCGGCGACGGCAACTTCCACGTCGCGATCCTGATCGATCCGAACAAGCCGGAAGAACTCGTCGAGGCCGAGCGCCTGAACCATCTCATCGTGCAACGCGCGCTGCGCATGGACGGCACCTGCACGGGCGAGCACGGTGTCGGCCTGCACAAGATGAACTTCCTGCTCGAAGAACACGGTGAAGTCGCCGTCGACACGATGCGCTCCATCAAACACGCGCTCGATCCGCGGAATCTGATGAACCCGGGCAAGATCTTTTCCTGGGCGGCTTGAAAGATCGTCAACGCTCAAAGGTGCGGCAGCGGCAACGCCTACGCCGCACAACCAGGCTTGACCGGGCATGCAGCGTGAAAGACACCAGGAGACAAGTCATATGAACGCACCCGTCGAACTGACGGCCGAAGTTCTCGCCCAACGCCAGCGCGAAGTCGTGCAGGCGCTGATGGCCGTGCTGCCGAACCACTGTCTGCTGTATCGCGAAGAAGACACCGTTGCCTACGAGTGCGACGGCCTCGCCGCGTACAGGCGTCTACCGCTCGCGGTCGCATTGCCCGAGACGGAATCGCAGGTCCAGCGCATCGTGCAGATCTGTCACCGGCTCGACGTGCCGATCGTGCCGCGCGGCGCGGGCACCGGTTTGTCCGGTGGGGCGATGCCGATTCGTCACGGCGTGGTGGTGTCGCTTGCGCGCTTCCGCAAGATCGTCGAAGTCGACTCGTATGCCCGGACCGCGACCGTGCAACCGGGGGTGCGCAATCTGTCGATTTCCGAAGCCGCCGCGCCCTACGGCCTTTACTACGCGCCCGATCCGTCGTCGCAGATCGCCTGCACGATCGGCGGCAACGTCTCCGAGAATTCGGGCGGCGTGCACTGCCTCAAGTACGGCCTCACCGTGCACAACGTGCTGCGTGTTCGCGCCGTGACGATGGAAGGCGACATCGTCGAATTCGGCTCGCTCGGGCCTGACGCGCCCGGGCTCGATCTGCTCGCGGTGCTGATCGGCAGTGAAGGCATGTTCGCGATCGTCACCGAAGTCACCGTCAAGCTGATCCCGAAGCCGCAAACTGCGCAGGTCATCATGGCCAGTTTCGACGACGTCGTGAAAGGCGGCAACGCGGTCGCCGGCATCATTGCAGCAGGCATCATTCCGGCCGGTTTGGAGATGATGGACAAACCGGCTACGCGCGCCGTCGAAGAATTCGTCAACGCGGGCTACGACCTCGACGCGGCGGCGATCCTGCTGTGCGAATCCGACGGCACGGCTGAAGAGGTCGCCGACGAAATCGTGCGCATGACCGCGGTGCTGCGCGAACAGGGTGCAACCCGCATCCAGATTTCGCGCTCGGAGAACGAACGGCTGCGCTTCTGGTCCGGGCGCAAGAACGCGTTTCCCGCAGCCGGCCGCATTTCGCCTGACTACTACTGCATGGACGGCACCGTGCCGCGCCGCAGTATCGGACCGCTGCTGGCGCGCATCGAAGTCATGGAGAAGAAATACGGTCTGCGCTGCATCAATGTATTCCATGCCGGCGACGGCAACATGCATCCGCTGATCCTGTTCAACGGCAACGATATGGACGAGTGGCACCGGGCCGAAGCCTTCGGTTGCGACATTCTCGAAACCTGCGTCGAACTGGGCGGAACGGTGACCGGCGAGCACGGCGTGGGCATCGAGAAAATCAATTCGATGTGCGTGCAGTTTTCGCCCGAAGAGCGCGATGCATTCCACGCGGTCAAACGCGCCTTCGACGCACCGGGCTTGCTCAATCCCGACAAGGGCATTCCCACCCGCGCGCGTTGCGCCGAGTACGGCAAGATGCACGTGCGCGGCGGTTTGCTGCCGCACCCGGACCTGCCGCGGTTTTAAGACGGCTGATGACGCTGCCGGCCCAAGGCGGGCCCGCAGCGTCACATGGCGCGGCCGCCGCCCGGCTCTGCCCCGCCTGTCCAAATAGCGAGACTTCCACGCACAACCACCCCGCTACCCTGCACGCGCGCTCCCCGCCGACGCATCCACAAGTCCCAAGCCCCTAGCGCTTCCCCGCTCCCACCCTGATTACCCGATGCGGGTCCGCTCCGGGTTGCCAGCGCGCCGCCGCCCGGTACAATCAATCGAAACACAACGAAGCAGGACACCATGGAAGAGGACGACATCGTCGCCGTTTGGTCTGAACGCGTGCGTTCAGCCAGCGCCGAAGGGCGCACACTGCGCATCCGTGGCGGCGGCACCAAAGACTGGTACGGTCAGACGCTGGAAGGTGACATCCTCGACACGCGCGCTTATCGCGGCATCATCGCCTACGACCCGGCCGAACTGGTCATCACGGCGCGCGCGGGCACGCCCCTGCTGGAAATCGAGGCCGCGCTCGCCGAACACCATCAGATGCTCGCCTTCGAACCGCCGCACTTCGGGCCGCAGGCCACCTTCGGCGGCTGCATCGCGGCGGGCATCGCCGGTCCACGCCGCCCGTCGGCCGGCGCGGCGCGCGACTTCGTGCTGGGCGCCGTCATCATGAACGGTCAGGGCCAGACGCTGCATTTTGGCGGCCAAGTGGTAAAGAATGTGGCCGGATACGACGTCTCCCGTTTGATGGCGGGTTCGCTGGGCACCCTTGGGCTGATCCTCGAACTGTCGGTCAAGGTACTGCCGCTGCCGCAGGCCGAAGCCACGCTCAAATTCGACATGAACGGCACCGACGCGGTCCGCAAGCTCAACGAATGGGGCGGCCGCCCGCTGCCGATCACGGCGAGCGCATGGCGTCATGGCACGCTGGCCGTGCGGATGGCCGGTGCGGAAGCCGCGGTAAAATCCGCGCGCACGGCGCTCGGCGGCGAAGTCGTCGATGCCGTCGAAGCGGAGCGCTTCTGGGCCGGCCTGCGAGAACAGACCGACTCGTTCTTTGCGGCCATCCCGCCGAAGGCCGCGCTCTGGCGCCTCGCGCTGCCGTCGATCACCGAGCCGATGCAATTACCCGGTGCGCAACTGATGGAATGGGGCGGTGGCCAGCGCTGGTGGATCACCGACACCGACGCGCAAACCGTGCGTATCAGCGCCAAACAGGCCGGCGGCCACGCCACCATCTTTCGTAGCGGCTATGGCTACGACCGCAGCGCCGGAGTCTTCACACCGCTGCCCGCACCGCTGATGAAAATTCATCGCGGCCTGAAAACCGCCTTCGACCCGGCCCGCATCTTCAATCGCGGCCGCCTCTACCCCGACTTCTGAGCGACGCGATGCAAACCAACCTCGCGGACTTCATTCGCAACACGCCCGATGGCGACGAAGCCGACGCCATCCTGCGCAATTGCGTGCACTGCGGCTTCTGCACCGCGACCTGCCCGACCTATCAGATACTCGGCGACGAACTCGACGGCCCACGCGGCCGCATCTATCTGATCAAACAGATGGTGGAAGGCGCGGCGGTCACGCGCAGCACCCAGGTTCACCTGGACCGCTGCCTCACTTGCCGCAACTGCGAGACGACCTGCCCCTCCGGCGTGCAATACGGCAGGCTGGTCGAGATCGGACGCAAGATCACCGAGGAAAAGGTCACGCGCCCGTTCAGTCAGCGGATGGTGCGCCGGCTGCTCGCGAGCTTCGTGCCAAACAGCGCGCTGTTCACCCCGGCCATGCGAATCGGTCAGCATATCCGTCCGCTCCTGCCAAAGAAACTGCGCGATAAGGTGCCCGCGCGCCAGCGTCCGCTCGAGTGGCCGACCGCGAAACATCCGCGCAAGATGCTGATGCTCGCGGGCTGCGTGCAACCGTCGATGATGCCGAACGTCAACGTCGCGACGGCGCGGGTGCTCGATGCGCTCGGCGTGGAAACGCTGATCGCGCCCGAAGCAGGCTGCTGCGGTGCGATCCGTCTGCACCTGGGCTACAACGACGAAGCGCTCGACGACTTGCGCGCCAACATCGACGCGTGGTGGCCGTATATCGAGCAAGGTGTGGAAGCAATCGTGATGAACGCGTCCGGCTGCGGCGCGACGGTCAAGGAATACGCGCATCTGCTGCGCAACGATCCCGCGTATGCGGAGAAGGCGCGCCGCGTGACCGAACTGACGCGCGACGTCGCGGAAATCCTGCCGGAGTTCGAAGAAGCGCTCGTCGCCGTGACGCGCCGCCGCGCGATCCATACGGTGGCGTTCCATCCGCCGTGCACATTGCAGCATGGTCAGCAGATACGCGGCAAGGTCGAACATCTGCTGACGGCACTCGGCGTGGAAGTGCGCCTGCCCGCCGACAATCATCTCTGCTGCGGCTCGGCCGGGACTTATTCGCTGACCCAGCCCAAGCTCTCATACGCACTGCGCGACCAGAAGCTCGAGCGGCTGCAGGCGCAGGAGCCGCAGGTGATCGTGTCGGCCAACGTCGGCTGCATTGCGCATCTGCAAAGCGGCACGTCCACGCCGGTCGCGCATTGGATCGAACTGGTGGAGCACATGCTGTCCGCCTGAGGCGATACATTTTGACGAGAAGCACGGCACGTGGCTTGCGGTACATCACCGCAAGCGCTTTCGTCTGTCCGGTGGCGGCATAAAGCGGCACGAGGTGGCGGCGTCCGTATAATTCGATCATCGCCTTTCGCCAGACTTCCGGTTCCGTTCCATGCCCGATCTGATTCACAACCTCGAAGCGGTGCAGCAGCGCATCGCCCTCGCCGCGCAGGTTGCCGGACGCGACCCGCGTTCGATCACCCTGCTCGCGGTCTCGAAGACGTTTCCGGCCGAAGACGTGCGCGCCGCCTACGCAGCCGGCCAACGCGCGTTCGGTGAGAACTACGTGCAGGAATCCATCACCAAGATCGAAGCGCTGGCCGATCTGCGGGCCGCGCTCGAATGGCATTTCATCGGACCGTTGCAATCGAACAAGACGCGCCCGGTTGCGGAGAATTTCGACTGGGTGCATTCGGTCGACCGCCTGAAGATCGCACAGCGGCTGTCGGAGCAGCGCCCGGACAACCTGCCGCCGTTGAACGTCTGCCTGCAGGTCAACATTAGCGGCGAAGCGTCGAAAAGCGGTGCGAGCATTCCTGAGGCCGTCGAGGTCGCGCAGGCGATCGCCGCGCTGCCGAAGCTGAATCTGCGCGGCCTGATGGCGATTCCGGAGCCGGCCGGCAGCATCGAAGAGCAGCGCGTACCGCATCGGCAACTGCGTGAACTGTTCGAGCGTCTGCGTAACGACGGCCTCGAACTCGATACGCTCTCGATGGGCATGTCGAGCGACCTCGAAGCCGCCGTGCTGGAAGGCGCGACGATCGTGCGCGTCGGCACCGCGATCTTCGGTGCGCGCGACTACTCTCACTGACCGTTTCAGACCTTTCCCTTCTCGACACCTCACGGCACTTCTTTCGGAACATCATGAAAATTGCTTTTATCGGCGGTGGCAATATGGCTGCCGCGTTGATCGGCGGTCTCATCAAGCGCGGCGTCGCGCCCACTGACCTATACGCAATCGATCCCAACGAAGACGCGCGCAAACGCAATGAGCAGCAATTCGGCATCAAGACCGGCGCCGCCGCGGACGCCGCGCTCGCCTCGTACGACGCCGTCGTGCTGGCGGTGAAGCCGCAGATCCTGAAGAGTGTCGCCGAGGCACTGGCGCCGCATCTGCAGGCGTCGCAACTGGCAATCAGCATCGTCGCGGGCATTCGCATGGATGACATGTCGCGCTGGCTGAACGGCCACGCGCGCATCGTGCGCGTGATGCCGAATACGCCGGCGCTGATCGGCATGGGCGTCACGGGCCTGGTTGCGACCGGCAGCGTCGACGAAACCGGCCGCGCACTCGCGTCGCAGGTGCTGGGCGCAGTCGGCGAAACCGTCTGGTTCGACGACGAAGCGAAAATCGACGCTGTCACCGCGATCTCGGGCAGTGGTCCCGCGTACGTGTTTTATTTCATCGAGGCGCTGCAGGAAGCCGCGCGCCAACTCGGCATGGATGAAGCGCAAGGCCGCGCGCTGGCGGTCGCGACCTTTACCGGCGCGGCACAATTGGCCGCGAACTCGGACGAGCCGCCGAGTCTGTTGCGCGAGCGTGTGACGTCGAAGGGCGGCACCACGGCGGCCGCGCTGGCCTCATTCGATGCGAGCGGGATCAAGGATGCGATCGTACGCGGCGCGCTTGCCGCCGATGCGCGCGCCAAGGAAATGGGCGACGAGTTCGGCAAGCTGTAAGGGCGATCAACTGGCAATTGCCAGCACGGCAGGAAAGTAGAAAGTACGCCAAAGGACGCTGCGCCTCGAATTAATCCGAGGCTGCATCCGCGGCGCAAACAAAAACTCTGTACGAGACCAGCCGCGGCATAACAGCAACGCAAGAGAAGCGCCGTCGAATCGCAGCGGCGGCGCAACAGAACCGCAGAAGAATTAAATCGAAGCCGCCGCGTAATGCGCTGCGATACCGACAAACAACGCGCCGCCCAGCCAGTTGTTATGACGGAACGCCGCGAAGCACGCCATGCGCTCGCGATTGCGGATCAGCGTGTAGTGATAGATCGCGCAGCCCACCGCCGCCGCCCATCCCAACCAATACAACACGCCGAAGCCAAGCATCACGCCGATGCCGACGTAAATCCCCAGCGTCACCGCATAGCACAGCATGATCGCCGCCACGTCGAAGCGGCCGAAGGTCAGCGCCGACGTGCGGATACCGATCTTGATGTCGTCGTCGCGATCGACCATCGCGTATTCAGTGTCGTACGCAACCGACCAGAACACGTTGGCCAACAGCATGACCCAGGCGAGCATCGGCACGTGATCCTGGATCGCGGCGAACGCCATCGGAATGCCGAAGCCGAACGCGATGCCCAGATAAGCCTGAGGAATCGCAAAGAAGCGCTTCGTGAACGGATACGATCCGGCGACGAACAGCGCCGCCACCGACAACTCCTTCGTCAACGTGTTCAGCGGCAGAATCAGCAGAAAGGCCAGCAGCGACAAGCCGGCCGCCAGCGCCACCGCTTCCCATGCCTTGATCTTGCCGGATGTAATCGGCCGGTTTTCCGTGCGCTTCACGTAGCGATCGAAGTCGCGATCCGCGTAGTCGTTGATCGCGCAGCCCGCCGAGCGCATCAGCACGGTACCCACCGTGAAAATCACCAGCAGCGGCCACGACGGATGACCGTCGGAGGCAATCCACAGCGCATTGAGCGTCGGCCACAGCAGCAGCAGGCTGCCGATCGGCTTGTCCATGCGCACGAGGCGCAGATACAGGGGGAGTCGGGCGAACATGGGCGGATTCGGTGAAGTGCAGACGGTGCCGCTATTTTACGGGATGCGGACGGCAGGCGGCCTTCAGGCGGGCGAAGCTCGCCTTCTGGGAGCCCAGAACCGGGGCTGCAACCGCAGCCGGGCCTTGAGCTACAGTTGGATCCGGATCCGGCGCCGCAAAAAACAAAACCTCCCGCAAAGGGAGGCTCTGTTTGTTTTGCCACGCAACGGCTCAAGCGCCACGCGGAGATCCCAGACACAACGCCTGGAACGCTAAAGCAAGCATTTAAGCCAGCATCGAGCGCAGCATCCACGCGGTCTTTTCGTGCGTTTGCATGCGTTGTGTCAGCAGGTCGGCGGTCGGCTCGTCGTTGGCGGCTTCCGTCGACGGGAAAATCGCGCGCGCGGTACGCACCACGGCTTCCTGGCCCTCCACCAACTGGCGGATCATGTCTTCCGCCGCCGGCACGCCGTCAGCTTCCGGAATCGACGACAGCTTCGCGAATTCCTTGTAGCTGCCCGGCGCATGCACGCCCAGCGCGCGAATACGTTCAGCGATCGAATCGACCGCGAGCGACAACTCGTTGTACTGCGTTTCGAACATCAGATGCAGCGTGTTGAACATCGGACCCGTCACGTTCCAGTGAAAGTTGTGGGTCTTCAGGTAGAGCGTGTAGGTGTCGGCGAGCAAGCGCGACAGACCTTCTGCAATCTTCTTTCGATCCTTGTCGCTGATCCCGATATTGACGTGCTGTACGGCTTCTTTCTTGGCCATGACGACTCCTTTGAAGAGTGATACGAACCGGTCGGTAGAGTGACGGCGTGCGGATAGCGAACCCGGCACGTCGAACGCCCGCCAGTTTAGCTTAGAAAGCCGCTGCGTTCGTGTGACGCGTGGTCGCTTGCCGCACCCGCGGCCTCGCGTTCAATCACGCACCCAATGCATGTTGCACGGCTTGCGCAACGATCACCACGAGTCCGCTCGAGACGATCGCGAACCCCACTGCCTTGCGCAGCATCGACGCGTACTGCCGTTGCTTGCCGCGAGCGGCCGGCGAGCCGCCAATGGTGGACATCATCATCTGGATCATGATCGTGCTTCCTCGGTTCGTATCAATACCGGCGGGGCGCCGATGCGCCCCGCCCTGCTGCATCAACTCACTTCAACTGCTTACTTCTTGCTGCCTTCGGCAAGTTCGGCCAGCGCGGCGATCACACCTTCCGCATAGGCCGGATCGGCGCGACGGAAATGCTCGATCTGACGCGCGACGATCTCTTGCGGCACACCGTTGATATGGCGTGCGATGTTGCCGAACAGACGCTGGCGCTGTGCCGCATCGAAGAGCGCAAACAGCATGCCCGGCTGCGTGTAGTAGTCCTCGTCCTCGCGATGGTCGTAACGATCGACCGTCCCCGCTGCGAGCGGCGGCTCCGCCGCGTTGGTGTCCTGCGCGAAATCACCGAAGCGATTCGGCTCGTAGTTCACGTTGCCGCCGAGGTTGCCGTCCGTGCGCATCCCACCGTCGCGATGGAACGAATGGTGGACCGGGCAACGCGGGGCATTCACCGGAATCTGATGGTGATTGATACCAAGGCGATAGCGCTGCGTGTCGCCATACGAGAACAAACGGCCTTGCAACAGACGGTCCGGCGAGAAGCTGATACCCGGCACCACGTTGGCGGGCGTGAACGCTGCCTGCTCCACATCCGCGAAATAGTTCGCCGCGTTGCGATTCAACTCGATTGTGCCGACGTCGATCAACGGGTAATCCTTCTGCGACCACACCTTCGTGATGTCGAACGGATTGAAGCGGTACTTCGCGGCTTCCGCTTCCGGCATCACCTGAATGGCAAAACGCCATTTCGGGAAGTTGCCTGCTTCAATGCTCGTGAGCAGGTCCTGTTGCGCGCTTTCACGGTTCTGTGCGACCACTTGTGCCGCTTCGGCATCGGTAAAATTCTCAATGCCTTGCATCGACTTGAAGTGGAACTTCACCCAGAAACGCTCGTTGTTCGCGTTGATAAACGAGTACGTGTGCGAGCCGAAGCCGTGCATCTGGCGGAAGTTCTGCGGAATGCCGCGATCGCTCATCAGGATGGTGACCTGATGCAACGACTCCGGATGACGCGACCAGAAATCCCATGCCGCGATATTGCTGCGCATGTTGGTGTACGGGTCGCGCTTTTGCGTGTGGATGAAATCCGGGAACTTGAGCGGATCGCGGATGAAGAACACCGGCGTGTTGTTGCCAACCACGTCCCAATTGCCTTCTTCCGTGTAGAACTTGATCGAGAAACCGCGCACGTCGCGTTCCGCGTCGGCGGCGCCGCGTTCGCCGGCCACCGTCGAAAAGCGCATGAAAAGCGGCGTGTCCTTGCCGACCTCGGCGAACACTTTCGCCTTCGTGAAACGCGAGATGTCGTGCGTGACTTTCAGCGTGCCGAATGCGCCCGAACCTTTGGCGTGAACGCGGCGCTCCGGAATCACTTCGCGGTCGAAGTGGGCGAGTTTTTCGAGCAGCCAGACGTCTTGCAGGACGACCGGACCGCGCGCGCCGGCGGTCATCGAGTTCTGGTTGTCGGCGATGGGTGCGCCGGCTGCATTGGTGAGCTTACGTTCGGACATGCGGGACTCCTGAGTGGCTTTGATCGGAAACGGAATGCGGGGAGAGGTGCGGCGCGCTGATGCCTACGGCTTATGCGGATAGGGCCCGATCGACCAGCAAGGACAATGCAACAGTGCCCATGCCGCGCACCGACGCGGCGAAAGTGCCGGTGCTGCCAGTGGTCGTGCGGGCGGGTTGAGCGGCGACGGTTTGGACTTGCTGCGAGTTCGGCTGCGTCATGATTTCCTCCGGGTCTGATGGGATCGGGCGATCCATGGAGGAAACTATAACAATGCTATCGAATTATCGTGTTTGATTAATTATATCTATTCGATAGGGAGTGCAACTAGCGGCGCCTTAAGTGCCGCCGGGCCGGCCGCACAGGGTGCGCGGCGGGCCGGCTTGGGCGCAGGCGTCGCCGGTCAGTTGACGGCGACAGGCAGATCGAGCTTTTTGACGCCCGTCAGATCGCAGGCGTTGATGGCGTCGCAGATGGCGTCGATCGCGGGCGTCCGCGTGAAGCTCTTGCGCCAGGCAAGCACCACACGGCGATCCGGCACCGGCTCGTCGAAGGCGACGTAGCTGAGCAGACCGGCGTCGATACCGCCGGCGTGCGGCTTGACCTCCTGCACCGACATGCGCGGCAGCACGGTAATGCCGACGCCGCTCGCCACCATATGACGGATGGTTTCCAGCGACGAACCTTCGAAGGTCTTCTGGATGCCGTCCGCGTTCTGCGAGAAGCGCATCAGTTCCGGGCAGACGCCCAGCACATGGTCGCGGAAGCAGTGGCCGCTACCGAGCAGCAACATGGTTTCCTGCTTCAGATCCTCGGCGTCGATCTTCGCGCGGTTTTCCCACGCATGACCTGACGGCAGTGCGACGACAAACGGCTCGTCATAGAGCGGACGTTGCATGAGACCCGTTTCCGGGAACGGCAGCGCCATGATGGCGACGTCGATTTCGCCCTGCTTGAGCAGCTCAATCAGCTTGACCGTGTAATTTTCCTGCAGCATCAGCGGCATCTGCGGGACGCGCTTGATCATCTGTTTGACGAGCGTAGGCAGCAGATACGGCCCGATCGTATAGATGACGCCGAGGCGCAACGGCCCGACCAGCGGGTCTTTGCCCTGTTTCGCGATCTCTTTGATGGCGAGCGTCTGTTCGAGGACGCGCTGCGCTTGCGTGACAATCTGTTCGCCGATCGGCGTGACACTGACTTCGCTGGTGCCGCGCTCGAAGATCTGCACGTTAAGCTCGTCTTCGAGCTTCTTGATTGCCACCGACAGGGTCGGCTGGCTAACGAAACACGCTTCGGCGGCCCGGCCGAAGTGCCGTTCGCGGGCAACCGCGACGATGTATTTCAATTCGGTGAGCGTCATTGGGGGACCAATCAGTGCGATGAGTTCGATAGGTTCTAGTTATACACCTATAGGGTCGGTTCGCCAACTTTTTGGTCCTTTGCCGGCCTGGCTGACGGACGTCTCCGCCGTCAAGGACCCATCCTCAAGCCTTCAGATATTGCTCCCGCGCTCCGAGCCAGCGGGCCAGATGCTGCAGCACCACCTCGGGATACTTTTCGAGCAAAGCCGCGGCGGCCTCTCTGGCCGGCTCGATGAGCCACTGATCATTCTGGAGATCGGCAAACCTCAACATGGCCGCGCCCGACTGCCGGGCGCCAAGAAACTCTCCCGGACCGCGAATCTCGAGGTCGCGCCGGGCGATTTCGAAGCCGTCAGTAGTCTCCCGCATGGTCTGCAAGCGCGCCCGCGCCGTCATCGATAGCGGACCGGTATAGAGCAGCACGCAGACCGAAGCCGCACTCCCGCGCCCCACCCGCCCGCGCAACTGATGCAACTGCGCGAGACCGAAGCGCTCGGCGTGCTCGATCACCATCAGCGAGGCATTCGGCACATCGACACCCACTTCGATCACCGTCGTCGCCACCAGTAGCTGCACTTCGTTGCGCGTGAACGCATCCATCACCGCGGCCTTCTCCGCCGGCGCGAGACGTCCGTGCACCAGCCCGACGTTCAATTCGGGCAACGCGGCCACCAGCGTCTCGTAAGTCTCCACCGCGGTCTGCAACTGCAAGGTCTCGCTTTCTTCGATCAGCGGACACACCCAGTACACCTGGCGACCCGTCAACGCAGCCTCGCGCACGCGGCCGATCACCTCTTCGCGCCGCGCATCGGAGACGAGCTTGGTCAGAATCGGCGTGCGCCCAGGCGGCAATTCGTCGATGGTCGAGACGTCGAGGTCGGCGTAATAGGTCATCGCGAGCGTGCGCGGAATCGGCGTCGCCGACATCATCAATTGGTGCGGCTGGAAATCGCTCGCCCCGTCGGCGGCATTCTGCGCCTTGGCGCGCAAGGCAAGACGCTGCGCCACGCCGAAGCGATGCTGTTCGTCGACGATCACCAACCCCAGTCGCGCGAACTCGACCGCGTCCTGGATGATCGCGTGCGTACCGATCACAAGCTGCGCCGTGCCAAGCGCCGCTGCTTCGATCGCAGCGCGCTTTTCCTTCGTCTTAAGACTGCCGGCAAGCCACGCGACGCTTACTCCGAGCGGCTCCAGCCAGCCGCGCAATTTGCGCGCGTGCTGTTCGGCGAGGATTTCGGTCGGCGCCATCAGCGCGGCCTGGTAGCCGGCGTCGATCGCCTGTGCCGCGGCCAGCGCGGCCACGATCGTCTTGCCGCTGCCAACGTCACCCTGCAACAACCGCTGCATCGGATGAGGCTGCGTCAAGTCGAGCGCGATCTCGCCGCCCACGCGCTCCTGCGCCGCGGTCAAGGAAAACGGCAGCGCCTTCAGCAAACGCGCCACGAGCGCCGCTTCGTCGCCCAGCTTGCGGCGCGGCATGGCCGGCGCCGCACGCGTGCGGCGCTCGTCATGGGCGCGCTTCAACGACATCTGCTGCGCCAGCAATTCCTCGAACTTGATCCGCACCCACGCCGGATGCGTGCCATCCATCAACGAGTTTTCATCGGCCTGCACACCCGGGTGATGCAGCGTGCGCACCGCCTCCATCAGCGCCGGCACGCCGAGCGGCTGCAAATAAGCTTGCGCGATCGGTTCGGGCAGCAACTCCGGCAACGAGGTGCGCGACAACGCGTTGTCGATCGATTTGCGCAGATACGCCTGCGTCACGCCCGCGGTGCTCGGATAGACCGGTGTCAGCGCCTGCGGCAGCGGCGTGTCTTCGTCGACCACGCGCACCGCCGGGTGCACCATCTCCATGCCGAAGAAACCGCCGCGTACATCGCCGCGCACGCGCAGCCGCGCGCCGATCGCCATCTGCTTGACCTGCGAGCCGTAGAAATTCAGAAAGCGAAGGACGAGTTCGTCGCCGGCGTCGTCGCGCAGTTTCACCAGCAACTGGCGGCGCGGACGATAGGCAATTTCGTTGTCGAACACCACGCCTTCCGTTTGCGAGATGCCACCCGGCAGCAGATGCCCGATCGGCGTCAGCGAGGTCTCGTCTTCGTAGCGCATCGGCAGATGCAACACCAGATCGATGTCGCGCGTGAGACCGAGTTTGGCGAGCTTGTCGACGGGTTTGGCCGCCGGCTTGGCACCGGCTTCGGCAGCAGGCTTCCTGGCGGCTTTGCCCGCGGATTTGCCGGCAGGCTTGTCACCGAATGGGTCAACCATTTCACCTTCACGCGCGGCCTTGTCGCTCTCCGGCGCGACACCCCCGCCAAGGTCGTTCTGGTCGGCCGCCGCTGCTTTGCCCCGCGAGACGCGGCGCTTCGGCTCGGCGCTCACTTCATCGGTAGCGGAGGGCAATCGGCGTTCGGACAAAGGCATGGGTTGCTTCGCAAGTACAATATCGGCTGTCAAAGGTGTCGCCGCCAAGCAGCGCGCGGGCTCGCGGGCCGCTCCGGCGTCCCGCAATCATAGCCGCCCGGCTCCGGCTTCGGCTCAATTCAGTCCCAATTCGCTCCCAGTCGTCCGCATGTTTACGCTTTCCGATTTCGATTTCGATCTGCCGCCCGAGCTGATCGCGCAAGTCGCGCTGCCCGAGCGCAGCGCCAGCCGTCTGCTCGAAGTGGCCAACACGGCCGACGCAACCGACGCCGCGCGCCTGATCGACCGCCGCTTTGCTGAATTACCCGAGTGCATCGCGCCCGGCGATCTGCTGGTCTTCAACGATACCAAAGTCCTGAAGGCGCGCTTCCTCGGCCAGAAGGCCAGTGGCGGCAAGATCGAAGTGCTGGTAGAGCGCCTCACGGGCGAGCGCACGGCGCTTGCGCAGATCCGCGCGAGCAAGAGCCCGCAGCCGGGCACCACAATTCGCCTCGCCGACGCGTTCGATGTGACGGTCGGCGAACGCGTCGAGCCGTTCTACACGCTGCATTTCCCCGACGACTGTCTGACGCTCATCGAGCAATTCGGCCGCCTGCCGCTGCCGCCATACATCGAGCACGACCCCGACGCGACCGACGAAACCCGCTACCAGACGGTGTTCGCGCAAAACCCGGGCGCGGTGGCCGCACCCACGGCCGGCCTGCATTTCGACGACGCGCTGCTCGCGCGGCTCGACGCCCGCGGCGTAGAGCGCGCGACGCTGACGCTGCATGTCGGCGCCGGTACTTTCCAGCCGGTGCGGGTGGAGAATCTGGCCGAGCACAAGATGCACAGCGAGTGGTACCACCTGCCGCAATCGCTCGCCGACAAGATCGCGGCGACGCGTGCGCGCGGCAACCGCGTGATCGCCGTGGGCACGACGTCGATGCGCGCGCTCGAAGCCGCCGCGCGCGATGCTGAAGCCGCCGGACGTCCGCTCGGCGCGGCCAGCACGGAAACCGACATCTTCATCACGCCGGGCTATAAATTCCGCGTGGTCGACCGGCTTGTGACCAATTTCCATTTGCCGAAGTCGACATTGCTGATGCTGGTGTCGGCGTTCGCAGGCGTCGAAACGATTCGCGGGGCTTACCGCCACGCGATCGAACAGCGTTACCGCTTCTTTAGCTATGGCGACGCGATGCTGCTCACGCGCCGCGACGCTTGAACCATTTCGTGTCGCATGGCGATATCCCGTGCGATAGCGTTGCGCGCCGGCAGCGCGCGCGGTAGTCTGCCGCTCCTTGCTACATTGATGTAGCGGCAGCCGTTGCTGACCTCTCCTGCACCCACGTGCAGCAGCAGATCGGCGCCGCATCTCGAGTTTTCTTTACCCAGCCGCCGTGGCCTGCCCGGCGGCGTTCATCATTTGCGCCGGACTGTTTTCCGGTAGCACAGGAGTCCCCCATGACCGACGGTCATACCCACGATGCAAGCGGTACCTGCAATACCTGCGCAAGCACCCCCTCGCGCCCTGACAACGGCCTCAAATTCGAACTGCTCGGCACCGACGGCCAGGCACGCCGCGGCCGCGTCACGCTCAATCACGGCGTGGTCGAAACGCCGATCTTCATGCCGGTCGGCACGTACGGCACGGTGAAGGCGGTCCAGCCGCGCGAGCTCGAAGAAATGCACGCGCAGATCATCCTCGGCAATACCTTCCACCTGTGGCTGCGCCCGGGCCTGGAGACGATCGAGGCGCACAGCGGCCTGCACGGCTTTATGGGCTGGAAGAAGCCGATCCTGACCGACTCGGGTGGTTTTCAGGTGTTTTCGCTCGGCGATCTGCGCAAAATCACCGAAGATGGCGTCACGTTCGCATCACCCATCAACGGCGACAAGCTCTTCCTGTCGCCCGAAGTGTCGATGCAGATCCAGAAGGTGCTGAACTCGGACATCGTCATGCAGTTCGACGAATGCACGCCCTACGCGACCAACAACGTGCCGACTTCGCATCAGGAAGCCGCCGATTCGATGCGCATGTCGATGCGCTGGGCCAAGCGCTCGATCGACGAATTCAACCGCCTCGGCAATCCGAACGCGTTGTTCGGCATCGTCCAGGGCGGCATGTTCGAAGACCTGCGCGACGAGTCGCTGGCGGGTCTCGCGGAGATGGATTTCCACGGCCTCGCAATCGGCGGCCTGTCGGTCGGCGAGCCGAAAGAAGACATGATACGCGTGCTGAACCATATCGGCCCCAAGCTGCCCGCCGACAAGCCGCACTACCTGATGGGCGTGGGCACGCCGGAAGATCTGGTGGCGGGCGTAGCCGCCGGCGTCGACATGTTCGACTGCGTGATGCCGACCCGCAACGCGCGCAACGGCTGGCTCTTCACCCGTTTCGGCGACATCAAGATCCGCAACGCCGCGCACAAGAACTCGCTGCGCCCGCTCGACGAGCAATGCGGCTGCTATACCTGTCGAAATTTCACCCGCGGCTACCTGCATCACCTGCATCGTGTAGGGGAAATCCTCGGTGCGCAGTTGAACACGATCCACAACCTGCACTACTACCTCGAGTTGATGCAGGAAATGCGCGACGCGATCGACGCAAAACTGTTCGAGCCTTTCCGCAAGCGCTTCCACGAGGACCGCGCGCGCGGCATCGATTAGCCGGCATTTGGGAATCAACTGACGAATTTGCCGGAGGAATCCGCTGGTGTCTCGCGGAAAACCTTACAATTAACTTTCGCACACGGCAAAAAAGGCTTTAAACGGTTGATCGGAAAGCCGATTCGCCGCGCCGACCCCTGTCAGGCCAGTGGTAGAATAACCGGCTGATTTTTTTGATCGTTTTGACTTATAACGGAGAGACCAACGTGTCGTTCATTTCCAATGCCTTCGCCCAAGGCACAGCAGCAGGTGGCATTGAATCGAACCTGATGAGCTTCCTGCCGCTGATCCTGATGTTCGGCGTGCTGTACTTCATCATGATTCGCCCGCAAATGAAGCGCCAGAAGGAACATCGCAACATGCTCGCCGCCATGGCCAAGGGCGATGAAGTGGTGACGAATGGCGGCATCGTCGGCAAGGTGACCAAGGTGGGTGAGGCTTACGTCGGCGTCGAAATCTCGGAAGGCACGGAAATCACCGTGCAAAAGGCGTCGGTTACGACGATTCTCCCGAAGGGCACGATCAAGTCGCTGTAAGGCCTGCTCTCTCGCGTCCGGCGCGGCCTCGCCGGCAGTTCTCGCAGCACAACGCTGAACTGCCCGCGCTCATCGCCGGACGCATCGCTTCCAAGCCAACCTTCCCGTTGGACCACTCATGAATCGCTACCCCCTCTGGAAATACGCCGTGATGCTGGTGGCTCTGGTCATCGGCCTCGTCTACACGCTGCCCAATCTGTTCGGCGAAGCGCCGGCGGTGCAGGTGTCGAGCGGCAAGGCAACGGTCAAGCTCGACTCGACCACGCTGTCGGCAGTCGAAACGGCGCTTGCCGCCAATCAGATCAAGCCTGACGAAGTCACGTTCGACAACTCGTCGACCAACGCGAACATCCGCGTGCGGCTCCTCGACACCGACACGCAATTGCGCGTGAAGGACCTGCTGCAGAAGTCGCTGAACAGCGACCCGACCGACCCGCAATTCATCGTTGCGCTGAACCTGCAAAGCGCGTCGCCGCGCTGGCTGACCGCCCTGCATGCGCTGCCGATGTACCTCGGTCTGGACTTGCGCGGTGGCGTGCACTTCCTGCTGCAGGTCGACATGGCCGGCGCGCTCAACAAGAAGCTCGACTCCGACGCCTCGGATGCACGCACCATGCTGCGTGACAACAACATCCGCGACGGCGGCGTGAACCGCGTCAACCAGACGGTGGTGATCAATTTCGCCGACCAGGCCACGGCAGACGCGGCATCCAAGCAACTGGGCCGCGGCATCGGCGAACTCCAGTGGGCCTCGCAAGCGAACCCGGACGGCGGTGTGCAACTGGTCGGCACGTTCACGCCGGCGGTGCAGAAAGCCGTGCAGGACGCCGCGCTCAAGCAGAACATCACCACGCTGCATAACCGCGTGAACGAACTCGGCGTGGCCGAGCCGGTGATCCAGCAGCAAGGCTCGGACCGTATCGTCGTCGAACTGCCGGGTGTGCAGGACACGGCGAAGGCAAAGGACATCATCGGCCGTACAGCAACGCTCGAAGCGCGCCTCGCCGATCCGGTCAATACGCATCCGAATCCGTCCGATCCGGTGCCGCCGGGTGACGAACTGTTCACGCAAGGCAACCAGACGCCGGTGCTGCTGCGCAAGCAGATCATCTTCACGGGTGACCGCATCATCGACGCGTCGGCAGGCTTCGACGAACATCAGCGTCCGTCGGTCAACATCCGCCTCGACTCGGCCGGTGGCCGCGCGGTGCGCAGTGTCTCGCGCGATAACATCGGCAAGCCGATGGCCATGGTGCTGTTCGAAAAGGGCAAGGGCGAAGTGCTGACGGTGGCGACCATCCAGTCGGAACTGGGCGACCGTTTCCAGATCACCGGCCAGGCCACGCCGCAAGGCGCCGCCGACCTCGCGCTGCTGTTGCGCGCCGGTTCGCTCGCCGCACCGATGGACATCATCGAAGAACGCACGATCGGCCCGAGCCTCGGCGCGGACAACATCAAGAAGGGCTTCCACTCGGTGGTGTGGGGCTTCGTGGCAATCGCCGTCTTCATGATCGCGTACTACATGCTGTTCGGCGTGATCTCGATGATCGGCCTGTCGGTCAACCTGCTGCTGCTGATCGCCGTGCTGTCCATGTTGCAGGCCACGCTCACCTTGCCGGGTATCGCCGCTATCGCGCTCGCGCTCGGTATGGCGATCGACGCGAACGTGCTGATCAATGAGCGCGTGCGCGAAGAACTGCGCCACGGCGCGCCGCCGCAACTGGCGATCCAGAACGGCTACGCGCATGCATGGGCGACGATTCTCGACTCGAACGTCACCACGCTGATCGCCGGCCTCGCGCTGCTCGCCTTCGGCTCCGGCCCGGTGCGCGGCTTCGCGATGGTCCACTGTATCGGCATCTTGACTTCGATGTTCTCGGCTGTGTTCTTCTCGCGCGGTATCGTCAACCTCTGGTACGGCGGCAAGAAGAAGCTCAAGTCGCTGGCTATTGGCCAGGTGTGGCGTCCGCAACCGGAAGGTATCGACGGCGCCGCCGCTTACCTCGGTAACGAAGATGCTGCGACCGACACGGCACGTGCCGTCGCCGCGGCAAGCGCCAAGCCCAAGGCCAAAGCTGCGGCCCAGGCGCGTACCAAGCCGACCGTGCGCCGCCGCGATGCGTCGGGTTCGTCGAACACGCCGCAGAAACCGGGTTCATCCCGCTGAGTCCCGGAGAACAAGACCATGGAATTTTTCCGTTTTCGCAAAGACATTCCGTTCATGCAGCGTGCGTTGCTGTTCAACGCAATCTCGCTGCTGACGTTCGTCGCTGCTGTGTTTTTCCTGCTGCATCGCGGGCTGCATCTGTCGGTGGAATTCACCGGCGGTACCGTCATCGAAGTGCAGTATCCGGGTGCCGCGCCGCTCGAACCGGTGCGCGGCACGCTCAACAAGCTCGGCTATCCCGACGCGCAAGTGCAGAACTTCGGCACCTCGCGCGACGTGCTGATCCGTCTGCCGCTCAAGCAGGGCTACACGTCGGCGCAACAGAGCGACCAGGTGATGGGCGCGCTGAAGGGCGAGGACCCGCAGGTGCAATTGCAGCGTGTCGAGTTCGTCGGCCCGCAGGTCGGCAAGGAACTCGCGACCGACGGCCTGCTCGCGCTGGCCTGTGTGGTGGTCGGCATCGTGATCTACCTGTCGTTCCGCTTTGAGTGGAAATACGCAGTAGCCGGCGTGATCGCTAACTTGCACGACGTGATCATCATTCTCGGCTTCTTCGCGTTCTTCCAGTGGGAGTTCTCGCTGTCGGTGCTGGCCGCGGTGCTCGCGGTGCTCGGCTACTCGGTGAACGAATCCGTCGTTATCTTCGACCGGATTCGTGAAACCTTCCGCCGCGAACGCAAGCTGACCGTGATCGAGGTGATCAACCACGCGATTACCAGCACGATGTCGCGCACGATCATCACCCACGGCTGTACGCAGATGATGGTGCTGTCGATGTTCCTGTTCGGCGGTCCGACGCTGCACTACTTCGCTCTGGCACTGACGGTCGGTATTCTGTTCGGTATCTACTCGTCGGTGTTCGTCGCCGCGGCGCTCGCCATGTGGCTCGGCGTGAAGCGCGAAGATCTGGTGAAGGACAAGAAGGAACGCACCGATCCGGACGATCCAAACGCAGGCGCGCAAGTTTGAGCTTGCTGTAGTCAGACCTCGCAATAGGAAAGGCCGGTTCTCTCGAACCGGCCTTTTGCGTTTACCGCCTTTGCCGCGCGTTAGCGAAATCCGAGTTTGCGCCGCGCCGCCATCAGTGCCACCAGGCTCACGGCCGCAGCAAAAATCATGTAATAGCTCGGCGCGGCCTTCGACCCCGTGAAGCTGATCAGCCACGCGATGATGAACGGCCCAAAGCCGCCGAAGATCGTCACGGCGATGTTATAGGCCAGCGACATGCCGGTCGTGCGCGTCTGCACCGGGAACATTTCGGAGAGCAAACCCGGCAGCGCCGCAAAATAGCCCGTCATCAGAAAGCCGAACACCACCTGCAGCGCGATCAGCGTGCCGAAGGTCGGATGTGCGACCAGATACACGAACGCCGGATTGATCAGCACGAGAAGCAACAGCGCCGAGATCAGCATGATCGTGGTACGCCCGTGGCGGTCCGACAGATGGCCGACCAGCGGCGAAAACACCATCTGGATCACACCGGTCAGCGCAATCGCCGCGAACGCGACCGAAGGCGCCAGCCCCAATTGCTTTACGCCATAAGTCGGCATGAACAGCACCAGATAGGTCGACACGGTACCGAGCACCACCACGCCGATCGCAATCACGAGGCGCAGCTTCTGGCTCGCGAACGTGTCGCGCAGCGGCGTCGTGGTGGTTTCCGCCGCGAGGAACTCAGGCGTTTCGTCGAGTTTGGTCCGGATGTACCACGCGACCGGCCCGATCAGGAGACCAAAGAAGAACGGCACGCGCCAGCCCCACGAGGCCATCTGCTCCGGCGACAGCTTGCCGGTCAACAGCACGCCGAAGCCGGCCGCGAGCAGCGTGGTGAGCCCCTGGCTCGCGACCTGCCAGCTCGCGAAGAAACCGCGCCGTCCCGGTACGTGTTCCGCGAGAAAAGCCGTGGCACTGCCGAACTCGCCGCCCGCCGAAAAGCCTTGCATCAGGCGCGCCACCACGAGAATCACGGGCGCGGCAATGCCGATGCTCTGATACGTCGGCAGAAGCGCGATGATCAGCGTGCCGCACATCATCAGCAGGATCGACAGCGTAAGCGCCGCTTTGCGTCCGGCGCGGTCGGCGTAAGCACCGATCACGATCGCGCCGAGCGGCCGCATGAAGAACGACACGCCGAAGGTGCCGAGCGTCAGCAGCAGCGAGACCGTGTCGTTACCCGCCGGGAAAAACAGCTTCGCGATGGTGACCGCGAAAAAGCCGTACACCACCAGATCGAACCATTCCAGCGCGTTGCCGATCGAGGCGGCGACCACCGCGCGCCACGAATTCCGCCGGCTCCCCGCCAGGCTTGCCGCTGTCGTTGCGTTCATGCAGATCTCCAATGCGCGCGAAATATTATTAACGTAGGTTTTACGCCGGATCTTGCCGAACTGGGTGCGCGCACAACCAATGCGGTGTCAGCGCTCTATGTACCTGAAAAATTAAAACGGCGCGAGCGGCAATTCGCTCGTGGCCATTGCACAAGGCTTCCGGCGTTTCAGGCAGGCAATAAAAAACCGCTTCATCGCAAAAGCGAACGAAGCGGTCTTTTTTTGTTGCGGCGCAACGGCCGCGCCATAAGCGACATTAAATACAGATACGCAAGAGGCTCGTTAAAGCGCTTATTGCTTGATGCCCTCGGCCTGAATATGCAGCTTGGTATCCATGCTGAAGCCGTACTTGGCACCGAAATCCATGCCGTAATCGCTACGGTTGAAATGAGCGCTCGCTTCCACGCCGCACACTTCGCGCTTGAGCACCGGATGCGGCATGCACTTGAACGATTCGATCGTCAGATTCAGCGGCTTGGTCACGCCATGGATCGTCAGGCTGCCGACCACCTGGACCGGCTTGTCACCGTCGAACTTGATATCGGTACCCTTGTAGGTCACCGACGGATACTTGGTCACATCGAAGAATTCGTCCGTCTTCAGATGCTCGTCGAGCTTGGTGTTGCCGGTTTCGACCGAAGCCGGGTCAACCGTGACGTCCACCGTGCCGGTCTTCGCTGCGCGGTCGAGCGTGACCGTGCCCGAGCTCTTGACAAACTTGCCGCGCCACACCGAGAGGCCACCGAAGTGATCCGCCTCGAAGCTTGGAAACGTGTGGGTCGGGTCGAGCTGATAGGTGTCCGCTGCAGCAAACGCGCCGAGCGAGAAAGAAGAAGCCAGTGCGCCGACGGCGATCAACAGGGATGTTTTCAATTCATGCTCCTTATGTTTTTCGGAATTCCTGACTTGAAGGAAAGCGGCTGCGCCCGGAGAGCGCGGCGAACGTCACTTGTGTGCTGCAACGAGATGAAACTTGATCACCACGTCATCGGCCACTACCGAGGTGTCTTTCCATTCGCCGGTACCGATGTCGAATTGCGAGCGTTTGATCGGCAGCGAGCCGTCGAACGTCTGGGTTGCGCCCTGCTGGGTGACCGCGACCGGCACCACGACGGTCTGCGATTTACCCTTGATGGTCAGCTTGCCGGTGACCTTGAACTGATTGCCACCGGCCGGCGCAATCGCGCTCGACACGAAGGTAGCAGTCGGATATGTCTTCGCGTCGAACCAGTCCTTGCCGCGCACCTGGTCGTTGTAGCTTTCGTCGCCGAGATCGTAGCTGGCCACGTCGATGCTGAACTGCGCACTGCCGTCGGCCGGTTTTGCCGGGTCGAACTTGACTTGCGCGGTGAACTTGCCGAATTTGCCTTCCACCGGCACGTTCATCTGCTTCGAAATTGCCGTCACCGAACTCTTCGTGACGTCGACCTGGGCGAGCGCACTGCCGGCCGCGGTCAGCGAGGCCGCAGCAAACGCGGCGAGCATGTAGCGATAAAACGAAACTTTCATGGTTATCCTTATTTGATGAAAGGGAGCATGCGCGACAGCAGGCCGTCGCGGTCCAACCATTGATGCTTGAGCGCCGCCGCGACGTGCAACGCGACCAGCACGAGCAACGTGTAATTCAGCGCGATATGCACGTTCTTCAGCAGTTCCTTGAGATGCGGGTCCGGTGCGATCAGGCGCGGCAGCGGAATCAGGCCGAGGTACACCACCGGTATGTTGGCCGCCGAGCTATACAGATAGCCGGAGGCGGGAATCGCGATCATCAGCACGTACAGCAGCAGATGCGTGAGATGCGCGGCGCCGCGCTGCCAGGCCGGCATGCGCCGCGGCATCGGCGGGGCAGCATGGGTGGCGCGCCACAGAATGCGCGGCACGGCGATCGCGAACACCGTCACGCCGATCCATTTGTGCCAGGAGAAGTAGCGCAGCTTGGTGGGCGTGAAGCCGGGGATGTCGGTCATCACCCAACCAAGCGCGAAGCCGCACACGATCAGTAGCGCGATCAGCCAGTGAAAGGCAATGGCCGTCCGCGTGTACGACTCCCGGCCACCGAAAGAAGGATTGAGTGCCATGACAGGTCAACGCAAGCTAAGAAAGGTTAACGGAGCAGCCGGCCCTGCTATTCCACGCCGCCAATGCATGCAGCATCGTGCGGCGCGATAGAAAACATGGCGGCTGCGGCACAGGCCAAGGCCGCCATGCTACCGCAAGCGGAAAAAGCTGGCTGTGTCGACCGGAGTCAGCGCTTCAGCGCTTACTCCGGTCCCATGCAAAGCCGGCACCCGGAAGTTTTCCCGCGTGCAGAACGGCATTGAACAATTGGGGCCGGACAATGTCAGAAGCAGGTATTTTTGTGTAAGACTATTCCTGATTCCGACGCCACCGGGTTCACTGCTTGCATAGGGTGCAATGGCCTGCCCCGCGGCGAAGCGCGTTTGGTACTATTGCTCCACGCTTTCTGCAGCCCCGCCCTGAAACGGGCATTGCACGCCTCCCATCACGTCGTTAGCCCTTCTGCCGTATGGACCATGACAACCTGATCGCGTGCCATGAATGCGATACGCTGTTCCGCAAGCCCCCGCTTGTCGGGCGCGTGGTCGCGCGCTGTCCGCGCTGCGGCGCGACGCTCTATCGCGGCGTCTCCCGCAAACTCGACAGCATCTGTGCGATGACGCTGGCCGCACTGATCACCTTCGTCATCGCCCAGGCCTTCCCGATCGTCGAACTCGATGCCAACGGCATCACCTCGCAAACCACGCTGTTCGGCGCGCTCGTCGCGTTATGGGGCGAGGACATGCAGATCGTCGCGGTCATGGTGTTCTGCTCGACCATCCTGTTCCCGCTGACCGAGCTGGTCGCGCTGCTCTACGTGCTGATCCCGCTGCGCGCCGGCTATGTGCCGCCCGCCTTCAACCGCGTGTTGCGCGCCATTCAATTCGTGCGGCCGTGGGGCATGATCGAAGTGTTCATGCTCGGCGTGCTGATCACCATCGTGAAGATGGTGAGTCTCGCGCGCGTGATTCCCGAAGCGGCGCTATTCGCGTTCGGCGTGCTGACGCTGATGATCGCGGTAGTCCTCACGTTCGATCCGCGCGTGCTGTGGGATGTTGCCGACGAAATGGACGACCGCGGCCCGCGGCCGTTGCCGCGCACCTCCGCGGACAGCGCGGCGGCTGCCGTCAGTTCGGTCGCCGGGCCGCCCGCGCCACCGGAGGTGCAAGCCGGGTCGCAATCCGCTTTGCCGCCAGGCGTGCCGCCGGCCCCGCATCAGGGATGAGCGCACGATGAAATACGTCACCGCGAAGCGCGCGGGTCTGGTCTCCTGCCATGCATGCGGACGCGTCGAGCCGCGCATCCGCTCCGTCACGCCGCAGCACTGCAGCCGTTGCGGCGCGGTGCTGCACCGGCGCAACCCCGACAGCCTGATGCGCACGTGGGCGCTGCTGATCGCCGCCGCCTTGCTGTATATTCCCGCGAATCTGCTGCCGGTGATGCATACCTCGTCGCTCCTCGGTTCGGAAGACGACACCATCATGAGCGGTGTCGTGTACTTCTGGACCTCGGGCGACTGGCCGCTGGCCGTGATCGTGTTCATCGCCAGCATCATGGTGCCGATGCTCAAGCTCAGTGTGCTGGTGCTGCTCACCGCCACCGCGCAGCGCCGCTCGCGCTGGCGGCCGGAGCAACGCACCACGTTGTACCGCATGGTCGAACGGATCGGGCGCTGGTCGATGCTCGACGTCTTCGTCGTCACGCTGACCGTCGCGCTGGTCCGTTTCAAGTCGCTTGCTGTGATCACGGCCGGCCCGGGCGCGATCGCCTTCGGTTCGGTGGTGATTCTGACGATGATGGCATCCATGCAATTCGATCCACGGCTCATCTGGGACAACGTGGAAGGCAGTACTCCAAAACCTCAGGACCTCGACCATGACTAGCCCGCAAGGACCGACGCCCGCCTCCGATGCGCCGCGCAACGATTCGAACGGACCGAAGCTGCCACCCCAACTGCCAGACCCCGACATCGAGCCGAAGAGCCGCTGGCTGCCCTCGCTCGTCTGGGTGATTCCGCTGATCGCCGCGCTGATCGGCGTCGCGCTCGTGATCAAGTCGGTAACCGAAAGAGGCCCGACCATCACGATCACGTTCACCAGCGCCGAAGGCCTCGAGCCCGGCAAGACCAAGGTCAAGTACAAGGACGTCGATGTCGGCTCGGTGAAGACCATCACGCTCTCGAAAGATCTGTCGCACGTGCTGGTTCAGGTGCAGCTCACCAAGGAAGGCGAAGACTTCGCGGTCAAGGATTCGCGCTTCTGGGTGGTGCGCCCTCGCGTCGGCGCGAGCGGCGTGTCCGGGCTGACCACGCTGCTCTCGGGTGCGTACATCGGCGCGGACGCCGGCCATTCACCGGACACCGAAAGAGACTTCGTCGGCCTCGAAACACCGCCGCCTATTACGGGCGACCAGAAGGGTCACCAGTTCATTCTGCACGGCGACTCGCTCGGCTCGATCGACATCGGCTCGCCGATTTTCTACCGGCGCGTGCAGGTCGGCCAGGTGGTCGGCTTTTCGCTCGACAAGGACGGCACCGGCGTGACGATGCAGGTGTTCGTGTCGGCGCCGTTCGACCAGTACGTCGGCACCAATTCGCGCTGGTGGCATGCGAGCGGCGTCGATCTGCGGCTCGACTCGAGCGGCTTCAAGCTGAATACGCAGTCGCTTGCGACGGTGATCGTCGGCGGCTTGTCGTTCCAGTCGCCGCCGGGCCAGGGCGTGGGCGCGCAGGCGCCGAACAACATGACGTTCCGCCTCGGTTCGGATGAACAGGACGCGATGCGCGAGCCGGACGGCGTGCCGTTGCGCGTGGTGATGAACTTCAATCAGTCGCTGCGTGGGCTGTCGGTCGGCGCGACGGTCGACTTCCGCGGCATCGTGCTGGGCCAGGTGACCAACATCGGCATCGACTACGATCCGAAGACCCGTAGCTTCACGATGCCGGTGACGATGAACCTGTACCCGGACCGCCTCGGCAAGCGCTTCCGCGAAACTGCACCGACACCGGGGACCCTCGCAGGTCAGGCCTTGCTGCAACAGCTCGTCAAGCATGGCCTGCGCGGCCAGTTGCGCACCGGCAATCTGATTACGAGCCAGTTGTACGTGGCGCTCGATATTTTCCCGAAAGCGCCGCCGGCCACGGTCGACGTCACAGGCGATCCGCTCGAGTTGCCGACCATCCCGAACTCGCTCGACGAGCTGCAGGTGCAAGTTGCCGACATTGCGAAGAAGCTCGACAAGGTGCCGTTCGACCAGATCGGTTCGAACCTGAACAGCGCGTTGAAGAATGCCGACCAGCTATTCACGCGACTCGACAAGGAAGTCGTGCCGGAGGCACGCGACACGCTGGCCGCGGCGAAGCAGACCTTCGGTTCGGCCGAGGCGACGTTGCAGCAGGACTCGCCGTTGCAGTCGGATGTTCATCTGGCGTTGCAGGAACTGACGCGCACGTTGCAGTCGCTGAATGCGTTGTCGGATTATCTGGAGCGTCATCCGGAATCGCTGTTGCGCGGTAAAACAGGAGATAAACCATGATGTTTGCCCGGCTCCCCCGCCCGCCGCGCGGGCTCGTGCGCGGCGCTGTTTATATCGGCGCTCTGGCCGGACTGGTGGCGATGGCGGCGTGTTCGTCGCCGAGCAGCCGCTTTTATACGCTCGGCGCGGAGGGTACGCCTGCCGGCTCCGCGGCGCCGGTTAGCGCCAGGACTTCGGCTGCGCCAGCGTGGCTGATTGAAGTCGCGCCAATCGATGTGCCGCCGCAAGTGGCGAAGAATCAGCTTGTGGTGCAGACGGGACCGACGCAGGTCCAGGTGCTCGAGCAGGAGCGTTGGGCTTCGTTGCCGGGTGACGAGATTCGTCGAGCTTTGTCGACTAGTCTTACGCAGCAGCTGGGCACAATCGATGTGTATGGCACTGCTTATCCGGATACGACGCCGGTGTATCGGGTCAGCATGAATGTGCAGCGGTTCGAGTCGTGGCCGGGGTCGCATGCGTTGATCGATGCGGTTTGGAGTGTGCGGGCTGTACGTGGTGCTGCGGTGATGACCTGTCGGAGTGTGGTGAGTGAGCCGGTGAGCGGCGGCTACGATGCGCTTGTTAATGGGCATCGCGTCGCGTTGCAGCGGATTGCTGTGCAGGTGGCTGCTGCTGTGCAGGCGATGGCTGCTGCTTATCCTAAGGGGGGCTCCGCCGGGAAGGGGGTTGCTATTGCTGTGCCGGCTTGTCCTTCTGCTGTTGTGAGTAGTTGAGGGAGGTTTTTGCCTGCGCGGCGCTTTTGTCAGTGTTCTTGTGGTGTTGGCCTTTCCTTGAATTGTTAGTGGTCTATTAGCGTTGCCCCTGTGCGGGGCGGCACCTACTTTTCTTTGCCGGCTGCAAAGAAAAGTAGGCAAGAGAAAGCGGCTCAAACCGCTCATGCTAAGTGGGTCCCGTGGTTTGCAACGGGTAGTGGTGCATCTGGAATCCGTGTTCTCGCACATTCCGCGTGAGTGACAAAGGACTCATCAGCTCCCACTCCGCACTACGTGCGTCGCGGACGGGTCTGCGTGGGAAACCAGGGGCTTCAGTTGAGCACGGTGGGGGCCGTCGGCTTCGCCTCGGCGACGCACCTCAACACTCGTCCGGGAACACCAACTTCATAATGATTTGTCGGTGTACTGCAATCACAGGCACAGTTGCAGTCACAATCGCGATGGCGGTGCAAAGGCAAGCCACGGTTCGGTGGCGAGACGCGAGCGTCAAAACGTAGCGGGTGGTTTTATGAAGTACGCTTCGGCGCGCGCAGCGCCGCCGGAAGTATGACGCCCTTGTCACTGGCGTATGCAGGTGCACGAACCCAGATTCCAGATGCACCACTATCCGTTGCAAACCACGGTGCCCACTTAGCAGGAGCGGTTTGAGCTGCTTTCTCTTGCCTACTTCTCTTTGCAGCCGGCAAAGAGAAGTAGGTGCCGCCCCGCACAGGGGCAACGCTAATAGACCACTAACAAATCAAGGAAAGGCCAAAGCCCTAAGAACACTGACAATAAGCGCCGCAGGCAAAAAAACCCAAATGCTCACCTCATTCAAAACCCTCCTAAAAAAATGGCGCGCCTCCCGCGACAGCGGCCACCAGCTCGACGCGCTGCTAGCGATCGCCGACAAGACGGCGCCATATCCAGACCGTAGCGAATGGCTGATCGAACTCGCCCACTGGATCCACCGCGGCCGCGCAGTCCACCCCGAGCAACCAGGCACCGCCAGCCCCACCCCAGCACACACAAGAATCCGCTACATGCTCAACGTGCTGGACCGCAACCCAGCCTGGAAGTCAAACGTCGCCGGCATTCTCCGTGCGCTCCTGCGCGAAAGCGACGGCCTTTCGCTTCTCTGCGATGCAGGCATGCCCGTGCACTCAGGCTTCTTCGGCGCACTCTTCGAGCGCCTCGAAGCCTCACTGATCCCGCCCGCGCCAAACCGCCGCGATCTGAGAGCAATCGTCACGCTGATGTTCAGCCAGGAACGCGACGCCGAGTGGATCGCAAATCTGCCCACCGATCTGCTCACCCGCATCCGCGCGCTCTTCGATTACGAACAGGACGACAGCGAAAAGCGCGACACCACCCCGTTCTCGCTCGACCTGCTGGCCGCCCTGCACAACCTCACCTGCCAGATCAGCTCGACCGGTCTGTCGCAAACCGTCCGCAGTCGCCTCGGTGAAGTCGACCTCGGCGATGCCGGCGGCGTGCGCGTCGCCATGGAAAAGCAGCCGTTCTACCGGCTCACGCGCGCCATGCTCGCCGTCGAAGCGGCCCATCAGGCAGTCAGCGAAGGCGCCCCGCAGGAGAAGCTGCTGCATGAGGTCAACTATCTGCGCCTGCTGCTCGACGAGTGCCGCAGCGCCACCGACAACGTCTTCGCCCATCTCTATCGCAACGGCGTCAGCGTCGATATCGTGTTCCAGGTCGAACGGATGCGCATGCGCATCGTACGCGCGGAACACCTGCTGAACGCCTGGATGGCGCAGGACGATCCGCATGCCGGCGCACGTCTCACCGCCGAACTGGTGGACGCGAACCACGCGAGTCAGAGCGTGGCGCATCTCGTACGCAGCAATTTCTCGTTGCTCGCGCGCAAGGTCGTCGAATACAGCGCCGATACCGGTGAACACTACATCGCCCGCGATCGCGCCGAATACCTGAAGATGCTGCGCATGGCGGCCGGCGGCGGGCTCGTGACCGTCGTCACGGTCTGCGTGAAATTCGCCATCACCGGCGCGCATCTGCAGTCGATGTTCGAAGGCCTGCTCGCCGGCATCAACTACGCGGCCAGCTTCCTGCTGATGCACTTCCTGCACTTCTCGCTCGCCACCAAACAACCGGCAATGACCGCGCCCACGCTCGCGCGCGAACTCGACGGCACCGGTACGCCGGCAGGCGTCGACAGCTTTGTGAGTTCGGTGACCGCGTTGATGCGCACGCAGGCAGCCGCGGTGCTCGGCAACGTGCTGCTGGTGTTTCCCGTGTGCTTCGGCGTGCAATGGGTGTGGCATGCGCTCTTCAACGCCAACATCATTTCGCCCGAGAAGGCCCACGCCACACTGCACTCGTTCTCAGTCCTGGGACCGACACCGTTCTACGCCGCGCTGACCGGCGTGCTGCTGTGGTCGTCGAGTTTGCTGTCAGGATGGGCGGACAACTGGTTCGTCCTGCATCGCGTGGCGGATGCGCTCGCCTACAACCGGCGCCTGCGCATGACGCTCGGCGCGGCCGGCACCGCCCGGCTCGCTGCCTTCTGCCGCTCGAATGTGGCGGGCGTCGTGGGCAACATCACGCTCGGCCTGATGCTCGGGCTCGTGCCGGCGATCCTCACCGCCTTCGCCTTCACTTTCGAGGTGCGTCACGTGACACTGAGCGCCGGCTCGATCGGCATCGCGCTCGGTGTGCTCGGCGAGGACGCGTTGAAGTTGCCGGAGCTGTGGTGGGCGGTTGCGGGTGTCGGCAGCATGGCGATCCTCAACGTGGCCGTGAGTTTCGCGCTCGCCTTCTACATGGCGGTGAAATCGCGCGATTTGCGGCGCAATGCGGTGCGCTCGCTGCGCGGCGCGATCTGGCAGCGGGTGTTCAGGCATCCGCTGGAGCTGGTATGGCCGGCCAAAGCGGCGCCGCACCCCGACCGCGTACAATAGCGCCTTATCTAACGCCTTCCGGCAACCTCAATGTCCTTCGATTTCTTCCTTCCCTGTCCGCGTGGCCTTGAAGCCTCGCTCGCCGCCGAACTCGCGGAAATTGCCGCGAAGCACCTGAACGGCGCGCCGTTCACGGCCGGCGCGCAAGTGCCCGGCGGTGTGCATTTCCGCGGCGGCTGGGCCGCCGGCATGGCCGCCAACCTGCACTCGCGCCTCGCGAGCCGCGTGCTGCTGAAAATCGCGCATCGGCCGTATCGCAGTGAACAGGACGTTTACGCGCTCGCGGTCGAACAGC
The DNA here is from genome assembly GCF_050434225.1 of Paraburkholderia sp. GAS32. Taxonomy (NCBI): domain Bacteria; kingdom Pseudomonadati; phylum Pseudomonadota; class Betaproteobacteria; order Burkholderiales; family Burkholderiaceae; genus Paraburkholderia; species Paraburkholderia sp. GAS32. Next base: position 31,575 of record NZ_JBNPVS010000023.1, on the reverse strand, counting down.
GTTGGGAGCAGTGGTTCTCGGCAAACGAAACGCTGCGCGTGGATGTCACCGCCATCAAGTCGCCGCTGCGCAGCCTCGAATTCACGACGCTGCGTGTCAAGGACGCGATCTGCGACCGTCTTCGTGAAGTGAGCGGCGCGCGTCCGAACATCGATACCGCCGCGCCCGACGTGCGCGTGTTCGCGTTCCTCACCGCCACCGAATGCACGCTCTACCTCGACACGTCCGGCGATCCGCTCTTCAAGCGCGGCTGGCGGCTGGACAAGGGCGCGGCGCCGCTGCGCGAAAACCTCGCGGCCGGCATCCTGCGTCTGACCGGCTGGACCGCCGGCACACCGCTGTACGACCCGATGTGCGGCAGCGGCACCTTCCTTGCGGAAGCCGCTCAAGTGGCGCTGAATATCGCGCCGGGTGCGGAACGCCGCTTCGGCTTCGAGAAGCTCAAGCAATTCGACGCCAAGACCTGGCAACCGCTGAAGGCCGCCGCGCTCGACGCCAAGCACGCTGCGCGCACCTCGCGCGCCGATCTGCAGATTTTCGGCAGCGATATTTCCGGCGACATGCTCGACAAGGCGCGTGCGAACTTCCAGCGCGCCGGTCTGCCGTCGATTCCGCTCAAACAGGTCGATGCGCGCGGCATGACGGCGCCGTCGGCTGAGCCTGGCATCCTCGTCGCGAATCCGCCGTATGGCGAGCGGATCGAAGTGCGCGGCCGCAACGCGCGTGGTGAAATCCGCGAAGGCCGCGCTACGCGCGAAGGTCGCGACGACGACAGCTTCCACCGCGCCCAGGAAGAGGCACCGGACAGCGAGTTTTTCCAGTCGCTCGGCGATGCGCTGAAGCAGCGTTTCACCGGCTGGCATGCGTTCATCCTGACGTCGGATCGCAAACTGCCTGGCCAACTGCGTCTGCGTGAATCGACCAAGACCCCGCTCTTCAACGGCGCGCTCGAATGCCGGTTGTTCCGTTTCGATCTGATCGCGGGCAGCGTTCGCCAGCGGCCGCAGAACAACGACACACCGGCAGCGTAAGCCGGAGCAGAGCAACATCGAAAAAACCGCGGATTCTGGTCCGCGGTTTTTCTTCGCCGGTAGCTCGGCGATCGGCCGGGGTTGGGTCCCACCTGTTGTCACACAAGCTTCTCCGTTCCTCCGTTCGCGGCCGCCTCGCCCCGCCATTCGGCCATCCCGCGCGCTCTGCCGCTTTACCATCCCGCCACGGCTGCCGGCTCATCGACCACCACGTCCTTTTGCTACGCCCGCCACTCCCTACTGACACTACGCTGTCAGTAGCCCCCACGCACACTCCTTCTCACGCCATCCGGCGCTTTGCATGGCTTACCGCCATCCCCAGGAGAGTGTCATGTCCGCATCATCCAAAGTTGTTGCATGGTTTGAGATTCCGTCCGTCGATTTCGAGCGCGCCGTTCGCTTTTACGAAGCCGCGCTCGACGTCAAACTGACTCGCGAGGGAATCGGCGGCCAGCCGATTGCCATCTTCGGCTACGAGGAACCGGCCACCGGCGGTGCGATCATCCATAGCCCGTCGATGACGCCCTCCGACGACGGCGTGCTCGTCTATCTGAACGCCCGGCCGACCGTCGACGCCACCCTCGCCCGCATCGAAATGGCCGGTGGCAAGACCGATGGTCCGGTGATCAAGTTGCCGCAGGACATCGGCTACATCGCGTTCTTCACCGACACGGAAGGCAACCGCCTGGGCCTGCATTCGCTCACCAACGGCTAATACCCAACGCGGCGCACAAGCGCGGCGGCCAGCAGGCACCGCGCAGAACGCTGACCGGAGCGCGGCATGCGGCGCTATCATCGCGGGACTGTTCCTGTCCTTTTCTACAAGACGCCCACGATGACGCGCCGCGCCGACCGTCTGTTCCAGATCGCCGAACTGTTGCGCGGACGGCGTCTGACCACTGCGCAACAACTCGCCGACTGGCTGCATATCTCGCTGCGCACGGTCTATCGCGACGTGCGCGATCTGCAACTGTCAGGCGTGCCAATCGAAGGCGAAGCGGGCATCGGCTACCGGTTGAGCCGCGCGGCAAGCCTGCCGCCGCTTACCTTCACCGCCGATGAACTGGCCGCGCTCGCAGCAGGCGCGCGGATGCTCGAATCGTGGGGCGGCGCCGGCTTCGCGAGCGGCGCACGCGGGGCGTTGGCGAAGATCGCCTCGGCGATGCCCGCCGACAAGCGCGCAACGATCGAACGTCTGGCGATCTTCGCGCCGTCGTTTCATATCAAGGCGGAGTTTTCAGCGAAGGTGGACGTGCTGCATCGGGCGATCGATGCACGTCAGGTGGTGAGTTTTGCCTATACCGATGCGAATAGCGCAGAGACCGAGCGGCGCGTGTGGCCGCTGTCGCTGGCTTATTGGGGCGCGCGCTGGACGCTCGGCGCGTGGTGCGAATTGCGCAGCGATTTCCGCAATTTCGGGTTGCAGCGGATCCGGGATCTTGAGGTACTCGAAACGTATCCAGATCAGGAAGGACGACGATTGGCGGATTGGCTGCGGCATGTGAATGCGAAGCCGCGGTGAATCACGAAGCGCCTTGCCTCGGCCAGATTTCGCGCACGCATCAGCCGCGTATCTGGCGGTTCGCGGCCCGCCGCGAGGCAGGCCGCGTAGCACAGTAGCGCGTTATTCCACCGCCTTCACCATATCCTCAATCACCTTCTTCGCGTCGCCGAACACCATCATCGTCTTGTCCATGTAGAACAGGTCGTTGTCGAGACCGGCGTAACCCGCTGCCATCGAACGCTTGTTCACGATGACGGTACGTGCCTTATACGCCTCAATGATCGGCATGCCCGCGATCGGCGACTTCGGGTCGTTCTTCGCGGCCGGGTTCACCACGTCGTTCGCACCGAGCACCAGCACCACGTCCACCTGACCGAACTCGCCGTTGATATCGTCCATTTCATAGACCATGTCGTACGGCACTTCGGCTTCGGCGAGCAGCACGTTCATGTGGCCAGGCATCCGGCCGGCCACCGGGTGAATCGCGTACTTCACCTCGATGCCCTTCTCGACCAGCTTGTCGGTCAGCTCCTTCAACGCATGCTGCGCGCGTGCGACCGCAAGACCGTAACCCGGCACGATCACCACGGTTTCGGCATTGCCGAGCATGAACGAAGCGTCATCAGCCGAACCGGATTTCACCGGACGCTGCTCTGCCGACCCACCTGCTGCCGCCGCACCCGCCTCGTTACCGAAGCCGCCGAGAATCACGTTGAAGAACGAGCGGTTCATCGCCCGGCACATGATGTACGACAGGATCGCACCCGACGAACCCACCAGCGAGCCCGCGATGATCAGCATCGGATTGTTCAGCGAGAAGCCGATACCCGCCGCCGCCCAGCCCGAGTACGAGTTGAGCATCGACACGACCACCGGCATGTCCGCGCCGCCAATCGGGATGATGATCAGCACGCCGAGCACGAACGCGATGATCGTCATGATGATGAACGGCAGCCACGATTGCGTGAGGAAGAAGATCACGCCGAAGCCGAGCATCCCGATCGCAAGGAACAGGTTGATCAGGTGCTGACCTGCATAGACCACCGGTGCGCCCTGAAACAGCCGGAACTTGTACTTGCCCGACAGCTTGCCGAACGCGATCACCGAACCGGAGAACGTAATCGCGCCAACGAACGTGCCGATGAACAGCTCGACGCGATTGCCATACGGCAGAAAGCCCGGCACCGGATTCTCCGGATCGACCAGACCGAAGGCCGACGGCTCCGAGACCACCGCATACGCAATGCATACGGCCGCCAGACCGATCAGCGAGTGCATCGCCGCGACCAGTTCCGGCATCTTGGTCATCTCGACGCGCGCGGCGACAAACGCGCCGATCGCGCCGCCGATCACCAGGGCGACCAGCAGCAGGCCAAGCCCCAGCCCAAGGTTCGAGCCGAGCGCATTCGCCTGTTTGACGATCAGCGCGATGGTGGTGAGGATCGCAATCGCCATCCCGACCATGCCGAAGGTATTGCCGGTGCGCGCCGTCTTCGGATTCGACAGCCCCTTGAGCGCCTGAATGAAACAGACCGACGCAACCAGATAAAGCAGCGTGACGACGTTCAGACTCATTACGCGTTCTCCTTGGCCGTCTTGTCAGCGATGAGCTTCTTCGGCTCTTTCTTGCGGAACATCTCCAGCATTCGCCTCGTCACCAGGAATCCGCCGAACACGTTCACCGCCGCGAGCGCGACAGCCAGCGTGCCGAAGAACTTGCCGGTGTCGCCTACGGTGAGGCCTGCTGCGAGCATCGCGCCGACGATCACGATCGCCGAGATCGCGTTGGTCACCGCCATCAGCGGCGTGTGCAGCGCGGGCGTGACGTTCCAGACGACGTGGTAGCCGACGTAAATCGCCAGCACGAAGATGATCAGGTTGATGACGGTGTGGTTGATGACTTCCATCGCCGTTCTCCTCTATGCCTTGCGCGTGACTTCGCCGTCACGGGCCAGCAGCGTGGCCGCGACGATGTCGTCTGCGAGATCGATGTTCAGGGCGCCTTCCTTGGTGATGATCAGCTTCAGGAAGTCGAGCAGGTTGCGTGCGTATAGGGACGACGCATCGGCGGGCACCATCGAAGCCAGATTCGTATAGCCGACGATCTGCACGCCATGTTTCAGAACAACCTGGTCCGCTTCGGTGAGCGGACAGTTGCCGCCGCGCCGGCCTTCGTATTCGGCGCCGCGGCCTGCCGCGAGGTCGACCAGCACGGAGCCGGGTTTCATCGCCTGCACGGTTTCTACCGAGATCAGCGTCGGTGCGGCGCGGCCTGGGATCAGGGCGGTGGAAATCACCACATCGGCCTGCTTCGCGCGCTCGTGAACCAGTGCCGATTGCCGTGCAAGCCACGAAGGCGGCATCGGCCGCGCGTAGCCACCGACGCCCTGCGCGGCTTCACGCTCCTCATCGGTTTCGTAAGGGACATCAAGGAATTTGGCGCCGAGCGATTCGATCTGCTCTTTCACCGCCGGACGCACGTCCGAGGCTTCGATCACGGCGCCCAGGCGCTTGGCGGTCGCGATGGCCTGCAGACCGGCCACACCTGCGCCGAGAATCAGAACACGGGCCGCTTTCACGGTGCCCGCCGCGGTCATCAGCATCGGCATGAAGCGGGGATAAAGCGTGGCAGCCAGCAGCACCGCCTTGTATCCGGCGATGTTCGCCTGCGACGACAGCACGTCAAGGCTCTGCGCACGGGTGGTTCTTGGCGCGGCTTCCAGAGCGAACGCAGTTATGCCCGCGGCCGCCAGCTTTGATGAGTTTTCGGTATTAAACGGATCAAGCATGCCGACCAGCGTCGCGCCGCGCTTCAGAAGCGGCAACTCGGCATCGGTCGGCGACTGGACCTTGAGGACCAGATCAGCCCCAAAAGCGGTAGCCGCGTCGACAATTTCCGCGCCGGCGGCTGTAAAAGCTTCGTCAGGAAAGCTTGCGCCGGTGCCGGCGCCGCTCTGGATCGTGACCCGGTGGCCCTGGGTCACATACTTCTTGACCGTTTCGGGCGTCGCGGCGACGCGGGTTTCGTGCGCGCGCGTCTCGGCTGGCACTCCGATGTGCATCTTTTCTCCTCCTCGACTTCCTGTTTTACGACAGAGCTGCCGACGAGGCACGCCGGCTTGCAAGTGCAACGGCTAACGGCGTCACTTTAACCGAAACCTGGGGGTGCGCAGAAATCGGGGACAATCCGGGGGTGCCCGGCGGGCGACGCGGCTCGTCGGCTGGGGCTGAGCGGCCCTCGCAGCCGCCCGCCCGCTTCCAGGCAGCCCAGGCCCATAAACGGTAAAATGCGCACCCATGAAACCGGAAACTTGGCTGCCGCACGTCACCGTTGCGGCCATCGTCGAGCGTGACGGGCGTTTTCTCGTCGTCGAGGAACATACCGTCGACGGCGTGCGCCTGAATCAGCCCGCCGGCCATCTGGAAGCGGGCGAAACGCTTCTGGAAGCGGTCATCCGCGAAACGCTCGAGGAAACCGCGCAACCGTTCACGCCCGAGGCGCTGGTCGGCATGTATATGACGCATTTCGAGCGGCCCGGCAGTGAGGGCGTGACGTATCTGCGCTTCACCTATTGCGGCACGAGCGGCAAAGCGGATACCGGGCGCGCGCTCGATCCCGACATCGTCCGCACACTGTGGATGAGCGCCGACGAACTACGCGCCTGCCCCGAACGACATCGCACGCCGCTTGTCATGCAATGTCTCGACGATTACCTCGCGGGACGGCGTTTCCCGCTCGACTTCGTGCACACGCATTCGGTCGGGCGAAAACAGGCGTAAATAGACGTACGCAACCCGCACAAGCGGTCCTGATCCGTCACGAGCGACCAGGCAGGCGACAGGGCAACACGGTCAACCCACGATCAACGAAGTCACGCAGTACCCAGTGAGCACCTTATGAGCAAGCAGAAAGTCGTAGTAGGCATGTCGGGCGGCGTCGATTCGTCGGTTACCGCGTGGCTGCTGAAGGAACAGGGCTACGACGTAGTCGGCCTGTTCATGAAAAACTGGGAAGACGATGACGACAGCGAGTACTGCTCGACGCGCCAGGACTGGATCGACGTCGTCTCGGTAGCGGACCTGATCGGCATCGACGTGGAAGCGGTCAACTTCGCCGCCGAATACAAAGACCGCGTGTTCGCCGAATTCCTGCGTGAATATTCGGCTGGCCGCACGCCGAATCCGGACGTGCTGTGCAACGCCGAAATCAAGTTCAAGGCCTTCCTCGATCACGCGATGTCGCTCGGCGCGGAAACCATCGCGACCGGCCACTATGCGCGCGTGCGCGAGAACAACGGCCGCTTCGAACTGCTGAAGGCCTTCGATCATACGAAGGACCAGTCGTACTTCCTGCATCGGCTGAACCAGGCGCAGTTGTCGAAGACGCTGTTTCCGCTCGGCGAGATTCCGAAAACCAAAGTCCGCGAGATCGCCGAACAGATCGCGCTGCCGAATGCGAAGAAGAAAGATTCGACCGGCATCTGCTTCATCGGCGAACGGCCGTTCCGCGACTTCCTGAACCGCTATCTGCCGACCAAACCCGGCCCGATGAAAACCACCGACGGCAACGTGGTCGGCGAACACATCGGCCTCGCGTTTTACACCTTCGGGCAGCGCAAGGGCATTGGCCTCGGCGGCAGCAAGGAAGGCAGCGGCGAGCCGTGGTTCGTCGCCGGCAAGGATATTGCGTCGAACACGCTGTATGTCGCGCAAGGCCATGACCATCCGTGGCTGCTGAGCCATACGCTTTCCGCAGGCAATACGAGCTGGGTCGCGGGCGAACCGCCGGCTGACGGTTTCGCGTGCGGCGCGAAAACCCGCTACCGGCAAGCGGACGCACCGTGCTCCTTCAGCGCGGCAGGTGTCGGCGAAGGCCTCTTCGAGCTGAATTTCGACGCCGCGCAATGGGCTGTCACACCGGGGCAATCTGCGGTGCTCTACGATGGCGACGTATGTCTCGGCGGCGGCATCATCGAACACGCGGTGACCGGGCAGCCAACGGCGCGCCAGCCGCAACAGGCAGCATTGCTCACCGCCCGTTGAACCATGAGTTCGATCGTGCGGCAACGCTTCGGCGCCGCCGCACGCGCTTAACCTGCATGCCTTATCTTCAAGCTTCAGACTTCACGCTTCACCCATACGTTTCACCTTCGAGCCGCAGCTGGCTTCACCATAACAAACAGGTGTTCGTTCCCCTCGCGGCAGACTCCGTTTGCGCCGGCAGCGTTGACGATCCCTCCGCGACGATCCTCACTGCACTGGAGCCCCCATGTTTTCTCGACGTTATCTGGCGATGTGGTGCGCAGTCGTGCTGTTCGCCATCTGTGCCCTGTTTGCCGCGACGAATCACATTTCGTGGTTCTGGATCATCGTGCCGGTGGCGCTCGTCGCGCTCGGCCTGTTCGATCTGACGCAGCAGCATCACGCAATTCTGCGTAACTATCCGCTGTGGGGCCACTTCCGTTTCCTGTTCGAATTCATCCGCCCGGAAATCCGCCAGTATTTCGTCGAGGACGATACCGACGAGAAACCGTTCTCGCGCGCGCAACGCAGCATCGTCTATCAGCGCGCGAAGAACGATGTGGACAGCCGCCCGTACGGCACCGAGCTCGACGTCAAAGCCATTGCGCACGAATGGATCAGCCACTCGCTCGCGCCGACCACGCTCGATAACCACGACTTCCGTATCGTCGTCGGCCCGGACCGTGCACAGCCCTATTCGATGTCGATCTTCAACGTCTCCGCGATGAGCTTCGGCTCGCTGTCGGCGAACGCGATCATGGCGCTGAACCTCGGCGCGAAGAAGGGCAACTTCGCGCACGACACCGGCGAAGGTTCGATGTCGAAATACCACCGCGAGCATGGCGGCGACATCATCTGGGAAATCGCCTCGGGCTATTTCGGCTGTCGTAACGACGACGGCACCTTCAGCGCGGAGAAGTTCGCGAAGCAGGCTGCCGAGCCGCAAGTGAAGATGATCGAGGTGAAGCTCTCGCAAGGCGCGAAGCCTGGTCACGGCGGCGTGCTGCCGGCCGCGAAGATCACGCCCGAGATTGCGGAAACGCGCGGCGTTCCGATGGGCCGCGATTGCATCTCGCCCGCCACCCACTCCGAATTCTCGTCGCCGCGCGGCCTGCTCGAATTCGTCGACCGTTTGCGCACGCTGTCAGGCGGCAAGCCGACCGGGTTCAAGCTGTGCATCGGGCATCCGTGGGAATTCTTCGGCATTGCGAAGGCGATGCTCGAAACGGGAATTCTGCCGGACTTTATCGTGGTCGACGGTGCGGAAGGCGGCACGGGCGCAGCGCCACTGGAGTTCACCGATCACGTCGGCGTGCCGTTGCAGGAAGGCTTGCTGCTGGTGCACAACACGCTCGTCGGCATCGGCTTGCGTCAGCGCATCCGCATCGGTGCGAGCGGCAAGATGATTACTGCGTTCGATATCACCAAGACGCTGGCGATCGGCGCGGATTGGGTCAACGCGGCGCGTGGCTTCATGTTCGCGGTCGGTTGCATTCAGGCCCAGACCTGCCACACCGGCCGCTGCCCGACGGGCGTCGCGACGCAGGATCCGGTTCGTCAGCGCGCGCTGGTCGTGCCGGACAAGGCCGAGCGCGTGTTCAACTTCCATCACAACACGCTGCATGCGCTGAAGGAAATCATTCAGGCGGCGGGGCTCAAGCATCCGGCGGAGCTGCGCGCGCATCACATCGTGCGGCGCGTGTCGTCGCATGAAGTGCGGTTGATGTCCGACCTGTTGAAGTATCTCGATCCGAACGATCTGCTGAAGGGCAACTATCGCTACACGTTGTACGAGAAATATTGGCCTATGGCGCAAAGCGATTCGTTTGCGCCGAAAGTTGAACTGGCCGCGACGTAAGGCAGTTGTGGCGGCGATTGGCTTGTGAACCAGTCGCCGCTTAAGTCTCAGATTTAGACGACGAGTTCTTGCAGAAAGATAAGAATCCTTAGGAACCCGTCTTATATACAACCGCGGCGACGGGCCGTACATTGGCAGGGTCTTCTGCATCCGCTTAATGTTCATGCTTACACCCCCTCCTGCTCCGCTGCCGCTTGGCGCTCATACGCAACTCGTCCAGACCCGCCACGGCTGGATGCTCGCCAATCCGAACGACTTCTATCTCGGCCGCGCGCTCATCGAATACGGTGAATGCAGCGAACTCGAATCTGCCGTGTTACGGCAGTTGCTGGTGCAGCCAGGCATCGTCGTGGAAGTCGGCGCGAATATCGGCGTTCACACGATCATGCTGGCGCGTGAGGCGCAGGCGCGTCACCAGGTGCTCGTCGCGTTCGAGCCTCAGCCGGTGATTTTTCAAAACCTCTGTGCGAATCTCGCGGCCAATGGTCTGCGCAACGTGCTCGCGTGGCCGTACGCGTGCGGCGCGACTGCGGGGACATTGCATTTTGCGCGACCGGATTACGATGCGCCGGGCAACTTCGGCGGCGTGTCGATGCAGACCGAGGCTGCGGCGAATACGCTCCCGGTTCCGTGCGTGCGGCTGGACGATGCACTGCGCTCACATACCGTGGGGCTGCTGAAGCTCGACGTGGAAGGGTTCGAGTTGAACGCACTGCTAGGGGCTGAGGAAACGATTGCCTGCTCGTGACCGGTGATTTATGTGGAAAACGATTGGCTCGATCAGTCACGGGCTTTGATCGAGTGGTTGTGGTCGAAGGAATACCGGTTGTGGTGGCACTTGCCGCTTTTGTTCAATCCGGGCAATTTCTTTGGACGCTCGGAGAATATCTACGGCCGCGTGGTGTCCTGCAATATGCTGGCGCTTCCGCGGGAACTGGAGATGGAGATTGACGGGTTCGTCGAAGTGACGGATTCGGCGACGCATGCGTTGATGAGTTTGAGCAGTTAGCGGACGGGACACATCCCGACAAAACGAACGACAATCGGCCGCATGAAGCGGCCTTTTTCCGTTTGAAGAACACTTCAGTCCCCGTCCGACCCCGCAAAACGGACACCCCCCTCCCTTTCCGTTAAAATCTACGGTTTAGCACTTCGCTCCACGGCCAGCTCGCGCGCTCCGGCGCTTGCGGCGCGGCCCTATGCCCGAAAGGCACTTCATGCTCACGTTTCAGCAAATCATCCTGACACTGCAGTCCTACTGGGACAAGCAGGGTTGCGCGTTGCTCCAGCCGATCGACATGGAAGTCGGCGCGGGCACGTCCCACGTCCATACTTTCCTGCGCGCAATCGGTCCGGAACCGTGGCGAGCCGCCTATGTGCAGCCGTCGCGCCGCCCGAAAGACGGCCGCTACGGCGAGAACCCGAACCGCCTGCAGCATTACTACCAGTATCAGGTCGTGCTGAAGCCGGCGCCGGAAAACATCCTCGACCTGTACCTCGGCTCGCTCGAAGCCCTCGGTTTTGACCTGAAGCAGAACGACGTGCGCTTCGTCGAAGACGACTGGGAAAATCCCACGCTCGGCGCCTGGGGTCTGGGCTGGGAAGTGTGGCTGAACGGCATGGAAGTCACCCAGTTCACCTACTTCCAGCAAGTCGGCGGTCTGGATTGCAAGCCGGTGCTGGGCGAAATCACCTACGGTCTCGAACGTCTCGCGATGTATCTGCAGAAAGTCGAGAACGTCTACGACCTCGTCTGGACCGAGTGGGAAGAGCAAGGCCCGAACGGCCCGGAACTTCGTCGCCTGACTTACGGCGACGTGTACCACCAGAACGAAGTCGAACAGTCGACCTACAACTTCGAGCATGCGAACGTCGATCTGCTGTTCACGTTCTTCAACAGCTACGAAGCAGAAGCCAAGCGCATGATCGACGCGCAGATCGCGCTGCCCGCTTATGAGCTGGTGCTGAAGGCCGGCCACACGTTCAACCTGCTGGACGCCCGCGGGGCGATCTCGGTCACGGAACGTGCCGCGTATATCGGCCGGATTCGCGCGCTGTCGCGTCTGGTTGCACAGGCTTACTACGACTCACGCGAAAAGCTCGGTTTCCCGATGCTCGGCAATCCGGTGCACGGCGTGCCCGGCCTCACGACCGACGAGCAAGATGCCGCAATGCCCGCGTGGGCGCCGCCGCTGAAAGTCGAACGCAAGATCGACCAGGACTGACGAGAACACCAAGAAATGACTCAACCCCATCAAGCTACCCTGCTCGTCGAGCTGCTGACCGAAGAACTGCCGCCGAAAGCGCTCGCGCGTCTGGGCGACGCCTTCGCCGAAGGCATTGCGCAACGCCTCGCGGCGCGCGACCTGGTCGAAGGCGAACTGTCGTTCGAACGTTACGCCACGCCGCGCCGTCTCGCCGTCACGATCAAGAACGTGCGTTCGGTCGCGCCGGAAAAACACGTGCGAGAAAAAGTGCTGCCGGTTTCCGTCGCGCTGGATAAAGACGGCCAGCCCACGGCACCGCTCGCCAAGAAACTGGCCGCGCTCGGCTTCCCCGATTTTTCGGTGAACGACCTGGAGCGCGCGCAGGACGGTAAGGCCGAAGCCTTCTTCCTGCGCTACGCCGCGCCGGGCGCCACGCTCGCCGAAGGCCTGCAAGCAGCGCTCGACGAAACGATCGCCAAGTTGCCGATTCCGAAGCCGATGACGTATCAACGCCCGGACGGCACCAGTGTGCAGTTCGTGCGTCCGGCGCATCGTCTGACCACGTTGCACGGCGAACAGGTGGTGCCGGTCACGGCACTGGGCGTCGATGCCGACGACACCACGCTCGGCCACCGCTTCCTGTCCGAAGGCTTCGTGCAGATCCAGCACGCGGATTCGTACGCCGATACGCTGATGCACAAGGGCCGTGTGGTCGCGAATTTCGCCGACCGCAAGGAGGCCATCCGCACCCATCTGCTCGAGCAAGCCGACGGCGATCAGGTCGTGATGCCCGAATCGCTGCTGGATGAAGTGAATTCGCTGGTCGAATGGCCGGTAGTCTACGCCTGCCGTTTCGAGGACGAATTCCTGCAAGTGCCGCAGGAATGCCTGATCCTGACGATGCAGACGAACCAGAAATACTTCGCGTTGACGGATGCGAACGGCAAGCTGCGCTCGCGCTTCCTGATCGTGTCGAACATCGAAACGAAGACGCCGGGCGATATCGTCGAAGGTAACGAACGCGTGGTGCGTCCGCGTCTGGCCGATGCGAAGTTCTTCTTCGAGCAGGACAAGAAGAAGCCGCTCGCCGACCGCGTGCCGCTACTCGCGAACGTCGTGTATCACAACAAGCTGGGGTCGGCGCTGCAACGCGTCGAGCGCGTCGAAGCGCTGGCGGGGGCAATTGCCTCGCTGATCGGCGCAGATGTCGCGCTCGCAAAGCGCGCCGCGCGTCTGGCCAAGGCCGACCTGATCACCGACATGGTCGGTGAATTCCCCGAGTTGCAAGGCACGATGGGCACGTACTACGCGCGCCACGACGGCGAGCCGGAAGAAGTCGCGCTGGCGTGCTCGGAACACTATCAGCCGCGTTTCTCCGGCGATGCCTTACCGGCCACGGCAACCGGCACCGTCGTCGCGCTCGCCGACAAGCTCGAAACGCTGGTCGGCATCTGGGGCATCGGCCTGCAACCCACCGGCGAGAAAGACCCGTTCGCGCTGCGCCGTCATGCGCTCGGCGTGCTGCGGATTCTGGTCGAGAAGCAATTGCCGGTCGACCTGATCGAACTGTTGCGCACCGCTTACGCGCAATTCGCCACCGTGCCGGGCGTCGCCGATTCGACGCAAGCGATCTACGAATTCAGCATGGACCGCCTGCGCGGTCTGCTGCGCGAACGCGGCTACGCGCCCGGCGAAATCGACGCGGTGCTGGCACTGAACCCGACGCGCCTCGACGACATCGTCGCGCGCCTTGATGCAGTCCGCGAATTCGCGGCACTGCCGGAAGCAGCATCGCTCGCAGCGGCCAACAAGCGGATTTCGAACATCCTGAAGAAATCGGAAGGTTCAGCGACCGGCGGTGTGCAGGTTGCACTGCTGACCGAAGCGGCCGAAAAAGCCTTGCATGCGCAACTCGAACAGGTTGCACCGCGCGTGCAATCGCAACTCGCCGCACGCGACTACACGGGCGCACTCACCGCGCTCGCCGCGCTGCGCGAACCGGTCGACACGTTCTTCAACGACGTGATGGTCAACGCCGAAGATCCGGCGTTGCGCGCCAACCGTCTGGCCTTGCTCGGCGCACTGCATCAGCAGATGAATTGCGTCGCCGACATTTCCCGACTCGCCGCCTGAGCCCCGCGCCATGCCAACCAAAAAGGTGGTGATTCTCGACCGCGACGGCGTGATCAACGTCGATTCCGACGCGTTCATCAAGTCGCCGGACGAATGGGTTGCCCTGCCCGGCTCGCTCGAAGCGATCGCGCGGCTGAACCAGGCGGGTTATCGCGTGGCGATCGCGACCAACCAGTCCGGCATCGGCCGCGGTCTCTTCGACATGAACGCGCTCAATGCGATGCATCTGAAAATGCATCGCATGGCGGCGGCGGTCGGCGGGCGCATCGACGCCGTGTTCTTCTGCCCGCACACGGCGCAAGATCAATGCGAATGCCGCAAACCGAAGCCCGGCATGCTGAAGATGATCGCCGAACGTTTCGAAGTCGATCCGCACCATACGCCGGTGGTCGGCGACGCGATGCGTGATCTGCAAGCGGGTGCCTCGCTCGGCCATCCGACGCATCTGGTGCTGACCGGCAAGGGCCGCAAGACGCTCGCAGCCGGCGGCCTGCCCGAGGGTACGCGTGTGCACGACGACCTGCGTGCGTTCGCACTCGACTTCCTTTCCGACGCTCACGAGTGACGCGCACCACGCGCGTCCCCAACCCTCACTGACCCCGCCGATGCGCTTCATCCGTTCTTTGCTGCTGCTGATCTACTTCGTGCTCTTCACGGTGCCGTACGCAACCGCGTGCTTCATCGCGTTTCCGTTCATGCGCGCCGACAATCGCTACTGGATGGCGGCCGGCTGGTGCCGCGCCACGCTTCACACGGTGCGTTGGCTGAACGGCATCCGCTACAAGATCGAGGGCTATGAGAACCTGCCTAACGGTCCGGCCGTGCTGCTGTCGAAGCATCAATCGGCATGGGAAACGCTGGCGTTTCCGGCGCTGATGCCACGGCCGCTGTGCTACGTGTTCAAGCGCGAGCTGCTGTACGTGCCGTTTTTCGGCTGGGCGTTGGGCATGCTGAAGATGGTCCACATCGACCGCAAGGAAGGCAAGTACGCGTTCGAATCGGTCATCAAGCAAGGCAAGCAGCGCATGGCCGAAGGTGCCTGGGTCATCATGTTTCCGGAAGGCACACGTACGCCGACCGGCAAGCAAGGCAAGTACAAAACCGGCGGCGCGCGTTTTGCGATTGCTACCGGCGCGCCGGTCGTGCCGATCGCACACAACGCCGGACGTGTGTGGCCGCGCAACTCGTTTCTCAAATATGCGGGTATAGTCACAGTGTCGATCGGCAAGCCGATCGACACGACGGGGCTCACGCCCGATGAAGTGAACACGCGCGTCGAAAAGTGGATCGAAGCTGAAATGCGTCGCATCGATCCTACCGCGTACCGCGCGGCGGAAAGCAGCTCCGCCGCCGCACCAATCTGACGCGCCCGCGCCCTCGAAGGCGCATTTGCGCGAAGCCGAATCCGATGCAGAAGTCTCCTACGTCGCAGCCCGCTGCGGCGCTCGATAACCGGCAGCTCGATCTCCCGCTCTTCGCCGAGCCGGGGTCGACGTCGTCGTCCCCAACACCCTCCGCACCAACGGCGGGCTCGCAGAGCGGGCAGCAGCCGGTCGTGCCGCTCGCACCGGACGGCACCAAGCTGCGCAGCCTCACCATTGGTTCGCGCACGCTGCACTATGCGCTCAAGCGCTCGGCACGCCGCTCGATCGGCTTTGCGATCGACAGCACCGGCCTGATGATTACCGCACCACGTTGGGTCACGCTCGCGGATATCGAAACCGCGATCACCGAAAAGCAGCGCTGGATTTTTACGAAGCTGATCGAATGGCAAACGCGTGTCGAACAGCGCGCGTTGCCCAAGGTCGACTGGAAAGATGGTGCGGAAGTGCCGTATCTCGGTCAGCCGGTGCGCGTGAAACTCGGCTCGCCGCAAGGCACGCTCGCGTTCAATGCGGATGAAGCCGCACTGCAAGTGCCGCTGCCGTTGCAAGCGGACCCGCAGCAGATCAAGGATCGCGTGCAAGGCTGGCTGCAAGGCGAAGCAAAGCGCCTGTTCGGCGAACGCCTCGCAATCTACGCGGAGAAGCTGGGCGTCAACTATCGCGCGTATGCGCTCTCTTCCGCGGCCACGCGTTGGGGCAGTTGTTCGAGCGATGGGAAAATCCGCCTGAACTGGCGGTTGATTCACTTCCCCCTGTCGATCATCGATTACGTCGTGGCGCACGAACTCGCGCATCTGCGCGAGATGAATCACAGTCCGCGCTTCTGGGAGACTGTCGAATCGATTTTTCCGGAATTCCGCGAGGCGCGGCAGACGTTGAAGTCGCATCCGCCGGAATTGCTGCCGACGCTTTAAGGCCTTCAGATCCTCTTTGGCCTTCTTCGGCCCTTCAGGACTTCGGCCATGCAGACTTAAAGCCGGCGCCTCAGCGCGAAGCGCCAGCCTTCTACAACCCGCCACTCACTCCGTACAGAAAGTTTCCTGCAAGTGACGCCAAGTCACCTTGCCGTGCGCGTCCAGGTCCATCACCGCTGTCGAGCGCCGCACGTTCGCATTGCCCGCGTTGTCGCGCTGATACTCCCGATATTTCACCACCGCACCCGACGGATATTCAGACACGATCTCCATATCGCGAATCGTGATCTGCGAGCCGGGGCGCGCGCCGTTCAGCTTCGCGAAAGTCGCGCGCAGGCCCGCGTGGTCCAGTGCGAGTCCGGATGTCATAACCAGCGTGAATTGCGGAGCGAAGCGCGCCATGATGCGCTCCAGCGCATCGTGATCCGCAGAACCGTCGAACAACGCCTGGATTTCAACGTGGATCTCGTTAAGTTCTTTGAAGTAGGGATTGCTGTCATTCATAGCTTGTCCTCACCCCGCCGCTTACGTCACTTTTTCTTCTGGATGAATTCGATCTTGTAGCCGTCCGGATCTTCGACGAAAGCGATCACGGTGGTGCCGTGTTTCATCGGGCCGGCTTCGCGCACAACCTTGCCGCCCTGGGCCTTGATCTTGTCGCACGCCGCATACGCGTCTGCGACTTCGACGGCGAGGTGCCCAAAACCGGTGCCGAGGTCGTACGACGGCGTGTCCCAGTTGTGCGTGAGTTCGAGAACGGTGCCATCACGTTCGTCTTCATAGCCCACGAAAGCCAGCGTGAATTTACCGTCCGGATAGTCATCGCGGCGCAGCAATTTCATCCCGAGCAGCTCGGTGTAGAAGGCAATCGAACGGTCCAGGTCGCCGACCCGGAGCATAGTGTGAAGCAGGCGCATCGTGTACTCCCTAGTGCGTGATGTCGAGAACGACAATGTACCCGGAATCACGCCGCGCTGCAGGGCGCGCCACACGTGCCGACATGCGGCAAAACGCGTGGCGCGCCCGCTTTCAGCCCGCGCTTTTCACCTCGTCGCGCAATGCGCGCCGCAGAATCTTGCCGACATTGGTCTTCGGCAGTTCGCTGCGGAACTCGATGATCTTGGGGCGCTTGTAACCCGTCAGTTGCTCCTTGCAGAACGCAAGAATGTCCGCGTCGGTGAGCGCCGGGTCCTTCTTCACGACGTAAAGCTTCACCACTTCACCCGCCTCCGCGTCCGGCACGCCCACCGCCACCACTTCGAACACGCCCGGGTGCTTGGCCACCACGTCCTCGATTTCGTTCGGATAGACGTTGAAACCCGACACCAGAATCATGTCCTTCTTGCGATCGACGATCTTCACGAAACCTTCTTCCGTCATCACGCCGATGTCGCCGGATTTGAAGAAGCCGTCCGGCGTCATCACCTTCGCGGTTTCGTCGGGACGGTTCCAGTAGCCGGCCATCACCTGCGGCCCGCGAATGCAGATTTCGCCGCGCTCGCCGAGCGGCACGTCATTGCCGGCGTCGTCGCGAATCGTAATTTCCGTGGACGGCAACGGCAAGCCGACAGTCCCGGTGAACGCGGTGGACGTCGGCAGATTGGTTGTGGCGCACGGCGAGGTTTCCGAGAGCCCATAGCCTTCGACGATCGGCACACCGGTCAGCGCCTGCCAGCGTTGCGCGACGGCTTGCTGTACCGCCATGCCGCCGCCGTTCGATTGCACCAGCTTCGAGAAGTCGAGCGTCTTGAAGTCCGGCTCGTTCAGCAGCGCGTTGTACATCGTGTTCACGCCGGGGAACGAGTTGATCGCGTAGCCTCGCAAGGCGTTGATCAGCCCCGGCAGATCGCGCGGATTCGGAATCAGGATGCCCATGCCGCCACAACGCATCGTCAGCAAACCGCAGACCGTCAGCCCGAAGATGTGATACAGCGGCAGCGCGACGACCGTGATGTACTGCTTGATGTCGGTGCGCCCACGATAAACCGGTTCGCGCCACAACTCCGATTGCAGGACGTTGGCGATCAGGTTGCCGTGCAGCAAGGTGGCGCCCTTCGAGACGCCGGTGGTGCCACCGGTATATTGCAGCACCGCCACATCGCTTTGCGTGAGCGTGACGGGTGTAAAGCCCGCGTCCGAACCGCGTGCGATCGCATCGTTCAGCGCAATACACGAAGTCGGCGGCACATTCTCTGCAACCTCTGGACTACCCGCGCCGAGCATCTCGCCGATCGACGTCAGCACGACATGCCTGATCGACGTTTGCGCTTGCACCGTCTCGAGCGTCTTCGCGAACGGTTCGAGCAGCACGATCGCTTCCGCGCCGCTGTCGTTCAACTGATGCTCGAGTTCTCGCGGCGTGTACAGCGGATTGACGTTCACCACCACGTAACCGGCACGCAGGATGGCCGCCATGACCACCGGATACTGCAATACGTTCGGCAGCATCACGGCGATGCGCGCGCCGCGCGCGAGGCCTAGCCATTGAAACCACGCCGCAAGGTGACGCGACTTCGCATCGAGTTCGCCGTAGGTCAACTCGTGTCCCATGCAAACGAACGCGCGCTCTGCGGCGTGCGCCTGGAAACTCTGCTCCAGCAAGTCGCCGACAGAACTGAACTGCGTAGTGTCGATCTCCGCCGGCACGCCTGGCGGATAGGACTTCAACCAGATTTTTTCCATGTCTCCTCCTTGGGTTTCGCATCGCGATGCGCCAATACACGATGTGCCGCTGCGCCAACACACCGATGCGAGTCGCTTCTATCGCGTAGTAAGTGCGGGCATACGCCGCGCGGGCCGGTCGAAGCAATCGAAGAATCTGCGCAACTGCTCGGCCGTGCCACGCTCCAGCACTACTGTGCCGTTCTCGAGGCACGCCGGCAACTGCGACACCATGTCGCGCAACATGCCGTACAGGGTGCTGGTTTCCAGCGCGAGTTGAACATCGATCGCCGACGGAGTGCGCTCGTGAATCTGCAACACGCCACGCCGCAATTCGAGCGCATGCGTTTCATTGCGATCCGTCACGTGGAATGCGAGTGTCATCTGCACATCGGCGCAACGTTCCGGATCGACGTTCACGCTAAAGCGCTGAAACACATTGCGCAACGGTTGGGCGCGCAATACATCCGTCGAGGCGAGGCTCGAGCTGCCGGCGAACGGCAGTTCGTCGTAGGCGTGTTCGAGTTCGCGCGCCGCGCTCAGGTACCAATTGCGCCAGTTGGTGTTCACCGTGCGGTAGCCCAGCTCGCGCAACACGCTCGCCTTGATGTTGCGGGCTTCGACGTCGCTTGTATCGAGGCGCACCAGCAGCGTGGCCAGTTCCGCAGCCCAACGCCAGTCGCCGTCACCCAGCGCGATACGCGCAGCGGCACGCACCGCCTCCACGCCGCCCATCATCTTGACCATGCGCTGCGAACGTTCAGCACGCGGCAACGGATCGAGCGATGCCGGATCGCCATCGAACCAGCCGAGCTGACCGCTGTACACCTGCCGCACCGAATGCTTGACCGTGCCGTAGTACTCGCCGAGCCACGCGTGCTCCGCGAGGTGCGGCGTCAACGCGGGAATGGCCTCAGCGAGTTCGTCCGGGCTCAGGCCGAAGTTCATGTGGCGAATGGTCTGATCGTGGATGAACTGGATGGCGTCGCGATACACGCACAGCACCTCGGCGACATACTGCGCGCCCGATACCGGACGGCCATGCGCCGGCACCATGTGCGCCGCGTTGAAGCCGCGCATCATGTCGATGGTCTGATACCAGCGCACCATCCATGGCGGATGCGCAATGGGGCGCCACGGTCCATCACTACTACAACCGGGACCGTACTCGTCTCCTACCCGTGCTGCTAGCGAAGGAAACGCGACTGACATTTAAAAGTTGTGTCCCCGACAGGCGCAAACGAAGCGGCCGCCGCCCGCCGGATAGCAGCACACGCAGCACCCAGTCCGTCTGGGTCGCTGCTTCCCTCACGGAGGAAACCATGACGAATCATCGAAAGAGAAAGACACGCGACACGGGCCGCGATGATGGTAAAGATGAGCGACCAGGAGACACCCCGAACTCGTCTGGCCCGCCAGTGCCCGACAGCGCTGCTCCGGTCTTGCAGTCAGAGGACGAAGACGCATTGGTCGACGAAGACGCGCCGGGATGAGATGCGACGGAGCGAGGCGTTGCGCCGAAAGGGAACATTTCCAGGAGGGACGCAGCGAGTGGAGATTGCTGCGATGGACAACTGATTTGACAGACAAGAACTGCTGCTTCACCTCGCGAACATGCTCGAACTTTTGAGCTGTTTGGGCCCGGACAGGTTCGCCAGACGCGCTGGTGGTCCAGCTTGCGAAGGACCAGGATTTGTTACAGGACTTCGAGTTTCTCCAGGCGCGTGCCGCCAAGATGACGGTGGCCGATTTCAGTGCACGCGTCACCAGCGCGTTCTTCCTGTGGCCAAAGGAACTGCTCGAGACGGAGGGATGCGGGGGCCGAGCCGTTGCACGATGTCGCGCAGGAAGTGAATCAGGTCGGGGTCGCGCCGGGCGCGATGAGGCACCCAATCACCGCCGGCACCGGCGACCAACTTCCCGAGTCGGCCGCCTGATAAGGCCCCAGAGGCATGCGGTTAATGGTGACGCGTCGTGCGGTCCTTCGCCGCTTCCCTGGCGTCCCCGACGTCTTTCCTGGCTTGTCCCGCGGCTTGCTCAACATCGCCTTTCAGTTCCCGGGCCGGCCTGCCCGTGACCTTGCCCATGGCCTCGTTAAACTTGCCCTTCATCTTTTGAGCAACGCCTTTGACCTGGTCCTTGTTCATGATGTCTTCCTCCAAGTATGCGACCGACGTCGCGTTACCAGATTGCGACAAAAACAGTATAGGAAAAGCGGGGCGTTCGTGAAGCAGAGGGCGCGAACGAACCAGGTTGCACGATTCGCGTATGGTAAATCGCCGGGGACAAGACGCCCGGGAGCTAGCGCTCGCGATATGCATCCTGCGGCCGCCGGACGGTTGAAGCAATATGACGTTCCAGGTGCGCTCGACAAACGCGATGCTCGCCAACCCCTGCCTTCGCGCGGCGTGCCCCCTTCACCAACACAACGCCTGCGTTGTTCTGCCGACGCAACGAACAGTGAGCTCCGTGGGAACTTGTTCTGAAATCAGGCGGAACCGCAATCACTACGGCCCCCTACAGCAGAGCCGCCCGGTAACCCTCGTCCCGCTTCGTTCGGCCAGACGGGAAACGGGTCGAGAGGTCTCCTGATAGCAGGACATCGAGCCCTTCGCCCGGTCCTCAGTTCCAGCATTGCGCAACGAATCGCGAGTTGCACGAGTCGAAAATTGTCGATTTCATGTCTCCGCGCGGTAAGCGATGACGAAGCCGTGTGCAACCCGCTGTTATCGCGTCGGTGGCAATTCAAGACGTAGCCTATACACGATTACCGAGTCAGCAAGTGGGATACCACTGGCATCGTGACGAGGCAGCTGCGTACTACTGGCCCTTTTGCCTTGAGCCGCCAGGTCCGCTTTTGACGTCGCTGTTCGCGCCGCTATTTGTACCCTTATTCAGACCGTTGGTCTTGCCCCTATTGGAACGCTCCGTCCTGGGGATACTGCGCGCCGCGACGACGCCACTGCCCGTAACGTCGGGAGAACCGTAGCCGGTCTCGTTCGGGGTCTTCATCGAACCGGCACCGGCGCCGGGTGTTGGGACCCCGCCAGCGCTGCCGCCGGCCTGTGCGTATGTTATTGCCGACAGTGCCATCGCGAGAGCCGAAGCGAAAAACGTCCTGGTTATATTTTTCATGGCTCACCTCCGGAGAAGATATCTCATGCAAGCGTCTGCCGCTCACGAATGAAGTGCAGCAAGGTGCGTGCCTCGTGTCGCTCATTCGTCTCCTTTGTAGCGGCAGGTAGGCGACAAAATCGACAACGGAGGCTCCCGCAACGCAGTCATGTCCGAAAAATGCCGCGCTCACGGCGGTCCTTCGCAATGCCTGGCGCTCCGCCGCGCCCTGCAGTGCAGCGGGCTGTTCGTGCGCTCTCGACTCTCGTCGATTTCTGGTATGGATTCGCGCGTGCTTCGTAGGAATCGGCCCGTCATTTCGGCGGGCCGATTCCTATGTACAACACGAGAAGAATCGCGACAGAGATTTCCGGTTTAGTCGTTGACGAGAAAGTTGGCCGCGTTCACACGCTCTCAATCGGGAGTTCAAACTAGGGCCCGCTCAGCTCGCCTTCCAGAATCCATTGACGCTCGCTTTCCGACAACCGGTCAATCCGGAGTGTGCCGGAATCCGGGAGCCCGTTGAATTTTTCTGTCGCTCCGCTGACTTCCCACAGGCCGTTGAAAGCAGAAGGTGACTCGCCGCGTTTGCCTGGCAAGGTTGTCTGTCGCAGTTGCGTTTTCAGATAGAGTATGCCGCCGGGGCCACAAGTGATGACAAGATAGCGGGTTCCTCGACCATTGGTTTCGGGTCTCAATGTCACCTCGTGGAATCTCCACTCCTGCCCCCGTCGCGGCGCGAAGCATGCCCTCGCTCATCACCTTGCCTGAGCGACGCACAAGCGCGGCATCTCGATTGTTGCCGTCTGCAAACACCAGTTTCGTGTATTCATTGGGCGACCCGGGTTCACCGTTCTTGATGTCAAACCGGATTTCGGCTGTAAACGGCTTTGCTTCAGTCAATGATTGGGTCCCGGCCACGCCGCCTGCGGACGACCCCTGAGTCAACTGGCTCAATTGCAACTGAATTTGCTATTGCTCGTCTTCCGTCGCCTGCGCGCGCACAGCGCCCAGCGAAAAGCGCGCCGACGATGAACACCGGACGGCCTGGCGAGTCCAATCAAATACCGACGAAAACACCTCCTATTCCGAAGAAAGAAGACCACTGAAGAGGACCAGAAACCAATTTCCGGGCATCTCAAATTTGCGGACGAGCCGTGCGACGTGGGGTTTCTCCTCCCTTCTCTGCTCGGATTCTCAAAGGTGTACGCGCCAACGGATATGCGTGCGCAGGGACCAATTTGAGGGTTGGCACCGTTCGCTGATTGCGCAGACAGGGGCTGCCGCCTACGCTTGAGCGCGTCAGCAAACTGGCGGTCCTCGAGGTTCGTGGCTGCGGGACAGACCAAGGAGCGGCAGATGGACGTTGCTCAATATCTGCAGGCGATGAAGCAACTTGAACGCGCGACGGAAAGCATCTGGAAGAATGCGCCGGAGCCATTCAAAACCCAGGCATTCAAGTGCGGCTGGGCGCTCGACGATACGAAGAAGCGCCTTCGCTCATGGGGTTACGATTTGCTTCGAGACCGCGACCGAATGTTGCTGGCTACGGCTGGCATGAACGCCCAGCGGCTAGAGGCATGCGGAGATTTTGAGAGAGCGGTAAAAGAGATTCAGGCCGCGATTTTCCTCTTGCGTAATAGTCCTGGCGGCCCGTTTGACGACATCTTCGGCGGGCCACTTACACCAGAGCTAGAGGCTGACTTCCGGCTCCGTGACCTCGGGCCGTCTACAACCGCACCGACTATGGACACCGGACTCCCTGGCGAGTCCAATCAGATACCTCCGAAAAATCCCCCTATACCTAAGAACGAAGACGACTAAGGAGAGCCAGAAACATGTTTTCGGGTCTCTCGAACCTTGCCGACAAGCCTTGTTTTAGAATTCTTCCTACCCTCGAACCACGCGCAGGTGCGTGAGCCGGCCAACAAGCAGGCCGCACTAGGCATAAGCGCGGTGGGGCTTCGAATCGGATTTGACTGAACTCTCGTAGGTGCTCGCTGTGTCAAACCAGGGTTGATGCCTCTACCTGTGAGACGGTCTCAGGCTCCTTCTCATGCATCTCGAAGTATCGGTCAAGCGCGGCGAGTGTGATGTTTTCGCGCACGACGGTGCGCCGTTTCGCTCAGGCAAAAACAACCTGCTGTCGTGAAGAGAGCTTTGTCGGATGCATGGCCGGTGGGGCGCCGTTAGCCGGTGAGTAGCGCCGACTTGATAGCTCCCCAACTCGCAATACGCGCGTCCATGCGGAGCCGTTCGGCGCGCAGGACATCGTGGCAACCAACGCGGGAACCATTATGATAAGGCTGGTACTGCCGGGAGCCCCTCAGGGGCAACTGGGCGGTTGGGTAAACAAAAAGCCGTGAACCATGGACAGCACTCTCGCCGCCGAAGCCAGTGTTTCCGCAGACGGAAAGCTGGTCGCTTTTATCGCACATGCCCGTGGGCGTGCGGTGCAATGTTCGATTACTCGCGATGCACTGGAGCAGCACTTCTGGGCACCCATCGGAGCAGACGACGCGCACCTGCTAAAAGCTTGTATGGACGGACACAAGCGGATTGTGGCAGCTGTTGAACGAAAGGTGCTGAGAGGCTCGGACGAGCCGATAAAGCTGAACGCCGCAGATTTCTCTCACTGAGCGTCGCGTTACGCCGTTTCGCTCAGGCAAAAACAACCTGCTGTCGTGAAGAGAGCTTTGGCAGATGCATGGCCGGTGGGGCGCCGTTAACCGGTGACTAGCGCCGACTCGATAGCCTCCCAACTTGCAATACGCGCGTCCATGCGGAGCCGTTCGGCGCGCAGGACATCGTGACAACCAACGCTGGAGCCAAGCGGATGGAAGATGACCAGAAAGATGGGATGCTTGAGACGCGGCTGGTGAGGGTGCGCGGCCTCGTGCAGGGCATTGGCTATCGGGAAGCCTGTGTACGCCGCGCCCATGCACTGGGCGTCACTGGCTGGGTCCGCAACCGCATCGACGGCTCGGTGGAAGTGATGGTTCAGGGTTCGCCGGAGCAGCTTGCAGAAATGTGTGCCTGGTTAAGTGAGGGCATGTCCGCCGCGCTTGTCGACAGGCTTGAGGTAACCGAGGTCCCGCCACCGTTCGCCCGCTTCGAACACTTTGAGCGATTACCGACGTTGTAGGGACTCACGGTTTGCCCATAGCATTCCCACAGTGCACAAGTCTGGCGTGCCAACTTTGAACGACGTCCTCTCCTCGACCCGGCGGCTCAATTTTCTTTGCCTGGGACGCATTCTTCGAATGCAATTGCCAGCGTTGAGCAGATGACCGCGGCGCGACAGTACCTACGTTCCGAGACCTGGCCGCCCGCTTTCGCCTTCAACTACGCGGACCCGCGGATTCGCGCTGCTTCCTGTGTTCGTGGCGAATATCGGTACCGCGAACAACATAGACGATGGCTTCGGCAATGTTGGTAGCATGGTCGCCGATACGCTCGATGGCTTTAGCGATAAACAGATAGTCGAGCCCAATCTGGATTGTCCGAGGGTCTTCCTTCATGGATGTGACGAGCTTGAGCACGAAGGCTCGAAACTCGGTGTCGATGGTTTCGTCGTCGCGGACAATCTGTGCAGCCGCAGTTGCATCCATGCGCGCAAATGCGTCCAGCGCTCTACGAAGCAGGTGCGAAGCCATTTCGCCCGAAGCCTTGATTTCAGCGATGTTGACGGGTCGCGCGGTGGTCTCCATGGCAATGCGGCGTGTTCGCTTCGCAATCTTCCGTGCCTCATCACCAGTACGCTCGAGGTTGGTGATGCACTTCGAGGCGGCCATCAGGAGTCGCAGGTCACGAGCGGTGGGTTGCCGGCGAACGATGATGTTGCTAACTTCTTCGTCGATTTCTATTTCCATCGCGTTGAGCCGGTGTTCACCCTCCATGACCTGCTCAACAAGTGTCAAATCGAACGTGTTCAGTGCCTCCATCGCGCGGGCAATCTGCGCCTCCACCAAGCCGCCCATTTCGAGCAACCGGGTTAAAAGCAGGTTGAGGTCGAGGTCAAACCCGCTGGAAAGATGCTTATCCGACATTTTCGCTCCTCGGACAAACTTGCCTGCGATGCAATGCTCAGCTACGCGATGCCTTGGTTCGTGCGAGCAAGGGCGGCGCGACTACGTCGCGTTGCTCAAGCAGATGCACGAGGAATGCGAACTCTATCCACCTGCGCCGGAATGAGCGGCAGTGCAAGTCGCGCGATGCGGACATGAGCAACGAAAAATTGCTAGCGTGCAATGCGCAAGCGCGCTCGTTGCGTCCAGTGCGGAAACCGCAGCGCTACGATTTTTCTGGCCGGCCGGTCTTCACAGTTTCGACGGCAGAAATAGCTGCCAGCAAATGCTTTGGGGGCGCCGATTCGAGCAGGAGAAGACCAGCCCTCAGTAGCTCGCTCTTTTTCACCGATATGCCTGCGTCAAGACATTTCTGTTTCAGCGCCGCGATTTTTTCGTAGTCGGACTTCGGCATCGTGAAGCTGTCACGCACGACCTTTTCCTTCTTCACGTGCTTTGTCTTCACTTCAACCGCTGGAGCGGCTGAAGCTGCTCCAGCGGTTGCGGCGCGCGTCTGTTTTGGAACCCTGGTCGAAACCGGTTTCGCCTCTACGGCTTCGGTGGCCGGTGCATTTGCCCTATTTGCCTGCTTGTCGGAGGCTTTCGCATGGCCGTTTGCGTTCTTCGGGAAGTGAAAGGCTTTCTTGGTCGGCTTCCTGATGCTGGCTTCGGTCATGACCATCCCCAAGTTGACAAACGATATAAACAGTATATACAGTTTTTGAGCGGTTCTCGATTGCATTGGCGACGCCACCTACGGATATGACCCGCAAGTTGTCCACACAATCTGTTTGCAAGGCTGTAGATAATTCGCGAGCAAGCGGCGCAAGCCCCTGAAACGATTGGATTTGTGCATTGCGCGCTCGACGCGTGCATTTGACGGGGCGCCAGAGACCTGTACGGAATTGTGGAGTAAGCACACCACTGGTCAGGCCTACGAAAGAATATGTACAGACAAAACGACGACAACTGACCCTCCCTCAACGATAGGTCGATTCAATTTGCATGCGGGGCGGCAACATCGTCTAATCGCCTTTCCGCGCGCGCCCCTCTCTTCAAAATCCAGGAGCACACTATGGCCCCACCCAACTTTGAACATGTCGTCAAGACAATCGCCTCTGACACCAATACGTCCACTGAGACTGTTTCGAAGATGTATGCAGACACATGGGCCGAATACAGCGACGGCGCGCGAATCCTGGACTACCTGACGGTCCTGGTCACCAAACGCGTTCGTGAAAATCTGCGCGGTGTTTCGCGAGACCTACACTAGGCGGCCGCCACAAAGCTCATCAAATCGCCTCAGGGTACCCGGCGTCGATGGCGTATACCGGGAAGGCCGCTCAGGGTCTCGGCATCCCCGGGTTTGCCTGTCGTTGACGAAGACAATCCGGTTCGGTACCTTTTGTTAAATCAGAGATACCGCAGAGCAGTGATTGATGGCCGACAACTATGAAACGACCAGAGAAATTGAAATCGAACTGAACGGGTCGCGCTATCGCGGCCGGTATCGCGTTATGAGCGGTACGGTCATCGTCTACTACGAGAACGAAATCAAGTTTGCCGACTGCGGGATGAACGGACCTGAAGTCGTGGCGAAGTGGCTGCTCACCGACCTATCGCGCCGACTCGAAGCGAAGAAGAGAAAATCCGCCGGCAGCTAGCCCACACGGTGGAAAGCGCTGGGCTCGGCGGCCAACTGGTCACCATACGTTGCGCAGCATTTTGTGAGCGGCGCGCATGTGTCGCTTTTTCTGGGCGCCAAGAAACACCACAGCCTCCGTGACAACGTCCGGTTCGCCCAGCTGGAACGAATACTGTCGTAGCAACGTTTCACTGACGACCAGGTCATTGAGCTTGCCCAACTCGTCCTGCACCCCGGTCAACAGTTCGGTTTTTTTCCGATGGCTGCCGTCGAGCACCGGAGCAAAGAACTCGAGCAAATATCGAAGCTTTTTCCCTGCGATTCGTACCTCGTGCAGCGCGGCGTAGCCTGGATGTTCAGGTTGAATCGCACGCTTTACCTTCTTCTTCAGCGCCTTCTCGGCGACATCCACTCGCGATTCTGCAAATTCTGCGAGCATCGTATTCACAACTTGTGAGTTCAGTTGTTGTTGCGCGGAGGACAATGCGCCGTGCAATTTATCTTCGACGCCGGCGCCGCGAATCGTTCTGCGACTGAACGACAGTGCAGCGGCCCGGTGCTCGCCCACCACGCGAAGCAGCGGGCCAAACGATAGCCGCGTTGGCTCCTCGCCTGAAAGAACGTCACGCAGCACATCCCAGTCTCGGGTTTTACCCGCTGCATTAGCCAGATACTTGAACTCCTCCCGTTGAAGCGTGCAGTCTTTCCTGTCAAGCAGCGGTTCGTAGGCCCAATACAGCGAACGCAATCGACGCAGCGCTACACGAAGCTTATGGAGGACCTCGGGGTCCGCTTTCGCGCGGAGTGCATGGGCGCGACGAATGGCTTCTGCAGCGGTCGCGGTGGCAAGGATAGTGAACGCTTCGGCCGCAGATGTGGCTACGCTTATCGACTCCGCAAGGGGCCTTTCTTTGACAGAGCCCGAAGCGGAGGCGTCAGGTTCTTCCATCGCCGGAGCAGAATTGTGCGAGCTCATGTCTGGAACGCCTTCGGATACAGCAACGTAGAAAGGAACTACAGAAGTCCACGACCTGCTTTCAACATACTTCAACAGCGCTTGCTTACTAGACGGTGTGTTTGACCCTATTTCAATCGTACAACGACGCACGCCTGGAAATTAATACGGTCTGGCATTTCGTTCGCGCTTCTGAATACACACGAGTCATCGCGGTCAATACTTACAAACGGTCAATGCAGCCATCAGGGTCGCTGGCGTGCTTCCGAAGCATGGTGGCCATCGCGTCCTGTCAGGCCGTCATCAAACGTTCAAGCCACCAGGCAACCATTTGACGGCCGACACACCGTGCCGGTGACTTGTCGTTCCCTCATCCCAACCCCGTCGTAAATACCACGCGGCTGCTCAGCGAGCGACCGCATCAAGTCGCGGATGCCTCGCGACACCAAGGAGATACGCATGTCGACAAAGTGTATTGCTCTCTCGAACAACGACATTATTCTTGTGGCATGGACATTCGAACACAAGCTTCCAGATTGCGTTGGCTTCGATGTCCGACGCATTGATGCATCACAAGCGAATCTCGAAAGCGATAGTCCACAGGGCGTAGCCGGCTTTCCGAGCAATCCGAATTCGGGACAATCCGGACAAACAACCGCTCAGGGCCCAATCCAGAAGTTCTTCTGGAAGGACCTGTATGCACGGGATGCGCATACACAGGGCAGCTACATCTATCAAATCATCCCACTTCAGGGGACCTTCAGCAAAGATGCGTCGCCGAAGCTGTCGCCGCTCACAGGCGTAAGCGCTCTCTTTTCGAACCCAGTCAGTCTGACGGCCGAACACGGTCCGCAGGAAGACCCTGAAGCCATCAAATGCTATTTCAATCGGGGGATACTTGCCACGCAGGCCGTAGCCCGTCAGCTCCCCAAGAGCAAGGCCGATTTGCCGGACTCTGGCGCTCTGCTCAAACGCATCGCCGACGCCAATGACCCACTGCGAAAGTCGCTGGCCGGCGACCTGGTCACAGTGCTGCCATCGCTGCTGGTGGAGGCAAAAGCGCACGGTGGAAGCTGTTACGGCGCATTGTATGAGCTCGCCGACAAACAACTCGAAGCATCTCT
Organism: Paraburkholderia sp. GAS32; assembly: GCF_050434225.1. Classification (NCBI taxonomy): domain Bacteria; kingdom Pseudomonadati; phylum Pseudomonadota; class Betaproteobacteria; order Burkholderiales; family Burkholderiaceae; genus Paraburkholderia; species Paraburkholderia sp. GAS32. Next base: position 1,955 of record NZ_JBNPVS010000023.1, on the reverse strand, counting down.
GGTCAGCAACAAACAATTGCATCTGATTCTGTCGAACACCTACGACAGCACGACGCACGATGACAAGGAAAACGCGCCCGCACGAGTAGCGCTCCATCATTCCGGAGTCGACGTGATAGACCGGATGCTGCCCGACGGCAGCCATATCGGGCACAACAAGTTCATGCTTTACGTCGATGCTTATGGCAAGCCGGCGGCCGTGCTGACTGGCTCGACCAATTGGACGCCGACGGGGCTGTGCGCACAAACGAATAACAGCATCGTGCTGCGCTCTCCAACACTGGCAAACGCTTACTCGAACTATTGGGATGCGCTCAAGAAGGATACGCTAGACGCGGGCACGGACCCTCATGCACTACAGAGCAAGACGTTCCGGACGGAAAACGCATCCCCCATCGCCGTGGAGATTCCCGGCGCGAAGAAAGCAACGCTGTGGTTCTCACCGAACACGCCGCAGAAGAACAAGGCGAAAGGCGTGACGCCGCCGGATATGGCGAATGTGTATGCGCGCATCGAGAACGCAAAATCAGCGGTGCTGTTCTTAGCTTTCGACCCAGGCCAGCCCAGCATCATTGACGCGGCTGCGTCAGCGCAGGAAAAGAACAGCACACTTTTCATCCGGGGCGCACTCACCAATGCAGACCGCGCGGGCAACTTCGTCATCGACCTTCACAACAACAATACGAGGCCAGCGGACCCCGCTCAGGTGATTCCAACCGAAGGAGTAAATGACGCATTCGGCGTCTGGGAAAAGGAACTCGCAAGAGCCGGTCACGCCGTCATTCACGACAAAATAGTTGTCATTGACCCGTTTGACCCCGAGAACTGCACCGTGGTTGTCGGAAGCCACAACCTCGGCAACAAGGCGTCGTCCACCAACGATGAGAACCTCCTTATCATTGAAGGTAACGTCAGCCTGGCATCTGCGTATGCAGTTCACGTGCTCGATGTGTACGACCACTACCGCTGGCGTTACCTTCTCGCGCAGCATGGGACCAAGGATAGCTGGCAGGGACTGCATGAGGATGACTCGTGGCAGGACACGTACTTCTCGCCAGCGGGGAAAACGAATAACGCCGAGTTGGTGTTCTGGTTGGAGGCGTCGACGCGTGCGACGGAAGCGCGACCCGCAGCGAAGCCCAAGCGGACAGCCGAATTGGAGGCGTGACCTCTAGCGAAGCGCTGAATTGCGCGACTGACCGCCGTCGTTTCGACCAATTGCGCTCTTGCACGCGATACGACGCTCAGCAGCTCTCGGACGAATCCGGTACAGGATTCGAATGGGTAACAGGCGCACTCGAAGACCCCCACACGCCGGCTGGTTCCAACCAGCTGTTTCTTTACTCCTGCTTCCGGAAACGGTGACTGTCGGGGCGTCCTGTCTCGGCGTCGCGCCTGGCCAATTGCGTGAACCTGGTCAGGCGCAGCAGGAGTCAGACTGCTGCATCGGCGGACACCTGTTGGTACCGTACGAGCAGTACACGCAGCAATCCCCGGGTTTCGGTCTGACCACTGCCTTGCAATGCTCGCATTCGTAAAACCACACACAGGCGTTGGTCGGCATCGTCTCGTTTTTCTTGTGCCCACACACCGGACAGGTGATGTTGGAATCCAACACGACTGAAATCATTACTGCACCTGCCTGACGTGAGTCGGATAGCTGGAGTCAGTTGTGGCGGTAGCGTTTGTCAACGCGTCGACCGACGCCTTGTTCGGGTCAAAGACTACCTGCGTGCGTTTGCCTGCGAAGTCGACCTTAGCCGAAGCCACGCCGTGTACTTTCTCAACTGCCTTGCGAACCGTAATCGGACACACAGCGCAATCCATCTTCGTGACGTCAAGTGTGACCTTGCGAAGCTACCTTGCGAACCGTAATCGGACACACAGCGCAATCCATCTTCGTGACGTCAAGTGTGACCTTGCGAAGCTCCTCCGCGAGGGCCGTGGATGCGCTC
>NZ_JBNPVS010000022.1:0-150583 GCF_050434225.1 Paraburkholderia sp. GAS32 | reverse complement strand
AGGATTCGTCTTGTGGGTCCGTTATCAGGACTGCTGCTCAGTCGCCTCCAGCGTGTTCTACTGCGCCTGGTTGGACGACTGGCGCGGCTGCACAATGGCAAGGCTCGCACTTCTCATCGCCGCAATGTAACTATCAAGCGCCGCCGAGTTGTCCGAGTGGCTGGATTGAAACCGTTGGCCCGTCATGGAATGGTAGTGCCTGGGTCGGTATGTCATGCCAGATACCAGCGCAACCGGGTCCGAATACCTGTCAGTACGGCTTTGCGAGTGGGCCATCGTGGAACGGTAGTGCGTGGGTTTATAGTTGCAATTCGGCACCGGCGTCCGTTACCCCCGCCGATCAGCAGCAGGCTTGCCTGACCTATGGATTTGCCCACGACTTTTACCCGATCCGGCCTTGGGCCTTCGGTTACCAGTACAACGGACCGTACGATGGCACGGGAGCAAGTGCGTACAGCCCATCGGTCCCGCTCCTTGCGTTTACTGACCCGAGTTCAGGTGAAGCTATCTGGAGTGGAAAGGGAAGTTTCTCCCCGCCGGGGAGTGCGCCAACTCAGATGGTCGTCGTGTCCGGTGCGGCTGTGGACGTCTGTTGGTTCGTTCCGGGAACTACCAACCTGATTGGACAATACAATCTGGAAGGTGTTTCTTCTGGCGGTAACGGCGGATAGAACACACAGGTCATGGCCGACCAACCGATGGTTTGGTCCTTTTGCCAAGGGTATTCCAGTAACTGAGGTTGCAGCGTCGGCAATAAAAAAGCGCCCGAGAGAGCGCTTTTTTCTAATGAGCTTCGGCAAAAAGATTAACCGATAATGTTGCCGGTAGTGAGACTTTTGCTGGCCCTGGTGCGGGGCCTAACTATTTTAATAAACAAAAAAATATGGAGGTTTGGCGATGAAAGAACTTTTGAAGTTTGTAATTCTGTGCGTGGGTCTGGTCCTCGGGACTCACGCATGCGCACAGGCACAGGCACAGCGTACACACTGCTCGTATAACTTTCAGGATTCGTCTTGTGGGTCCGTTATCAGGACTGCTGCTCAGTCGCCTCCAGCGTGTTCTACTGCGCCTGGTTGGACGACTGGCGCGGCTGCACAATGGCAAGGCTCGCACTTCTCATCGCCGCAATGTAACTATCAAGCGCCGCCGAGTTGTCCGAGTGGCTGGATTGAAACCGTTGGCCCGTCATGGAATGGTAGTGCCTGGGTCGGTATGTCATGCCAGATACCAGCGCAACCGGGTCCGAATACCTGTCAGTACGGCTTTGCGAGTGGGCCATCGTGGAACGGTAGTGCGTGGGTTTATTCGTGCAAGTCGGCACCGACAGTAACGTGCGCCAGCGAAGCACAGTCGCAGGGATACACGCTAACCAACGGCTATGGCACATCGGGCCCCTTCACGGGATACTATACAAAATTCGACGGCTCGTATGGCTATGGCACGTACAAAAACGTCGAGTATTTGGCAACCGGGCCGGTCTGGAACGACGTTTGCGCTAACACCGGCAACACATGGGTGATGTCTTGCACAGTCAGCCCCACGGACGGGAGCGTTATGGGGCAGCTCACGGGGAGTCCGTATGGTGCGCAAAGTGCTTCGCAGTGTAGTGGGGTGAACTAAATCTGCAAAAAAGGGCGCCTTCGGTCGCTTTTTTTAGCAGCGGGCAAAGGCTGACCTCGCTGACAGGTTGGTGGCAGAAAAAAGGGGTGCAGTCCGCAGAGGCTGCACCCCTTTTTTATTGGAGCATGTCAGAAACGATTTTCCAAAAAAAACCGCCAGCGCGAACTGGCGGTTTCGATCAAGGGCCGCGCGCGAACCCTTTTTGCACGGTAGCGTTAGCCGACGATATTACCTGTCGTGAACGTGAACGGCGGCTTGGAGAAAGTAGCACCGTTCACCGTGCCGGTCACGGATACCGTGTACGTGGTGTTCGGAGCCAAAGGCGTAGCCGGATAAGCCACGGCCTCATACGGCTGAATCAGCTTGTTCGGGTCGTTGGCCGAATCGAGCAGTTGCAGGTTGATGACGTTGCCGGACGGGTCCGTCATCGTTCCGGATTGCAGAACAATCGTATCGGTAGCGTTGCCCATTACAACAACAGGCGTGCCCCATGCGCCCGATGTATTCGGCGGCGTCGGCGATTCAGCGGCATCCTTGTACGGAACGCCGGTCGTGCCTTGGCACGGGAAGGTCAGAGGTCCGCTTGTGGTTAGCTGCTGCATCGACGTATTCAGAAGGCTCAACGATCCCCATGCAGCCGGGAAGCCGTTGATCGCCGTCTCATATTCGCCAACGCCCATCGTCGTAACCGGAGTCAACAAAATCGGCGCGTGGTACACGCCCGCAATCCATGCGTACACCAGATTCTGGCCGTACTGCGTTTCCGAGAGTGCCGATGTGGTGTAGTAATTCGCGCTCACGCCACCGCCAATTGCACCAGACGGAAATCCGAAATGAACGGCACGATCAAGGTAGCTGACAGCCGTGAAGCCTTGCTGTCCAGCCGTTTCCGTATCCGATACGACGCTGTTCAGACCGAGATACATCGCGTGCGCCTGCGCAGCTTGATCGAGAACCGTGTTTTGCTGAACTGCCGGGAAACCGCATTGCTGCCGGTAGGCGTTCACCTGATTAAACATCGCAAGTTGCGCGGTGTTAGCTGCGTATTGCGGCGTCGTTTGCGTGCCCGTCACCGGATTACTAGAGGGTGAACTGGCCGAAGCGGGCGCACTTGCGGGTGCGGACGAAGCGGGCGAGCTACCTCCACCGCCGCCACCGCCGCATGCTGCGAGGGCCGCAAAAGCTGCAATTGCGATGCCGGTACGAAAAACAGTAAGCGGGATGGCCTTCATTTTTTTATTCCTCGATGTAGCAAGTGGGTTTGACTTCGATGAGTCGCTTTTTCCTGCGACCGTGAATCTATTGTGCCAGGCTGATGATGACATGTCAACAGGTATTTGTGATTCAGTTTCGTGGGAGAGGAAAGCCCCCGCACTGCTGCGCGGGCGACCGTCTAGCAGACGAAAAAAACCCAAGGCCGAGAAAAAAGCCTTGGGGAGCGCAATAACACAAATCCACGTACACCGTGGCGGGATTTCCCATGCGGGGGTGCCTCAGTGCGAAACGAATATATCCGATTCGATTAGCAGTTTCAAATAAGCAGGCTTTTTGCTTGGAGGACTCACGGCTTGCATTGCGAGGTCTTGACGCTGACGCCGTTTGTTGCGGCTCACGCGCTCGTAGCTATGACAGATTATTTTGCGATCAGGAAGCGGTCACGGTTCTTCGCATCGCGAATCCACAGCGGTGAGCGACCCATGCCTGTCCACGTTTCGCCGGTCTTGGGGTTCTGATACTTCGGCTCGATCTTTTTACGGGGCTTGGCGGGCGCGTCAGCAGGCGTAGTATGGGTGGCCTTGGCGGATTTCTTCGTGGCTGCTGTAGAAGGTGCCTTACGCGTGTGCTTGGGGGCGTGCGCTTGCAAGTCCTCCAGCGTCAGACCGACAGCGGCCATTAGCTCGTAGAACTTCCCGACTTGCAGCGCACGAAGTGCCTGGATTTCCTTCTCGATGGCGGTTGCACTAGATACTTTCACAGTAATTTTTCCCTTGGTTTGTACTGAAGTTGACATAATGCTTTTAATCAACCGAACTGGTATGTTTGGGACTGTTGCGTTTTTCGGGCATCCGGCGACGGTAGCTCAAGGCTTCCAGCCAGATTCTGCGCAACAGAAAGCGTAAGTCTTGACGCGCAACGGTGATTCGCCAATTTTCTCTTTGAAGACAACTCAAAACCTTGACAAACGCTGTCGTCCGGACTCGCCAATGTCACGCAACACCATCCCATACATACCAAGAATCAACCTTTTTGGGCGAGTTCGCTTAGTTCCCTCAACCCGTCCTTGGCCCACTGCGAGAATGCGTCAAGTTCCGCGCGGACCTTCGCCAGTTCGGCTGCGCCCGCATCATCTGTCGCGGTCATTCCGGCCAGCACTATCGACATTGCGTTCGCTGTGCGTTCGAATCCGTCGAGCAACTTGCGCCGGTTCTTCATGAAGTGAATCTTGAAGTCATCGCGAAGCGGCATTTTCATGTCGGTGGCGTCCCGCCACAGTTGTATCGCGCTCGTCACGCTGCCGGGATCGAACGATACCGGAATCTTCGTGCCCGAATCAATGCTCATCGTTTTGCTCCCGTTGCCTAACCGGTGGCAGTCCTTCCTTATCCATCTTCTCGCGCCACGCTCGGCGCGCGTTTTGTTCAGCAGCGTCCGACGCGTGTTTTGCGTTGATCGCATCCTGTTCGCTCACTGCCGGGTCGCCGTCCATATAGCGCGTGAACAGGTCTGTATGACGATCCCTTGCGAGCTTCATGGCGGCGTATTCAACCGGACACATCGCGGCCACGTACAGTGTGAAAAGGCTCTGGCTCATGTCGGCGGTCGTTATCCTTCATCGGCCTGTGGAGAGAGGCGCAGCCGTGCCGCCGAGTGAATCGCGTTGTATCCCTCATGGCGACCGGTTCGACGGAACTCCGTCAGCAGGTCGATAACGCGAAGAAACCGTTCCTCATCGAGCGTGTGCAGCATTTCGCCAACCGGTCCATCGCCCTCCAGGTCCATGATGATCTTGCGCAGGGCACGGCCTCCACCGGTTCCCGTCAACGATTCTGCGTCTGCACACACTCGGGCCAATTTATCTTCGTAGATGCTCATAGGTGGTATTTCCAAAGGTGTAGTCGGTTACGCTGTCAAGACTCGTTTTCCGGCTCGGGTATCTGCTGCACAAGGTACTTCAAGGCCGCACGGCGTGAACCTGCAACACCTTTTGCAACCAGCGCATCGAGCTTCGCCAGTTCACCCGCGTCAAGATGAGCTTCCACGCGCGCACCGCCCGCGTCAGCCAGCGCCTTGCGCTGTCGCTCAACGCGATCCTTGCCCGTGTAGTCGTATTTCGGCTGAACCTGTTTCTTCGAAGCCATCTTCATACCCACAATAAAAGGCCGTTGATGCGGCCTTGGCTGATTTCCGGTTATTTGGCCCGCGTTAGCTCGGCGCTGCCGCCCATTGTCGGCATTAGCAACGTGTCGTGCTCCTTGTCGTAGCCGACATTCGCGGTGCCAAAACCCGTCGCGACCTGGAGCACCCCGTTTTGGTAGGTGGCTGGAATCTTGTCGGTCTTCATGCCGCCGACGAGATAGTTCGGATGCGTGTCCGCAATCAGGAACCCGTCGCCATTTTTCGCAATCTCGACGGTCTCCTTACGTCCTTGGTTCTCCCATTTGCCGATGAACTCGTTGCCGTCTTTCTTGCCGCAGCCACCAAGCATTGAGATAGCGCAAACAGTTGCCGCAAAAATCAATCCCCGTTTCATACTCTACTTCTCCTTTTTAAATGCCCGCCGTGGCGGGCGCTGTGGTTAGGCGCATCCACATATTCGTTTTTCCGTTATTCAGGCCAGCGCGAGCGCGTCGGCACACATCCATTTCAACAACGACTGCCCCGATAGGTTCTTGCCGTAGTTACACCGCACCATCGGACCAGTCTTCGATTGCCTCACACGCACGACCGTCGCCCTTGAACCCGGAGCGCTGTCCGCGAAAAAATAACGAGTTTGCACTGCGCTACCACGTTTGAGCAACGCGGCATCTACCGCAGGCAGCGTCAGTGGCGGATACAACGAAGCCGAGTTCATCGTCTTAATCAGGCACTTTGACAAGGGCGTAGCCCGCCGTCTCAACGAGTCGAGCCGCTTCCGTCATGGTGTTTGCCGCAACCTCCACGGTCGTTTCGCTGTCACAGAATATGACCGATACATCGTAGATAAAGACCCCGTTGGGGTTGCTTACCTTGAGTCCTCGCACCTTCATGGCCCCTCTCCTTTTTCCTGTCCGCGTTATCGGCACACGTGCGCCGACCATGAATCACATTTTACCGTAGCCGGTTACGGCGTCAAGCATTTCCCCGACTCGGGTAGCCGCTGCTAAAGGCCGCTCACGCGGCCCTGGCTGATGTTCTTGGACCTTTGCATGACGCGCCAGTACGAGACCCACAACGCAAAGCATCACGGTAGTTGCTACAACTATGCACCATAGCTTGCCAAAGATTGTTTTAGGCATTGAGCGATACTGAATGAACGACGCGACCAACATAGAAAGACTGAGGATCATCACCACCAGAAAAAACTTCTCCATATGTTTTCCACGCTGTTTAGTCGTTAGCCCATTTATAGGGGTAGCTCGCCTTTCTTTAGCGCCTCTTTTGCGTCCGCTACCAGCGATGCCAACATACCCGCACCGATTTCAGCGCAATCCGGGTTCAGGCTGGCGACTCGTTGAATCAGCCCCATAAGCAACTCATGCGAATTGCACGCTCGGACGATAAATTCAGCATTTTCCTTCGCTTGGGGTGTCATCGTTTTTATGCCAGCGCCGCCGTGCGGTGAAGTGCATGTTGCGATGATGCGCAAATTGCCGCGCCCTTCCCCGGCGTGGATTTGGTAGCCATATTTGTTGTCCATCGGAACAACCCGATACGGCGTCTTGGTAGGCTTCACGATTTTCCGTTGCAATGGTTTCAGCCTTGTCGCGCTGTTGTTGGTTTCAGCCGTGAACAACTCTCATTTGCTTCAAAGATTGCTTGAAGCCGGGTTTCTCGTATCAGTCTGTCGTATTCGTTGACAACGACGCCAAGGTCATTGATTAACTCGGCAGCAAATTTCCATTCGACTACGCCAGCCTGGTTCAACTCAGTCAACAGTCGCTTTTCCACGCTGTCCAGAAAAGCCGTGTCGAGTAGTCCGAAACCACCTTCGGTCAGAAATCCCGTCAGCAGCAGAATCTGCGCCATGCACACAGCCGCGTCTCGATCAGCCTCCCCCTGACGTATTCGCTCGAAAGCAATTCTGACAGGGAGTACGAGATCGTCTGCCGTTGCGCGATCCATCGGCAGAAAGAGTGCTTTCCTATGCCGGGATCGTTTCGCGAAACCGGCTGGCCGCGATCTACGGGCGTCAATACGTGTCATGAATCATTTTTCCTAGTTGTGACTCATCCAGTCTTGAGCCGTCAGCGAAGCACTTTCGCCCGTCTCAAACTCCCGGCGAAACCATTCCTCGTTATCGTAGGGCACGTGCTTTGCCTCAAGCATGTCCATCCCTAGATTCTTGAGTTCCCGCGCCACGTCAGCGGCCCAATCATCGAAACTGCGCGCCATGATCTTTTTCCTGTCCGTGTTATCGGCACACGTGGGCCGACCATGAATCACATTGTACCGTAGCCGGTTACGGCGTCAAGCCTTTCCCCGGCTCGGGTAGCTGCTGCATCAGATACATGAATGCCCCACGCCGCGAACCGGCGACAACAACTGAAAAGGCCGCTAACGCGGCCTTGGGCAATATTCCGTTTTCAGAGCAGAGAAAGCGCGCTCTGCACCAGCAATACGGCGAAGGACATGCAAACGAATGTTGGGATGATCGCGCCCGCCGCAGTAGCGGCCTTAAATCTGAATCGGCGCATACATGTAGATCGCAAACGCGGATTATTCGCGTGTTCGACGGCACGGGCCGCGACTGCCGAGACTATCGGATTGGAGTTCAGTTCGCTACCAATGCCTGCGCCCGCGTGCCACGCCATATCGCTGTTGTGAATCTCACCGACAAAGAGAGACACGTCAGGGGTGTTGGCCTTCTGCGCAAGACCGACAGCGTATTCGAGCATGTGAACACTGCGCAGAGGAATGTTTGCGAACGGCTCAACGAGCGTAAACCATGCCCAATCCTTGTCGGGAAAGATCGGTGCCTGCATCGTGCCCCGCCCGTGGCGACGCGCGATGTTTTCTTTGAGATACCGTTCGGGATCGGGGAACCCGGCAAAGCGGCGTCGTTCATCCGGCGCTATGGCGTGAAATGCGGGCGAGCCGCCAATGTCCTGCAAGCGCTTGACATTCGCCATGCCAAAGCGGTCACGGTTCGTGCGTCGCTCGCGGAAGCACGCACGTATGAGGCGCGCTATGCGAAGCGGAGTCAGGTAAAGGGCGAAAGAAAACCGAAAAGCATCGCGCGCTCGTATCGGCATCCAGTCGTCAAGCTCACCGTGAAGACCTTTGTAAATTCTTCGGAATCCCATTTCTCCGAGTCGCAGGCCCGGTGCATGAGTGATCGTTTTATTCACGAATTCTTTGTAGCTGGAGTTCGTTCCGCCGGTCAATCCATGCAGGACGCCAAAGACGTGAAAATGAATGCCCTTGTAGTCGAAGCGCACATCATCAAGATATTGCGGAAATTCGAAACAGTCCGAATTCAGCAGTTCGGCCATCGGGACATACTGGCTCGCCATTCTTAACAATCCTCTTTGGTCGGGTCTGACTCGGGGCCGCAAGCGACGCCAAATATCCGTTTCTTCGCGGTGTGATTTTGCGTGCTGTTAGGCGTCTTCAAACACACCAAGCCAGCCCTTTACCGAAACAGTTTCAAGCGCGTCGAGGTCGAACGCCGCAAACTCGCTGTCGAGGTCGGTATCGGGCGCGATCAGCAGGTTCAGGTCTTGTTGCGACGATGAGGCGATAACCTCGCGGGTGAAACCTGCCTCGCGGGCCTGCGCTTCTGTCGTCATGCGTGCAGTCGTGGTCATGATCTTTTTCCGTTCTCTCAGTTCTTCGCCGTTACCGGCTCGTAGCAGTGGCAACGACGCTTCGTTGCGCAGCTTTCGTCCTCAAGGCAAATCGCTCTTATTGCTGTACTTGATAACAGTGTTGGTAATCACTGGCCGGGCACAGATATCGTGTGTGGTCGGCTGACGTGCGCAGGTGCGCCACCATCCCCGGCGCAAGTGATGAGGCAAGACCGTCCACCATGTATCGCCCTTTGTCCGTAACGACAAGCGCGCGATCTGGTGAACCCGCCGACACAACCCCAAGCCGTCCCCCGACAACAGCGACCCCGCTCATGTCGCTTCCCGGAAACCTTTCAACTGTGGAAACCGTGCCGACCGGAACGGTATCGTCAATGGAAGTGTGCGAAATTATCAGAAAGGTGATGAGTAGGCTGACGCCGAGGAATAGCGCCATGCCAATCCCATACTCGCGAATTTCTCGATAGCTCTCTGTCATGGTTGTTCCGTCCGTTTTTCTTTTTCCGTTCTACTGTTCAGTCCAGTAACCGTACACGCACCGCGTCCCGCCACGCGAGCAATCGTGGGTGTCGTGAATCACACCATCGACCACAGCCGCAACGTGCCGACTGAGTTGCACGACGATACGCCCGCGAGGCAATTCATCGGCACGAAGATGGATCGAGCAACCGGCTCCCACGGCCATAGTGGGGTGCCATTTCCATCCTAGCGAGGCCAAGTAAGCCCGCGTGTCATCTTTCTGCACACCTGTACGGGCCGCTGTTTTGCCGCGCCCTCCCCGCTGCGCTCGCCCCCGGCCTAGCTCGTTGAGGTCACGGTACACGTCCGCATACGGTTTGCCGGTTGCAATGGCGACCGCTCTAGCAACACAATCCCTAGCTTCGCCTTTGAAGCCGGAAGCAGATCGTCCGCCGTCATCGTATTCAAACATGCACATGCGATTTTCCGTTCTCAGTTTGCCCGCTTCTCGGGCGGTAGATCGCCGCAACGCAGCCAGCTTTTTTCGTCCTCGATCCAGCTAAGGCGGTCATGTGCGGTTGCGCCATTGCGTCGATTTCTGAACCAGACCCACCAGGCGGTCAGCTTGGAATCAGTCTCGCGCAACGCTCGCCCTGCGCTATCGCGAACGACATAACGCGGCTTGCGGGGTCGTGGAATCGTCGCCATGAATTTTCCCTGTTGTTCGATTACTTGGCCGGATGCGCTTCATAGGCCAACACCGTAAATCCGGTCGGGTTGTCCTTTAGTCTCTTAAAGCATTCGTCGGCGCTACCCTTGCACGCCATAGGGTCAACGAAGCGGAATCGAACCGATGCAACGCCACCACGGTAAGAAACGGTCGCGCTATCCGGCTCTTTTATCTGAACCTCAGATACCGAAGCATGTTCACGCTTCTCGACCTCACTTGTAAGAAGCCATTTTTCGATGCGGGTGTAGTCGGGTTTCATCGCTGCGAATGTCCGGTTTACGTCAACAAGGCTTTGATGAAGCTCGTCCCACGCCTTGACCGAATCGCGCTCTGCCTGGCTGGTCAACAGAGGGGCGTGATGGACTCGCCACGCCTCGGTCCGCAACCGCAAATCACCCGCAGCGACGTAGATGCTCATGATGACAATCACCACGATCAACAATATGAGTTGCCATGGATTGGACGACATAACTAGCGTCCGATTCTCTTTGTCGTGGTGCCAAATGCTCATAGTAATTTTCCGATCAAAACTGTTTGAGGTTAGCTAGTAGTTGTCGTTGTCGCGCATGGCGCGGAATTCGCGCCGGTAGCTCCACGCAAGATAGCGATCCACGAAAAACGAAATCACGGACCAAGTAGCGCCACCGAGGAAAAGAGTTACTAACATCGTTTGCCACACGGCCAGCCGATAAACCTGTGCGCACAGCAACGTGGCTCCCACAGCGACTATCAACGCGAGCGTCCACGTCAAGAGTTCGGCAACGATTCTTCGATTCACAACGTTGCTCCCATTTTCCGCTCTATTTCAACTGCGCACGAATCCGGCCAACCAGTTCTTGAACGGCTTCCCAGGTCACGTTGTCGGTATTCCCAAGAATGCCTACGCGCAGCAGCGTTGCGATGCGCAACAATCCCGGCTCCGAAACCTCGTCGCCGTGCATTTCATACATCGGTTCCACGACTTCCAGATATGCGTCGCTGTTGTCGAGCATGTCGAGAATGTCAGCGACATGCGCGCCCTGCTGGCGAGGGAAATGCCCCAAAAACGCTTTACGTTCGACGGGCGTAACGGCTTTGTCGGCTGCAATCAGAATTGATGTATTCATGGTCGTTTTCCTACATGTGCATGAGATAGGCGATGCCGACGACGACAAGTGCCACGATGGCCGCTGTGACCGCTTTTTCAATATTGTTCAGCGGCAAGCTAACCTTCTTTCCCATTTCGATTTCCTTGTTTCGCGCACGCGAAAATCGCTGCGCAGTTCTCCGTCCAATTTTGCGAGCATCGCGCTTGCGCGGACTCGTTGAACAAACTTGCGTTGCAGAACAAAACCTGCGACAAGCGCGACCCATGCGACTCCGATGCTCGCCCACATGGCAGCGCGCCAGTACGCTCCGTCATCGGGCAACGTAAGCAGAAGACCGGCAGACACAACGACCGCGCACAACGCGATCATCCACGCGACGCTCACACAGGTCGATAGGCACAACGCCAACACATGGGATCGAATCATGTTCATATTTTCCGTTTTCCTCGTTTCCCTGTTGGCCCGCGCAAACATGCGCGAGCGCTTTTCCTTGGTAGCCGCGAAGACGTGATTACCACGCCCCACAGTCAAAGTTGCAGTGTTCGCTGTTCGTTGCGATCACAAGCGCCTGACGCTCCTTGAGGCTTGCATCACGACCGGGCCTCAACGCCTGCTCAGGCTTCATGGCGCAGATATTTCCGCCCGCTTCGAAATAAAGGTTTGAGCCTTCGCCGTATTGCTTCGTCAGTTCGGTAGTGATCGCCCGGATTTCGACGGCCATCGCGTCGAGCCGCTTTTGAAGCTGTGCCTTTGTCACGTCCTTTACCTCGTTGCGCGGCAGGAGCCGCTTTTCCGTTTCAGATGTTGTTTTCGCACGATCCAGCAGGCGGAACGGGCGTCGCCAGTGTGCCAACGAGCTTGTAACCAGGATGCGAAGCCAAAGCGGACGCGACGTAAGTATCGACAGCGACCTTTTCGGTCGGCGCTTCCACAATCACGTGATACAACTGTTCGTCGGTCGATCCATCTTTCCGCAGAATGCCGGATACCATGAACCGCGTCGGTTGATGCACCTTCCACCCGATTTGAGTGCCGCGTTCGCCAGGTGCCGCGTGTGTGCTAACGGATAGACTCATCCCGACAACAGCGGCCAGGAAAAGTGCTTTCAACTTGCTCATGTCCGTCTGCCTTTTCCGAGTAGTTAGCCGTTCATGCGAATCAGGTACTGGCCGAATGGGAGCATGATGCAATAAATAAAAGCAATCAGCGCCACCCCACTAAGCAGCCATAGGATCGTTTTCGGGTTCATTTATTTTCCTTCTCGTTATGGAGTTCTTTTTCTCGGTCATTGCAGGCCCGATTAGCCCGCTTTTTTGACTGTAAAGCGAATGGGCGTGTCGGCGGAAGCGTATCGGTCGCAAACGACCATTGCGCCCTTTAGGATAGTCACGGTCCCGTCCCCTTGCTGCTTGTAATGGTCCGCGTCCACCGTGCAATTCACCGGCCTTGCGGCCAACTCGACCGACTTCTTATGCGTCAGCGCAGAAAGCGCGCAAGTGATGACGACAATCAAAACACCAACGCTCCAAAGCACCTTGGTCGGGCCATCGAGCGATGCGATGCGAGAGAGAATCTTGTTCATTCGTTTTCCAGTGCCGCGCGTGGCGAAGATTTTTCCGTGTTGGTTTGCTTGGTGGCCGGTTAAACCTCTTCGCAGTAGAACTCAACTACCTGCGCATATTGCGGCGCGATGATCCAAACGACGCTCCCGAAGTCATCCACGGTCAACCGCGCACGGTACAGCGCTTCGAAGTAAAGATCGGTCGGCATCGCTGTTTCCTGTCCGTGTTATCGGCACACGTGCGCCGACCATGAATCATATTCTACCGTAACCGGTTACGGTGTCAAGCCTTTTCCCCGGCTGGGGTTGCAGCGGATACAGTACGGCCCGCCGCGAACCGGCAACACCTGAAATAAAGGCCGCTGACGCGGCCTTGGGCGATTTTCCGTTCAGATGCCGTCTCAGCCCCGCGTGCAGGCGCTATTCTGGATTTCCCAACCGAATGCGTTTTGTTCTGCCTTCTTGAGCATCTGGTAGTGACAGCTTTGACCGTTGTTCGGTGCTGCGACTGCGACCGTCGCTGAATTAGCATCGACAGCCTCAAGCTCGGCGGTCAGACTGTCTTGGGGGACGCCGGTGAGGGCGCTCATATAGGCGATGCCTGCATCCTTGGCGGCTTCCGGCGAACCGGCAGGACCGGACCACGGTTTCAATTGCACGGGCTGGAGGCCGACATTGGAAGCGACGCCGGGAATTTGCGCGAAACCGATTGACGCCGTTACAGCCACGGCGATACCGACCAAAGATTGAATGGGGCGTTTGTATCTCATGCGATTTTTCTCAAATAGAGTGGTGGTTCCAGCAACCTTCTTTTGTCGTTTCACCGCGTTTGCGGCTCTTTCCTACTTTCCGGTGTGTTTCGAAGCAGGCGCAGCCGATCGCTACGCCCTAGGCACGGCAGCGCGAACCGATTCCAGTAAGACTATCCACCGCCCTTCAAAGTCGGTGTTGGAGGCAGCGCTATTCGTCGCGTCGAACTTACTCAGACTCATCCCGTTTTCCTGTCCGGTTATCCACAGAATCTGTTGATAGACCTGTGCATAACGTTTTCCTACAGTTCGTGATTCGCGAGCCACATGAGCGCGCCGTCGCGCTCGCTACCCGCGATAGTCGTCCACATGTGACCTTGCTCATCGACCGCGATGCAGCCGGGTTGCCAATGCTCAGGGTTGCGCAGTTGATCCACCCACCCTTGCACTTCACCTTTGAAAAACACCACGACGCCACCCTTGCCGACAAGCGCTTCCCGCTCGCGATAGCGACGCGCATCATCAATCATTGTCTTCGCATCCATCGTCGTGTTTTCCAGTTTGTCAGGAGGCCGCACGCTCCCTGTTCGCGCCGCTCGCCTACGAGTAGCGGGAACGTGCGGGGTACAGCAACCGCTTGCCGATCAGTCCGGTACTTTGACCAGGGTGTAACCGGCGCTTTCAACGAGTGCCGCCGCTTCCGCCATCGTGTTTCCGTTGTTAGGAGCGGAGACGCACAATGCCATAAATCAGTGCCAACGCCAGCAGCACAGGCGCGCAGATTACGAGGAACAAGACCATGCCGCTCGGTACGCCCTTCGATGCCAGCCCGAGAATTTCTGATTTTGTGTAGTGGACTTGAAGGGCCAACAAAGCGATGCAGACGGCCACGACAGCCGAAAAAAGCACGTTGTCTCGTTGATCGGTAGTAAGCATTGTTTTCCTATCCGTCACATTCAATGAGCCGGTGCTTGTATAGGCGTCGTAACACCAACTCGATCCCCGGCTGCGTATCCGGGGCGTTTTTTCCCATCGTCATCGAAATACGTGTGTGCCTTACTCAGCCCTACAACTCCTTTAAACGGAGATACGGTGCGGTCGCAACGCTTGCGCGTCAACTCGATTGACCAGTCCGTCAGCCGTTCCCCGCCAGAAACGAGAACCTTTTCTATCCAGGACGAAGCTGTATGAGACGTATCGTGAAACGTTCCGATGTATGAACAACCATCGTGGCCGGTTTCGCGCAGTTGCACCGGATCACCATCCTTGTTGGCCGATGTTATGCCGTTCAGCAAAATCAAATCAGCAGCGGAAGCCGGAACCGAAAAGAGCAAGAGTGTTGCGGCGGCAGTGCCTAATTTCATCGTCAACTTGTGTTTCAGCTTCATCGTTGTTTTCCTGTGTGTAGCGTCACGCTATGGGTAGCACGACGCTATCCCCTGTTGAAAGCTACATGATCCTCGACAGCCGCTGCGGCAACCCCGGCCAGAAGTAGCGCGCCCACTAGCGCCGCTGGATGCAATGTGATTTTTTCATCTAATTTTCCGCCGTGAATCATTTTTTCCGGAAGACTTTGGAAATGATCGTATCCGCTATGTTGCCGACGATAGCGCCAGCATCCTTCAAGACCGACACGCGCTCGCTCGCTCGCTGTGCTGCTGATTTAGCCTCTCGTTCGATACTGAGTTGGTTTGCGAGTGCTGTGACCTCGCAGCGCGCTAGATGACGGCCCATAGCGCGTACTTTCTTGGCGTAGCTCTCGGTGAACATCGATTGCGTCCAATCCCAATCGAGCGATCCCGGCCATGATTCCCAAATCGAACTTGAGCAAACTGCTTGCTGCGGTTTGTCGTTAAACGCATGAACGGCAGCGCCTACCAATACTTCTAACCCGCCTAAGCCGGGGCCAAGTGCGATTTTCTGACCCAATGTGAGGCCACTGTCCCGGTTTGCGCTGATGTACTCATTATCCTCGCGTAGCGCTTCATCTATCTCAGCTTGTGTAGGCGGATCGAGGAAAATATTGATTTCTCGGGTCATGCTGTTTTCCGATTCGTTAGTTTGAAGCTGGCTTGAACACCGTGACCCGACCGCTCCCATTGCAACGGGCACACGGAAGTCCACGCGCGCCTTGGCAGGGACCGCACGCGACCTCAACGTACTCGCCGCGTCCTACTCCCTTGCAAATGCGACATTCGATGACGATGGGAGGCAGAGTGCTTACCGTCAACTTCCCGGACCCGCAACATGATTTACAGGTTCCGGTCGTCAACGTGTTCATGAGCTTTTCCGTGGCGTCATACGGAGCGAAGCGGGTATGTCCTGCTATGCAGACCGCCGATGCGGAGTTGGTCGTCGTTCTTTGACACTGCAAGGCCTTTGCTAACAGTACCGACCTCGCCGTCTACGACAAACACTCCGGTGGTTGTCTCAACCTCTGTAAATCGCTCGCTGCTCAAGAAACCGCTTGCGACCGTAGTGCGGATCGTCACCAGTTCTCCTACGGACGTGAACAGTTGACGTGCTTGTTCGGCTTTTCCGGCAGCTTCCTGTTCCTCTTGGTACTTCGTCCAGCCGACGAGTGCTATTCGCGATACGGCGCTTCCGGCTGTCGTCACGATGCCCGCGAGGCAGACGTAGCCGACGAGACCCACGGCGTAGTAGGGAACGAACCCCGCAAGACCGGGGCCGTTTGACGCGAACGCCACAGCTAACGAACCGGTCAACTGTGCATTCGCAGGCAGCACGCCATTCAGGATAGAAATCGGCCAAAAGGCAGCTTCTCCACGGAAGAATTCGACGGCGAGCCAGAAGCAGTACAGCGTGGCAACAAGACTAGCTATCGAAATAGCGTAGCTAAGGTGTTTTCTGTTCATTTGTATCCTGCTCATTTAAGCTTTTCGAATGATGAAGCGCCCACAGAAACGGGCACGGATATTAGGCGTTAAGCGCCCGCTCGGCTACGTTTTGAAGGGCGTCCGGTATCGGGTTGTCACCCTTGAGACTCCATACCGTTTGAACCGATGCGCCGTCAGCGACCGACCATTGGTACAGGTCAATCCGCAGAACGGTCTGCTTACGACCGATGCCGCCAACAGTTACGTCAAAAAACCGGTTTTCGGCCTCAGCAACTCGCTCGGTACGCATAAAACCCTCTCTTTTCCTGGCCGTGTTATCGGCACACGTGCGCCAACCATGAATCAGATTATACCGTAGCCGGTTACGGTGTCAAGCCTTTCGCTTACTCGGGTAGCTGGCGTACCAGACCGCACGCCGCGAACCGGCAACGCCTGAAATAAAGGCCGCTTACGCGGCCTTGGCGGAATTTCCTATTCGCCATTGAACCGGTAATCAGGGTGTGTCGGCACGTATCGCTTCCAGGCTTCAATCCAGTCCGTTGCCATTTCCCGTTGTGCTTGCTTCAGCGAAATTTCCTCATTGCAGACCATCTTGTAAAGCACGAACTCAAGCTGATCTTTCTTATCAGCACTCCACTCGCTATTGCGTGGCTGCGGCCACAAGTTGCGTTCGTCGGTGGGTGCGCCGCCAATCGAAAGAGCCACAAGATGGTCTTCCTCGTAGTCACGCGCCTTGCGGTCAGCGTAGCCGAATTGCTCGATCTGGCGCTTCTTCAGAGCATTTGTGTAGTACGCCGGAGGGCGGATTGTTTTGGTGTAGCCTTTGGCGCACACCGTCTGATGAATATTGGCTTGAGTTACGTCGGGGTTAATCGCGCCGGGGGTGAACCGCGGATCTGGAAGATCCCCTGCACGCGCAGCAGCCGCAACAAACGTGAACATTGCCGTTAAGACGATTTTATGGAGTGAATGGTTCGGCATCCGTGGCTTTTCCTTGGCGTTATGCCACCTTCGTTGCAGCTTGACATACGATGTGCATCATGAGGCTTCCGACCTCACCAACGAACGTCACGGAGACGCCACCTACAGGCTCCCAGCCGTCAGCGATTGCCGCGTTGACTTGTTCGACTGCATCACCGAGCGCAATATTCAATTCGGTGTTCGCGGCCTTGATGATTTTGTATTTCATATTTTTTCCATGATCCGGCGTTGACCGGCTTTACCTCGTTTTCCGTGTTTGTTTTACGCGTTACCACCGAAGCTGCACGCCCAGCGTGAGAATGGCTCCAAGCACACTGAAAAAACCCGCGAGGTGTAGCGCGAACATCATCCTTTCGTACATAGCCGCTTCGCTCCTGTTTTCCCGTGTGTTTACAGCCTGACGATACGACGAACGCGCGCACTAATGCTGGCGATGCGCTCGTCGGACACGAACCCGATGACCGGCAGCATGAGCCCGTGGACTCGCGTGTCGATCACGGTGACCCACTGTTGATAGAGCGGCGGCACGGTCGCTGCGCGCCCCGTCTCAATCGCTGCAAGGCATCGGTGCATGATGTTGGCCTTGACGTCATTGGGGCAATCTGTGGCGAACTTGAACTCCATCGAGCCTTGAGTAGCGCGAAACATAGCAATTTTCCGATACGTAAATCAGTTGTGGTGCGATTCGTCAGTGGCGCTGACGCGTGAAGGAAATTTCGAGCGAAAATCGCGCCTAACGCTCCACTCCAGATAACGATTTACCAGAGGCGCAGTGATGGCGTAATACGTTACGCCGCCAAAAGCAAAGGTCATAACGTTGGTTTGCAACAGTGACAATCCGAACCGCTTTTGGCACTGGTAGCTCACGACAAGGCCCACGAGTATTGCGGGCACATACGTTAGAAGGTCGATAACGATTTTTCTCGTTCTGACGATTTTATTCATATTGTTTTCCGACTCAGAACCAGTGGAGGTAGTAGCCGTTCACGCCGAGGAAGGCCAGCACGGCGACCATTGCAATCGCAGCGGCCAGTTCCATCCGGGCCTTTCGCTTCGCAGGAGCGACCGTCTTCTCAAGGTGCATACGCTTCGAATAAGCAAAATCTTCTTTCATGGTCTGTTCTCGCGCGTCAACCGGACGCATGCGGGCGCGAATCGCGCAAAGTGTTTTCCGATAGTGACGCGTTTATTTGATGAAGGCGTCGTGATAAAACGCGCCGATCTGCTCAACGCGAACAACCTTGTAGCCTCGATTCTCACAGAACGCGTCAAGGTCAGATTGCGACACACCCTGCAATACCCGGAACGGGAAACCGATTGCAAAATAGACGTCAAATTTCTTGGGCATGACCTTTTTCCTAGTTAGTCTTGAAAGAGCACGCGACCATCGAACTGCGCGGCTACCGCATTCGCTTCGCCTTCATATTCAAAGACGTGCGCGACCACGAAGGCGTGCTTGCTCGAATCCCAAGCAAAGCCGCTACCCTCGCGTTTCAAGTAAGTCTCGCCGGTCCTCGCTTTGACGATAAAGCCGTCCATCGTTGCTCCCTTTCCCGTTCAAGCCAGTTCTACTGGTGGGCGACGCGGAGCATCGAGCCAGTAGGCGTAAAACGGCTTGCCATTTGCTGCTAGTTCATTGAAGGCATGTAGTCCCTCAAGAAAATCGATCCGCTCGGTGTACCGCCTCGCCACCTGGAACTTCTCAAGTGTCTGCGGAACAGTTTCAATGGGCTTCCACATCGCGTTTTCCGATTTTCCGTTATTCGGCTGCGCCCGTTGCGCGTAGTTTGTCCAAAACCTGTTGGTAGTTATCGTGCAGCGCGGGCCAGTCCTTACCCGGCTCCAACGCCGCCGCGTCTAGGCGTTTCAGCGAGACCGCGAGCCGCACGCGAGGATGACAATGGCCGACCGTTGCGAGCCATCCTGCGCACGCGAATTCATCACCGGGTTTCGACTGGTGGCAGGCAAAGACGCTTGCGCCGAAGTCAGGCCCCATACCCTTGCCATCCGGGCACGTCGCTGACAGATTTTTGGCCAGTGCCATGTCGAAATTTGGAATGTCCGTCGCTCTCGCTTCGCGACGCCACGGGCACGACGCACACGGCTTGTCGAGCTTGTTCACGATCCTATTTTCCGTTCCGTGGTTGTTTAGCAGCCCATGCGCCGTTCGGCGGCGACTTCAGCGGCGAACTGCCGCGACAGTTCGGACTCTACGCGCAGCACCTGGCGATGACGCGCCATGACGCGCTTTTCACCAAACGTCATGAGTGACACGTCCGCAACCTTGACCTTTCCCGATCCCTTGCAAGGATCGCATTGCACATCGTAGTCGCCCCGCATATAGTTGCCTTGCTCATCCAGCGACATATCAGCCCATTCCGAAGACGTGATGCCGTTGGAGAAAGCCGGGTGATCGACGACGCCGCTACCCCGGCAGCAGGAACAAATTTCCCACTTGAATTTGCGTCGCAGAATGTCCACCGCTTCGGACGCGATAGCCTCTTGCTCGTCCTCGGTGATTTCGTAGTGCAGGCGCATCGTCACTCTCCTTTTCCGTTATCCGTGTTATCGGCACGCGTGCGCCGACCATGAATCAGATTATACCGTAGCCGGTTACGGTGTCAAGCCTTTCGCTTGGCCGAATGGTTGCCGCATCAGACTGCGCGCCAAGAACCGGCGACGCATGAAATAAAGGCCGCTAACGCGGCCTTGGCTGATTTTCCGTTGCTTACTCGCTGACCACGCGAGTAAAAAAATGTTCATGGTCAAGGTTGCGGTTCGCGCCCGAGTCCGTCTTTTCGGCAAGATGCTCGCTTGCGCACTCGATTCGCTTTTCAACCTTGTTGGTCGCGTACTCGACAATCTCCACAAACCATTTCATCGCAGTCATTTTCCGTGGCCTACTGGCCGTCCTTCGTGTTTTTTTCGTTGCCAAACGGCGGAAGGGCGAGGAACAAAATGGCGAAAACGCCACAAGAAAGACCCAAGAGGTTAATAAAGTTTTCCCACGTTACTATTTCCACGATCTATCACTCCTTTCATTTGACGGGCATTAACCCGTACTTTTCCTAGTCTTCGAAGGGGATATGCTCACCGCCGCGCGATTGCATCCCGAGCTTACCCTCGCTCCCCATCGCGTCCTGCCATGCGATCATCGCGTCTGCGACTGCATCCTGATCGCCGCTGAACGCCAGCACGGTTTCACCGCATGAAGGACAGATGCCGCCGAATGCGGCACGGATGCCCTTCATGTTCCGGGTGTCCATAGCATCAAAGTCGGTGAAAGCTGTTTTGCAAGCGCCACACACCAATTTTTCGGGGCGCAGTGCATCTGTCTTTGCTTTCGCTTGTGCGATGCGCTGCTCTTGCGTACCGCGTTGTTTTGCTTGTCCCATACCTGCCTTATTTTCCGGTGTTAGGCCGCAGATGCGCGGAGGCTATCGAGAGTACGAATGAGCGTATCGCCCCAACGAATGAGGCCATGCCATTCACAATATTCCGTGAAAGCGAATTCCGGCGTCATCTTCGCAATATCGGATTCTTCGTGCCCGCGCTTGCGCAGTGCTTCGACCACTGCCGGGTCGATCTTGGTGATGTTCATGATTTTCGGAATCGTTCCAGAAGGCGCTGCGCTTGTAGGCGGTACGTGACCGTCTGTACAACAACCGCGACGACACACAAAGTACCGGAGGCGATGAGATACGGCGTGGACCTGTCACTCAGAACCAAGAGGATAGCGCCGACCATCCAGCACGCGAGGCCAAGGCCCAAACCGATATACCCGATTGATGATCGCTTCATGATTATTTCCCGTGCTTATACGCCGCCGTGATCGAGCGCGAACTTCAGCGCTTCCTCGTTCCCTGACGCCGCCGCTTTGCGGACCAGTTGAAGGCCCTGTGCGTGGACTTGCTGCGCGGTCAGCGACGGATTGAGCTTGAACCATTGCGAGGAATGGTCATCGAGCATCAATGCGCGCCCCATGAGGAACATTGCAGTCGGTTCGCCAGCTTCGGCCTCCGTTTGCAGCAGGCCAGGATAGTCTTTCCAGAAGTGCATCGCCAGCCACGTCCCTGCGGTGCGATTCCCGGCGCTCATCGCCGCTTCCATCGCTGGTCGCTCCCGCTTGGCGTCCATCGACCGCGCCCAATGCTGGAGCGGGCCATGCTCACTGCCGACAACGAGCCACAACACGGCGGCGACCCCCGCGAAGATGGCGACCTTCATCAGCTTCTTGCGAATGGCCGGATCGGGGTTTACCAAAAACGAGGTCTTTTCCGGCCATGCGATAGATGCGGCTGCTTCGCGGCGGGCAAAAACAATGGCGTGCGGCTGTTTCATTATTAGTTTTTCTCCACTTCGTTTGGTCAGGCATCCGGCCCGACTTCGGGGCGCTCACGCGCCGATTGATTTTCCGTTGGTTATTCTGTTAGTTCAGCGGCTCTGCGCTTTCTAGGAACTTACGTGCTGCTGCCTCTGCATCTTCTGCTGTTAGACCACTCGCCCCTTTTAGGGGCTGTCCGGTCGCAACATCGGTGACGACATAGCGCCATTTGGCACCAGAGGCATCGGGGTCCGGGTGCGCTGCGAAAACCCGGTTGGCGCATCGAAATGCTGCTCCCTGTACTTCTGCGTCCCCAAGTTTGCTTGTCGTCGTGAACTGGACCAGCTTTCCCTCTACCGGCCACGGGCACGATGGCGCGGGTCGTGGCACGTCGCTTCTACGATATGCCAGCGCAGTCACAACACCCTTCCGAAAGAACTGCTGTGCGATTTCGAACTCCGCAGCGGAACGGGCTGGAATTGTGTCGCTGTGTTCGGCCAAGGACGCGCGTCGGACGGCTTCGTGGTCAATTTCCCATTGAAGCGCTTTCGCTGATTCATGAGGGTCGTCCTGCCAATCAGAAGTTAGCACGCGGCAATGGTCTCTCAAAACGCCGTAGATCAGCGTCAAAGACGTAGGCACGTCTTGGCCTCGGCTCATTTCTCGCTCACCTTGTTTTCCGATCAGTTATGAGCCTGTTGTTTATCGAAGCCGATACGCATGTTCGCTGGGTCTCGCGCCGGATCGTAGTTCGCAACAGCCTTGGCCTGTCCGCGCCTCATCAACACGTAACACGCGAGAGCGGGGACCGTGAACGCTATCGCGATGACTACCGCGAATGTGATCGCTTCGATGCCGATTCCGTATGTCACTCCCAACTGCTCGACTCCTGCCGCCAGAGCGCTCGCAGATGCGCCCGCTACCATCGCGACAGTTCTAGCCTCACGGCGCATTTCAGCGGGTGTCCAGTGGACGTAGTGCAGTGATATGGGCATGGTCTTTTCCGTTATGTGTTCGATGACTTCTGCGCGCCGAGTCGGTAGTTGTTGTCGATCCAGTGCTTCGCCCACTCGATACCGCGCTCGTATGCTTGCCAACGATATACCCGGTTGCCGAGGTCAGTGAAAATGAAGCGGTCACCACCACGCGAAACGATCACGCCCGAGACGAAAAGCCGCTGAGTCGCCAAAATAGTCGGTGACGCCTCGATCTTCCAACCCGCGTACTCCGCGAACCGATTTACGCGTTTCATGGCAACCTCCATGGGCTTGCCGGGTTCCCGTTTACCGAGCTACAGCAATGCTGTTCCCACCATGCCAGCCGCGATGGCAAGTAGTCTTTCGTCCGTGGCCGCATCCGCGATCCGCTTCCCTGCTTCTGTACTCGCAATGAACTCACGCAGTTCATCGACCGACATTGCGAGCGCACGCTGAATAATCGCCTCCCCCAATGACCCGGCTAGAAGTGCCCACTGGGAATGCGGGTCCGACTCGACACTCTCTTTGATGCTGTCCATAATCTTCAAGGTTTGTTCCTCCTGTGTGTGGCCCGCGCAAGCCGCGAGCGTTTTCCGTTGTCGGTAGTTACCCGGCACCAAGCCGCGTCCGATGGACACTCAAAGCGCGGCTAGGGAGGCCGGTGATGTGGGGAGTTAATCGGCCTTCATCGAGATGCGGTCTTGCTTGACCTTAGCCCAACGCAGCGGGTCAATCGTAGGCGTTTTGCCTGCAATCGTCACGCGGACGCCATCGCGGTAGCATGTCAGGCCGTCGCGGACTGCACCCTCAGAAAACGATTTGCCGTCCTGATAGCAGAAGCGGCTATCGTCTGGAGCGGCGGCGCTGGCCTTTTCGGCGGACAACAGTTGCAGCAGAGTGTTGTTGATTTGCACAAGTTGCGCGATCTGCGTCACTTCGGCATTGGACAACTCCTTCGGGGCCGACGCGGCTTGCTCCGAAGCCGTACCGGCGAATGCTGACGTGCAAGCTAGAGTCAAGGCAACCAACAGAACCTTCTTCTTCATTTTTTCTTTCTCCGTATGCGTGTGATCGAGTCGGACGACTCGCGGTTGCCGCCCGAAGCGGCAACGATCAAGCGTCCAGCGTTTTCCTTCACTTCGGTTGCAAGCGGCTGACCCGATGGATGGTCTCCGGGTCAGCCGCTTGCAAAACGTTTAGGCGACTAGCGGACTCAATTGGTCGATAAGCGCCCGAGCTTCGCCCACGGTCGTTACGTCGAGTGCGGCCTTCAGGTGGTCGTCCTGCAACTTGTCATGCTCCTTGTAGATCGCAACGGCAGTCACGAGAGCAGCCCTAGCGGTCGCATCCAGCGTTGCATCGCTCGCGCCGTTGAAACACGCTTGGTTTGCGATCCACCGGCCATCGTCACTTTTCGCGTCATCCAGAGCCTTTCGGACAAAGCCTTCGTCTTTAATTCCTCGTTCCATTCATGCTTCCTTTGATGAAGGCTACCGGCCCTCAGTCGGGGCGCTTCCGCGCCTAGTTTTCCGTTGGTCAACGTTCGGGCTTGTAGATCGCGATCAACCCAAACAGGACGCTCGCGCCGATCCAAAAATTCGATGCCCCATAGCCTGCGCAAGCCGCCGACGCCGCTATCAGAAAGTAGTCCGCCACGACGCTCAAATCTATGGGGCTTTTTCGCTCCGCCTTTTCTTCGGTTGCCATTGTGATCCCCGTTTTCGGTGGTTTCTAGCCGCTTTTCCGTGCGCCTGGGCCGAAGCGTGGCGAGATTGTGTGATGATTGCCGAGCTTAAAAAGGGCCGCTAGGCGAGCCGGCCAACACGCCGCGCAGCAGGGTAGCTGCCACGGTTAAACTTTTCCCGTCATGCTGCGTTGTCGATAAAAGACATTCTGTCCGACTTGCTGAGATTCGTCAATAGATGTAACGCAGTGCATTGCGTTAGGACTGTTGTACCTGAACGACTCCCGCGCCGTCGAACCATTCGGCTAGGCAGTCGCGCATGTACTGTGCGAATTCGCCAGCTTCACCACCCGGATCGCCGCTCGCCACTGTGACCGTAACGGCATCTGTGAAGCCAAGACGCCCTGCGGACATATCGCTCGGCATATCGACGTTAAAAGCAAGGCTCATCGGTTTGGTTTCGGCCATCGTTCAACTCCTCGTCGTTTTCGGATTTCCCGTGCTGTTAGCTGTCAGGTTCACTTCGCAGTGTGATTGCGCATGTCGGCGGCCAGCCCGGACAGGCCAGCGCTATCGAGCATCCGAGCGTAGTCCTCTCTGTGCGCCTCTTGGGCCGCGTCGCCTTGGGCGACTACCGGCTTGTAGACGAGCGTCGCCCAAGCCATCATCACGCCCTTGGCCTGATTCTCAAACGCCTCACGCTCGCGCTTGTCTTTGCTGCCCTTGGCCTGCGCCATAAACGCGCCAACTTGAAGTTCGACGTGCCGCGTCAATTCTGCGTAAGTGAAACTGATGTTGTTCATGGTGCTTCCTGTTTTTCAGTGCCGCGCGTGGCGGCGAATTTTCCTAGAATACTTCGCTCGGAACGAATGGTTCACGTCCAGCGGGCCATGAGAACCGTGTGAAACGGCTTGCGTCTTCAATCGCGGCAAGCAGATCAGGATGTGATGGCGCGGGGGACACTTCCACTGGCAGTCCATAACCAGCAAGAGAACGGAAGTACGCCGTCAGCCAGGCAGGTACGCCGTTCACACAGCTAATCGTGATGTGGTCGTAGTGCATCTTCGCAAGCACCTCGACCGTGAATTGATAGAAGTCCTTCGCTAGATCGGGCGAATCCGGTTCGAACGAAAAACGTAGAAGGCGCGCACTGTCGAAAGTACAGCCTTCAGGAACTAGCTCTTTGGGTTGTTTTTGACCAAACGTTGTCATTGCACACTCCTTCAAAAATGCGTTTTCCTTGGTCCTACAACAATCGAAAATGCGATGGTTCGACGGCCAGTTGCATCGGCGGATCGATGCGATACCAATGTCCATCGTCGTGCAAAAAGAATGGCCCTTTATCCTCGAAACTTCCCAACCGGTCACGAAACCGCAGTTCGCACTGCGCACCGTCAACGGTCGCTTGCTGAACTGGAATCCAATTTGACATATGTTTTCCCCGAGTTTTCCGATTCACGAATCAGTTGTCGTTGCCATCGAGCGCGGGTATCTCACGCTTATCCATGAGGCAACAGTACGAGAAGACGCCAAGTGACGAAGGCCACTCCACCAAGGACGAAGAACCGAAACTGCCATTTGTTAGAAATGTCGGCTACGCGTGCAGCTTTGCCAATGAGTGAGTTAACGTCTCGGAAATCTGGTTTCGGATGCGCGATTGATAAAAAGCAAGAAGCGTAGTTGTGGCGCAACCAGACTACGCGGTGCTTTATCGCCCGACAGCCGAGCCAGAAGCTAATCGACCATCCTGTCAGCGATAGAGCAAACGGAATCATCTGCCATCCGATAGGTGAGCGAGCAATCTTCTCGACCGAATATCCAATACATGCACCAGCAGCCGTCAACAAGAAGTACGTGTACTTCTCTATGCCGTCGCGTATTTGCGCTTGAAGATCGTTCGCGACCTCAATACCGTTTCGAAAAATTTCCTCATCTGTAAGATTCACATACCCACCTTTCTCGTTCTCAGTAGTCCGTTTCTCTGGTGCGATTATCCACAGAATCTGTTGATAGACCTGTGCATAACGTTTTTCCTATACCTTTTCGCGTGGCTGGAAGACCCGGCAGCGCCGCCGTGTTGCACACTGTTCGTCTTCGATACCAAGCTCTTTTCGTTTCGCTTCGCACAGGTGGACTTCACCATGCGTCCCGTTTCCAAACTTCAGTTCCGTCACCACGCGCTTGCTACACACCGAGCATTGCCCAAGGTGCGGCTTCATGAACCCCGCGTACCCTTCCGGCAAGATCGGACTTAGCAGGTATGCCGCCGTTCCGTGGTAAGCGTTGCCCATGTCCGCTTTCCCTTGCTTAGTGATCGGCGCATTCGCCCCAATAGCGGTCAGCGTACTCGTCGGCCAACTCGCACATTTCGTCTAGCCCCCGGTCGTCATCGGTGAAGCGTTCGACCGATATGAACGACCACGTATTGAAAACATGATCCGGTGCTTGCTCTCCATCGGGTGCGAGCAGACTGGCGAACTGATCGACCTTCGTCTGCACATAGCCCCGGTCGGTGCCGACCGCACGCATTTCAGCATCGGCTTCTTCGCTCGATAGCCATGCCGTCATTGCCGCGACAACGCGCGCACATTCGTCCCGGCTCATGGGCCGGGAACATTCCATGCCCTGCCGCATATGCTCGTACCACGAAAGATCGACGCCACCGAAACGCTGGAATAGCGAAAACGTATTGCCAGCCGCCAGAGTTCGAACAAGACGCCCTCGTAGAACTCGAATTACACGCAATGTCGGTGTGTCAATGAAATTGTGGTACTCAGGGTCGTAGTCGCGATACTCGTCCAACTCGGATTGCGCGTTGACGGTGACGATTTGCATGTCCCCTCGCGTCTCAACGCGCCGCAGTCCGAGCCTCGCCAAGATGTTGTTCAGTATGGTCATTGATTTATCCGTTTTCCGATTGTGAGGCCCGCCGTAGCGGGCGCGTGGTTGGTGATTACCAGCCCCACTTTTGGACGCGCCAAACAACGTCTTGTGCGTCCTCCAGGGTGTACGCATAGCGGTAGTGGTAGCCGTGCGGGTCTATCACTTGAAACTGCTGGCCCTTGCGAGCGTTCTCCCACTCCGCGATTTTCACGCCGTTGAATTCGTGAACCGTTTTCACCTTTTTGGCGGGCTTTCTTTGGGCCATCACCACTCCCCTTCGCTATATCGGCACACGCGCGCCGACCATGAATTACATTGTACCGTAGCCGGTTACGGTGTCAAGCCTTTCCCCGGAACGGGTAGCTGCTGCACCAAACGCAGCCCGCCGCGAACCGGCAACACCTGAAATAAAGGCCGCTGACGCGGCCCAAGGGTGATTTTCCGGTATGTTTGGGTAGCTACTGGCCGTAAGTCAGTGCATCCTTGACCACATAATCGTTGATCGCTGCCCGCTCGGGTTCCGAACATGCGGAGAGATCAAGGCCCGCGCTAGGGACCGCATCCGAAACAAATTTTTTTGCGCAAGCAGCATCGCGGCCACATTGATCGTGTAGCAACGCTGCGGGCGTCGTCAGCCGGTAAGAAAGTGCAGCGGGGCTACATTGCGCCGAGTGGTTCTGCGCGAATGCGTTGGCTATTGTCACGCTCGCCAGCGTGAGCATCAAAGCTAATTTCTTCATGTCATCAAAATCCGTTTCTTCATGGAGTGTGATTTTCCGTCCTGTTAGACCAACTCGGTTTCGGACTGCCCGACTGGCACCGCTCCTATGAGTTTCCATTGAAATTCATCTTCGTCAGCAAGCTCGCGTAGATGTGCCTCGAAGTCGGTAGCCGACTCGAATTGTTCCGTTGTGGCGATGATGCGGATCACCTGGCGCGATTCGTCCACGAACTCATGTTGTTCGACCTCGAAATCACCGTCGAACGTCTCGTTCAGGTTGTCCAGCGCGGTACGCTTGTCGTTGCCGTCCTGGTGGAAAAACAGTACTTCAAGAATGTCATACATGGTGAATGTCCTTTTCCGCTACTTCCCGCCGTTGATGACCGTCAGCTTTACTCGCCGCTCCCGCTCAAGCCTCATACCCCAAGCGCTGATGAATGCGCCGGGGATCGCGAGCGCCAAGCCGAAAAGCCAATGCGAGATATAGCCGTCGTTGTCCGAGAATGCGATCAAAAACTCGGCCATAGCGCCGATGCAAATGAGCAACCCGACTATCAGTACCGCTAAGCCCTTCGTGAATTTAGATTCCATGCTTCCCTCTGAAAAGGACGGCTTTTCCGTTTTCCGATTTACTATGCGGTGATGGCAGTGCCACCCGCCTGTAGGCAGTGCTTCACCCACACAGAATCAGCAGCAATATCGAACCACGCGGACGGCCCCGTGTGAATGGCCGTAATCGCCGCTTGCTCGCTCTCAAAGCGGACGGGAACGTGCCAGCCTGCAAGCTCGGTTGCATCCGGCTCGCAATGCACGATGCCAAGACCATCAGCGACGGTCCAACCGCCAGCGGATAGCTCCACAGCGAACAGCCCGCCAGCAATCTCGACGGCGCGCGGATAATCGTTTGTCAGTGTCTTCATAATTTTCGGTTGCGATCAGCAGTCTTACCGGCCTCGCGACCGGTCGAACGAATGGATAGAAATTGATGCGGAGGAAAGGCGAGCATCACAAAGTTGCTGAAAATTCACACCGCGAGCTTCCTCAAGTTCAGGCTTGCCCGCCCAATCTTCCCTAACCGTCCAGTAGCATCCCTTGGCGTCAACGAAAACCGTGCCGTAGCTGTGCCTCGCCATGCGGCATAGTTCCGCCGCGTAGTGCCGCTCGTCCGCCGCCGTTTTTGGGGGAACGGAGAATGCGATGCCGCCCGTTCTCAGTTCGGCCTCTTCGGAAGGGCATTGGGAAGTAAACGCCATTGCGCTTGCCGAAAATAACGTCCCACACAGGAACAGCCAATACATTGTCATGCGAATGCCAGTTTTCATCCGTCAGCCCGTTTTCCTCTGTTTAACCCGCGCAGTCCGCGAGCGCTTTTCCGATCTGAGAGGCCCGCCGTAGCGGGCGCGTGGTTGGCGATTACCCGCACGGTCAATCAGGCTTAAAAAATCCAGCTAAGATGCCCTTCCAGAATATGAATGCACCGTGATTCGCGATGTACACAAACGCGGAGACACCGAAAAAGAGGATCAAGGTGGTAAGAGCGATTTTCTCCGGTGCTCCCAAGCCACTATTCAACTGCACGCCGTTACGCGAGTCGTCGCAGTTGGCTTCGTTCGTTTCCATCATATTTGTCCTCGTTCCCATGATTTTCCGGGGTGAGTTAATGCGAATCCACCGAACGAAGCACTACGCAATTGCCGCTCAGAGGTTTGACGTTGCCTTGAGCATCAAGGTCAAAGCACGTCCCGTCCGGCGTTTTCACGCCACCATCGACAACCCGAATCGGTTGCGCGACAACCGGGCGCGTAGTGGCTGCGAGGCCGGTCCCCGGAAGCGTTGTACTAGAAAGCGTAATGACCGTAACGGGATGATTCACCGGGGCGCTCGCCACGATCCGAGCAACTTCAGCATCGTATGCGCCGCCGTCGCTGACGCCGCCTACGTCCATTGCCATCGCGCCGGTTGCTACGTTCGCCAAGGCGAGCATGAATATCAGTTTTTTCATCGTCCTGTTTTCCTGTGTGGCTCGCGAACGGCGCGAGCGCTTTTCCTAGTATTCGAATCGCCGTTACAGCCCTAGCGCCTTGGCTGCGGCTTCGTGCGCCATAGCGGCGTCGCCCCACACACCTTGTCTCACCCAACCGTCGATGGTGCGCAGTTCAAACACGTGCCCTCCCGAATCGGCGTCGTAGTAAATATTGACGTCATCGTGCCAGTTCATGTTCTTCACGGGCTTTTGCGCAGTTGTCATCGTCATCCCCTTGTTATCGGCACACGTGCGCCGACCATGAATCACATTGTACCGTAGCCGGTTACGGTGTCAAGCCTTTCCCCCGGCTCGAAATAAAGGCCGCTGACGCGGCCTTGGGCGATTTTCCGGTCTATTGTTTGCGCGCAGCGGCCTCGATGCACTGGCCGATGGTAAGCAGTTCGGTCGGTGTGTATCCCAGGCGGCGAAGCGCGTCACCAGCAGCGTCAATCGCCCCTAACATCACCGCCCGTTCGTCCTCCGACTCTGCCCCGCCGCAGTCTTGATTTGACAGCATCGCGAGGCCATAGAGGCGCACGGCTCTTGCAAGTTGTCGCTTGTTCATGGAGTGCGATTTTCCTTCGTCAATTCGGTTCGGTCGTGGTGTCCACGGAATTGAGACCATCGGCGTCCTTGCGGCCATCGTCATATCCCAACGATGGCGCTTCGATGCGGGTCTGTCGCTCCGCATCACTCAACATCTGCCAATACTCGATAGCGTAGCGCTCCGATTCTTCGATATACGTTCCGCGCCCCTCGTCGGCCTCGACCGCGAAGCCTTCCTCGTACTTCACTCGCCACGTTTCGGGCGGCACAAAGGGGTTTGCCGCTGGCATGACGGCCTGAACCTCGGCTACCAGTGCTGCGTCGCCAATCGACTCGGCAA
The DNA here is from genome assembly GCF_050434225.1 of Paraburkholderia sp. GAS32. Taxonomy (NCBI): domain Bacteria; kingdom Pseudomonadati; phylum Pseudomonadota; class Betaproteobacteria; order Burkholderiales; family Burkholderiaceae; genus Paraburkholderia; species Paraburkholderia sp. GAS32. The sequence continues at coordinate 120,029 of NZ_JBNPVS010000022.1, read as the reverse complement.
AGCGGCGGATTGCGCCAAGCACGCGCGCACGATCCGCGTCTGATTTTGCACGCTCAAGGCCAAGGGCACGCAATCGTTCGCTCATCTGATTTTCCGTTGGTTACTGGCAGGACGGAGCATCCGCCTCTAGCGGTAGGTCAATAGGCCATACCATGTGTCCGTCCGCATCGCTCGCGCCGGGGTGATTCTTCCGGTATTCGCCGCCAACGCTTCGGCCTAGCGCCGTGAAGTAGTGCAATCCGCTGTGGACCTCGATGTACCCGAGGTGAATGAGTTTCTTCTGGATTTCGCCCGTCGATGTGTAGCACTTCCGGGCTAGTTGCGTCGCGGACAATTTTTCGGTTGGCATGGTCAATTTTCCGTGGTTAATGGGCGTGTGGGCGAAGAACGACACGCAGAACCTTGATTGCAACACTAGTCGGGGCATTCCTGCTTCGATACTGATGCCACTGCCGATCACAGACCCCGAACGGCTTTCCGTCTTCCTCGTACATGCCCATGTATCCAGACAGCCACGCTCGATGCCATGCGCTTCCCGCGAGGAGCCTGCGGAGACGACGTGACAGGCAAAGCCCTTTGTACCCCACGAAGTAAAGGCGGTCTTCTAATGAACCCGCTTGCAGAACTTCACGTATCAACGAGAGCATGCGTTTCCCCGATTTTCCGATCTTTTTAGCGTGCAGACTGAAACCATCGGCGCAGCGACATTGCGACCGGAATAACGGTCGCCGCCACGCATGCCAGAAATCCAAGTGCGGCGAAGGCCCTTAGAATCGGATCGCTTTCAGTCAGCGCCCAATGCGCCATGAGGTAGAGCATAAGAACCATCGCCAGCACTAAGACCAATGCGGCAAGGCGACGTGCGCCCGCTAGCTTTCTGCCCTTCGCGGGCGGAGAACCACCGGATACCAATGTCAGCTTTTTCATAATCCGATTTTCCTATGCCTGCTTGGCGTCGCGTTCTTGCCAGGCTTGCCGGATGATTGCAGCCATCGTCTCAACAATGGCACGTCGATCTTCTTCCCCGATCCTCTCCAGATGAAGGGCATCTTCGAGCAAAGCGCCGTGGTCGTCACTCAGTTCATCAACAATCCCACGCGCGGCTCGATGTGCCCAATCATCGGCGGGCGGCGGATTTTCTGCCGGGTCGTTGTGCCAATTTTCCCGATGCCATTCTTGACTTGCATCGAACGGGCGAGCATCACCGCGAGCGAGTGCCGAACGGGCCATTTCCAACAAGCTAATAGGCATATTCTGTTTTCCGTTATTTCAGTTCTTGACCGTTACCGGCTCGTAGCTGCGACAACGACGCTTCGTTGCGCAGCTTTCGTCCTCAAGGCCAAGCTCTTTCAGCTTCGCCTCGCAAAGATGCACTTCGCCACGCGTGCCGTTTCCGAACGGCAATCGTGTGTCGAGCCACGCAACACTCGGGATCGAACATCATTTCGGGTTGTCGTCAAAGATGGGGGTGTCTAACGTTGGTAGGTCGCCGCCGCTGATCGCCTTCATGACCTCGGTGATTACCTGCGTTCGGCGCTTTGCCACGATGCCGGATTGAACGTCAATCGCAATTCCACGGATGACGGATTTGGCATTCCTGCCGAGCCGCATCGCTTCATAACGACATTCGCTACACCATTTCCCACGTATAACACCGTCCGCCCTTGCTGACCACTCGTGCCCATCGAAACACCTGAACTGATATTTGTCGCCAGTGGCAATAGACGCACTGTCCGGTTGATCGATACAGCTAAGAACCGTGCCGCCTTTCTGTCTGGCACGTTCGCGCAGTACGCCCAAGGTGTACTTCCTCTGAGACAGGCTTACGCACTTGGCGCACCAACCGCCAGAGATAACAGTGGTCGCGAAAGCAGTCCATTCGTGTCCAGCGGCACACCGCCATCGGAGCCTGTCTTTACCACTCCGGTACGCCGTTGACAGGCATTCCCCGCCTTTGTCGCGGGCGAGCATCTTCATTGCGTCAAGTGTGTGTGTGTTCAACGAACAGACACGACACCATTTCCCATCGATTACTGATCCAGCTTCCGCGATCCACTCATGTCCTTTCGCGCAGCGCCATAAGAGTTTGTCGCGTCTCACGTGATACGACGCCGACAGGCAAGCACCACCGCGCGCGGCGGCTAGCGTCCGCATGTCATCAAGCGAGTAGCGCCGTCTACGCTGTCCGCCCTGTGTGACGGCGCACCTCGGGCACCAATGACCCTCAATTACCTTGTCAGCCGTGGTTTCCCATTCATGGCCGATTGAGCAACGCCAAGGTAGCTTGCGCCCCGAGCTGTGGTATTCGCTTGCCAAACATCGGCCACCGTGTTTCTCGGCGAGCTTCTGCATGTCCCCAAGGGTGTACTTACGCTTACCCATCAACGCCTCTATCGATTCGAAAGTGGTGGCAACACCGCGCCCGTTGTACCAAGAATCAACTTCAGCGGTAGGTACAGAAGTGTCGAGTTTTCCGATTTTCCGGCCTACTTACGTTTATCGAATTGGCGGTAGTAAGGCGCGCTCGGCGTCTGCGCCGCTCTGACTGCCGCCCTGCTGTTCACCTTGCGGCTTTCCAGCAGGCTTTCCAGGAACCACGTCTTGCCGCTGCCCGTGGGTCCGATAGTGGCGGTGTGCCCAACAGTGTCGCTCTGCGCGAGCGAAGTGCGCCCGCCAGGGTGTCCGGTTTGAGCGGCCTTCAACAGATCATCGTTTTCGTTGCTCATGGCGTAATTTTCCGTTGTTTGGTGAGTCTGCTGCGATTGTCTGTGTGGGGCGTCATAAAGACCGGCGACGTGTTCAATTACATAGCTAGATCGGGACGTGATTCGCGCTCTCGCGATCCGGCTGCTTTACCAGCTACGGCAGGGGCCTTTTCCACGCTCAAATACTCTCTCGCGGGACCGGTCTGTTGAACCGCTTTTTGCTCGATGGCCTTCAACTGTTGCATTGGCTGTTGATGGACCTGCCCTGCGTTCTCCGACATTTCCAGCAGTTTCCGATCCGAACCGACATGGGCGGCCACGATCTGCGATGGCGGAATATCGTCGTACACGACAAACCACTTTTCGCCTTCCTGATCCGGTGCCGTGGTCCAGTCCTCATTGAGTTCTAGGCCGCGTGCATCAATCTCAAACGCGACGAAGTTCTCGCTGCTGACGGGTTTAACGTTGGTCAAAAAAATGCCGCACTCAATCGCTTCGCTCTTTGCAGCAAGCAGGCCTTCTCGTAGGATAGCCTCAAGGTTTTCGATGGGCGTGCTGTGGAACAAGGTCGCTTCCGACATTTTTAGTTCCTTGATTTTCCGATTTACGACCCGATGCGCTTAACGGTCATGCGGTATTCGTGTCCGTCCTCGCTCTTGGCAACAATCGTCGGAGCGGAGAGCGCCACGGTGGTGTCGATGTGATGATTCACGCGGCCTTCGTCCAGGTCCATTACAACGTGCGCGGTGTTATCCGGGTTGATGGATGCAACGGTCGCGATCACCGCAAAGAGGTTCTGCCCGTCGCTGGACTGGTGGACGCTGCGGACGCCAAGTGTCTGCATCGTCTCGATACTCCGGGTCTGCTTACCCGCATCGAATTCTTCGACGCGGAGGCCGGTCATTGGCAGCGATGCCGGGTCTTGCCATTTGTCGTTCGCACAGACCACCGCTTTGTGCGTGGCGGTTTCACCAAACGTGCCGCTGTTCTCGATGGGACAAGATGCGTCCATGACCTGTGAAGCGTGCGCGGTGCCGAACGTGGCGGCAATCGCCAACATGGACGCAATCAGTTTGCTCTTGTTCATTCGATCTATTTTCCGTAAGTGGTGGTTCCGGCTACTGGCCGGTGCAGGACGCTCACGCGCCGACAATTTTCCGTGGTTATTCGCTTGCGGTGTTGATGTGGTCCACTGCTTCGGTTAGTGACGACATGGCGCTATCAAGGGAATCAACGGCGTTTTGAAGTTCATCGGCTGCGGCCTCGATCTTCTGACCTTTCTCGCTCTGCTGCAAACCTTCGGAGAGGTTATCAAAGGCCCCCTGTTCGTCTGCCCGCTCTTGGTCCAGGTCACTCATCAGACCGTCTAAGTCACCATGAAGGATTTCGATTTTTGCCCTGATTGCTTCGATGGCCTTGCGTCGCTGGCTATTCATCTTTTTCCTATGCGCTTGTGGCCGGTCGATGCTTGCGCATCAAGCGGTCATAGCGAACTGCCGCGACTGCGATGTAGGCTCGCCCCACGGTGTGGCCGATAAACGTATTCGAGCGAGAAGCCGAGAATGAATAGTGATCGCGCTCTTGTCCGTCCGCTTCCATGACCTTTCTGCGCTCCACAGCCGAGGAAAAATGCTCCCCGTGCCAACGATTCACTAGCGCAACACTCATCGCGGCCAGTAACGTAAGCAACGTTGCAATCGAAATAATCATCGTAGCCAGAGTCATCACCTTGTTTTCCGTTCCGTCTTACTGTTTGTCCGAGCGCGGAAGCGGCTGCAACCCGCCGAGTAGCCGCAAGAGCACCTTTTCTACCATTACGGCCATCGGTGCAGAACCGAACATCATGGCGGCGATAAGCGCGATTCCTACACAAACGGCCTCGCTGTAGTGCGTGCCGTCGATCAGTGGGCCAAGGACAGTGAAATAGATCAGCGCACTACCACCGAAGCCCAAAATCGCCACGCCGAGCGCGAACAATTTGCACATCAATCGAAAAGCCCACTCGCCTACCGGCATTTCCATTTTTTCAGCCATATCCGATTTTCCTTGGTGTTAGCCAGCGGTACTGTAAACGCCGTTCGGAAACAGCAAGTCCTCATCGAAGACAGCACCAACAGCCGTGGCCGCAGGACCAAAATCCTCGCCGCGATCCTGCCGGGCGGCTATCTGGTCCTCCTTGGTTTTATCGAACAGGCTGACATTGCAATCGCCAATCGTGTAGAACCCAATGCGCTCGGACGGACATTTGTTGAGAACCTTCTGAACGTCCTGAACCCACTTCCTTTCCGCTTGTGTCAATTCGCTCATATGAAGCTCCACAGTTTTCCTTGTCGTGCGGCCTAGCCGCTTTTCCGGGGTGTAAGCAATTAGCCTGCTGAGTGGGCTGTACGGATAATGTCTGCAACCGACTCAACAAGCTCAGTCCGCACGTCTTCATCGAGGGCTTCAAGCTCGTTGCCGACCCCACTTCGTCCTCTCAGGTCCTCCAAGATTCCGCGTGCTGCGGCATGCGCCCAATCAAGCGCTGGAGGCGGGGGCAAATCGGACGCTTGCAACCAAACATCCGGCGCGTCATACGGGGACTGCGCAGCAGCTTCGATTAGATTCTTTGCAATATCAGACATCGTTTCTCCGTTTTCCTTGTCGTGCGGCCTCGCCGCTTTTCCGACCTTTAATAGCTATGGAGTATGAAGTGACGAACAAGCGATACGGTCATCCCAATAAGACCGAACGCGCAGAGGATCACCGCAACAGAGGCCATCGCGATCATCTGGAAACGCTCGCCACGCGACGAGGTAGCTTGGTTCAAAACGGCCATCACTTCGCCAACATCCTCAGCATTTGCCCGGTGTACCCGGTAATGCGTGTCGCTCACGCGTTCGAATAAATAAGTGTCGCCGCCCAAGGTCGTTTCCCCAGCGTTCTTGAGCGCTTGCATCCATGTTCGACTTCCCCGAGTGACGTTGGCTTGCTCAACAAGCCATTGCTCGATGTGTTGTCTCGGGTAGACGCGGTCATTGAGTAAGTCCATGAGCTTTTCCTGTCCGTGTTATCGGCACACGCGCGCCGATCATGAATCACATTATACCGTAGCCGGTTACGGTGTCAAGCCTTTCCCCGATTAGGGTGGCTGCTGCGCCAGATGCGTCGATGCCACACGCCGCGAACCGGCGATACCTGAAACAAAGGCCGCTGACGCGGCCTTGGCTGATTTTCCGTTTTATTTGCTTGCGCGAGCCTGTGCCTTCTCAGCCGCGCTGTCGTGAAGATCAGCGGCTGTCATATCCCACTCGGCCATCTTTGCGCGTATCTCACGAATCGCCGTGGCCTTCTCGCTCGCCCGAGCGAAATCCAGCTTGAGTTCCAACGTCGCAAGCTGTGCTTTTAGCTCAAGATAATTCGACATGCGATTTTCCGTTGCTTACTCGCTGACAACGCGAGTGAAAAAATGTTCGTGGTCAAGGTTGCGGTTCGCGCCCGAGTCCGTCTTTTCGACAAGATGCTCGCTTGCGCACTCGATTCGCTTTTCAACCTTGTCGGTCGCGTACTCGACAATCTCTACAAACCATTTCATCGCAGTCATTTTCCGTGGTGGTGAGCCAATAGCACCGCATATCAGCCCCTCTCATTATCATCAACCTCGCGCGCACGATCCCATCCTGCAAACCATGCGTCGCGAAGGAGTTCGTCGGCTTCCGGGTTTGTGTCGCGCAGCTTGCCCGCAGCGTATGCCGTTTCGCCGCGTTCGTAGGCTTGTTGCTGCCTCTCAAACTCATCCATGATGGCGCGCTTCCGAATTTTCCGTGGTGCTGATTGACGTTCTTGTTGCGTTCGGGCTGTCATACAGACCGGACAGTGATTACAGGGCGAATTGATTGCCCGTCTTCACACGCTCGCGCGTGCGATCTGCATTGCCGCCTTCGGCCATGCCTCGCTGTTTCTCTACTGCGTGCGCGGCTTTTTCGGCTCCGTCCTTGGATCGGCCCGCCTGTTGAAGTGCATTGCTTCCGATAGCCTTCAACCGATCCATTTGCTGTTGGTGGTCTTGCCCCTTCGCCTGCTGCTGCACGGTCGCGCCCGCGATTTCCTTCGGAAGTGGGGGCGGGAGTGCTGTGCCGATGATCGACGCAGACTTGTCCATGCCAGGCAACGGCGGCGGCAGTGCGGTTGCGGGGCCGTCAAGCTCGCGCAAGCTGGCCTCCCATTTGAGCGACATTCCCGAAACCTTTGCTTCCTGCGCGGTGAGCGCGTCAGACTGCGCGGCATAGAACGCGCCGATGCGATCCGACTCCTGCCCCGGAAGGGATGCGGTCAGTTCATTCAGTTTCGACCGCTGCTCGGTGATTGCTTCACGAATGACGCTATCAAGCGGGACTTCCGAACCGTCGCCCATCGCGTGAAGGCGTTCGGTTCGGTACTTGTCCACTAGCGCGGCAATGCGGTTTGAGTTGCTTTCGAGCGATTCGTCTACGCTGCCGCCGTGGCTCCCGGTATGAATATCCTTTTCCTGACCGGGGTACAGGGTTCGCGTGACGTTTTCCGCCCACGCATCGTGATTCTGGCCGTCCGTCCAGCCCCGCATACCGGCTTGGTGCGGTTCGATGTTCCGGTCACGCAACACGCCCTCTACGGCTGCGTTTCGCTCTGCAAGGCCCCCGTCATAGCGCACAACATTGATGCCGTCAGGAACGTTGAAGCCGCTAGGTGCAACGACTACCGCGCCGTGTCCGACCGTCAAGCCGCGATCCAATGAGCCATCGGCCCGCTGTGTGGCGTCCATGCGAAACCACGTATCGACCTGACCCAATCCAGCCGGGACGGGCATTTCGCGCGGGTCGCCAATGACAACGATGTTGCCTTTCAGCGAGCCGTCTGCGTTTTCGTTGAAGCGGCCATACGCATGATCCGCAACAACGGAGTTGACGGACCAATGACTTGTGTTGCGGGCGTCGCCAAACTGACCCTCGCGCGTGTAGGGCAAGCGTAGCCCCGCATCCGTCATGGTCGCGCCGTGCAAGCCTTCCTGAACGCGTACATAGGCGATTCCGTCGCCGTATCCCGAAGCATCTTTTTGCATGTGCTATCCCTGTTATTGCGGGCCGTCATACAGACCGGCCTGTGTTCATTTTCCGATCAATCGTGTTGTAGTGATGGCGGGCGCTTGCTCGCCATCAACGCGGCCACGGCGCAAAGCCAAAGGAAGCCGCCAAGCGGCCCAAATACCTTGTCGCTCGGAAGCACCACTTTCCATTGAGTCCATTCGATCCAGCCAGCACACAGCATCGGAACGACTGTAACTGCAACGGCGATCCACGCGATACTCCGCACTTTCCGACGACGAACTGCCGCGACCGCAAGACATAAGCTCAGTGCTGCGCAGGCAAACTTGACCAGCAGTAGGTAATGAAATGACATATCGATTTTCCGATGGTTGGTCAGTGCGTGACCGCTTTCACAAAGCCGACCGTCCGAATTTCCCGCAGAAACCCCTTCCATCCGACTGACAGCGCGCGGCTTGCAGCTAAACACGAAGCCATGACGACGCACGCCGCGAGCACGCAGATTGCGAATCCATCTACGCAGTACAGGACGGTGTGACCAAAGCCGTCGAACCGGTCTGGAGCCTGACCGAACGCCGCATTCATTCCGGTGCCGATTCCGCGTTCTGTCACGTAGACGATTCCATTTGTGATCGCGCGAATGATCGTCAGACCAACGTAGCCATCTTCGCCCCGGACAATTGGGACAATCAGAAAAAGCGTATACAGGCCCGCTACTGGTGAGAGCCACGCGAGAATTCCGGCGATGGACTTCCGCACAAAAGGTACTTGCGAAATAGTGTTGTTGTTCATTTTTTTATGCCTGATTTTTCCTGTTTAGCCCGCGAGACCGGCGCGAGCGCTTTTCCTTTTGTGCTGCTTATGATTCCAGTGCGGCAATGGCCTGTTCAAGCTCGACAGTTCGTTTGCGGCTTGCGTTCAGCGCCCGTTTCAGTTTCGGCAACAGGTGGTCGCGGGCCTCGTCGTAGGTTGGGAAAAACTGTTCGTCGTTCGACACCTTTGCACGGCGGCCTACGTAACCTCCGCTGTTGATTTCCAGCGTCTTTTCACTTTCCTTGTGGACCTCGACGGGCTTAATGTCGTCGTGAAAGCGCGCTACTCGATACCAAGTCGCCATTTTATTTTCCTTTGTTTCGTCGCCGCAGCATTAGCGGAAAGCGTGCACCAAAGTTGACATCGGATTATCGAAGGACATCAGTGCAAGGCACACGCCGAGCGCGGCGACGATAACGAGGCTTACGGTCGCGATGAATCCAGCCGCCTTGATGACAAATCGCTTATCGCTCGACGGTTCGACAGTCTCCAGCGTCCCGGTCGCCATCACGACAGCAGCAAAAAGCGCCGGGAGCGTCCAGAAATAGTTGAACGCCTGGCGGTCATGCAACATCCACAACAGTTCCAACGCACCGATGACGGCGACGAAGCCCACATACCGAATCCACTTGTTCTTTCGAACGGCTGCTTCTTCTACTTTGGTTACGCGTTCAGCTACCTTCTCCGTCATTTTTCTCATCGTCATTTTCCTTCTGTTATCGAATCAAAACCAGAAACATCAAGCCAAGCAGTACGCCGAAAAACAGATAGGGCCAGCCGCTCCCTCGCTTGGGTTCTTCGTGATTCTTGGTCGCGGCGCGGGCCGGTTGTCGCAACGACACGACAGCGGCACCGGAGAGACTTTCCCGAAGCTCACGTATGCGCTTCTTGATCTGCCGCCGCTCGTTCCGAGTCACCGGCTCCGCATTCGCCGTATCTCGGGCGACAAGCCGGTTCAACTCGGACAAGTCATCTTGATTCTTCGTGTACATACCGCGCCCCTGTTCCTTTTTCCCTGTACCTGTTATCGGCACGCGTGCGCCAATCATGAATCACATTATACCGTAGCCGGTTACGGTGTCAAGCCCTATTTATGTTCGGCTGTGGCCGCGCCGGATGCCAACATCAGACGGCTCTCATAACACTTCGCAAAACATCTGCCGTAGCTTTCTATCGGACACGGCCAGATAGGGCCGAACGTGTTCCAGTTCCGCATGACCTAAAAGCTGCTGCACCGTCTCAATGTCGTGCCCTTGCTCAACGAGGTTGCTGGCGAACGAACGGCGTCCCGAGTGGGACGAACCACCGCGTATCCCCGCATCCTTGTAGAGCTTTGTGACGTGGGATTGGAGGCTGTCACACGCCGAGTAATCAACCTGCTCCCCGGCTTCGTTGACGCGTCGCTTGGTGTTCATCGCAAACTTGCGGCCCTTGCCAGCAAGTACTAGGCAACTTTGTGGCGCGAGACCGCGATAGCGCTCTGCGGATAGCTCGGTTCCCATGCCCCGCGAAATGCGATGGTTCAAATAGCACTCCAGCGCCAAAACGGTTTTCGGATGCGTGAGGTAGACGCATCGCTGACGACAACCCTTCGTGATTGCAGCGCGAAGACTGACCTCTGAACGGATCGCCCCCGAAGGGAATAGCACGTCTTGAACCTCGATTTGGGCTATTTCGCTGACTCTCATACCGCACGTAATACCTAGCAGGAGTACGAGGCAATCACGCTCAGGATGGCGCGATGTTGCAGACGTGACGGCGAGTAAGTGCCGGATTTGAGCCGGTCGAAGTGCTGCGGCTTGGGGCATGTGTTCCTCTGAATGGGTCGGACAATGGACGTATTCAGAGAGAGATTTGGTCGGGGTCTTTTTCAAGCGTATCACGGCTTGCCGCCTCGATTCCTCGGAAAAACCGGCAGTGCCGGTGTCGGCCCGCAGCGGCAGGCGAAACGGCCCGACCGGCAGGTTCGCGAGGATGCTTGACATGATAGGCACGTGTGCCTATTATGCGTCTACGGATAGGCACATGTGCCTACTCGAAAATCCAACCAATCTCGGGGCTTCCATGACTAATGCTGTGGCGCGGGTGTACGTGAACAAAATCGAGGTCGGCACGCTGCCCGCCGATGTGTACAACAAGATCGTCAAGGACGTGCGCGCGGATCGACGGCTGTATCTTGGACAGGCGTGGAACTACATTTGCGTCGCCTACGCCTTCCTCGCCCGTTCGATTCTCCAGGTGCCGGTTTTCTGGTTTGTCGCGTTGCTGATGTGCGAAGTTCTCGGGCCGTCGAACGTGACCGACTTTATCACTGCAATGAGGCAGGCTACGCCCGCCGAAGTGAATCACGCAATCTGCTGGATGCTCGGGGCCGGTTCGTTGGTCTCCATGATCGTGGTTGCCTTCTGCATGTACCTGGGTGCCTATCCTTCTGGCGTCGTGGATGAATTCGACAGAAAGATCAACCATCAGGTTCGTTCGCTGCTGGAAGTACCGGCACAGGGCGACATGATGGTGGTCGTTGCGGACGATGGGAACAATGGGCAATAGGGAGCGTTTCCAACAACTGCTTGCCGACCACGGCATCACGCAGGCAGTGAGTGCGGCGCTGATCTGTGAACAGACGCAGCGGCCCTGCTCGGTGCGTGCAGTGCGTTCATGGCTGAACGATCCGGCAAAGGCCAGCTCGCGCGAGTGTCCAGCGTGGGCGGTCGCGGCTCTCGAAAAAGCGCTTGCAGAGAACGGCTAACGCCTGCTGCTGCGAGCGACGGGACAACCGTATATCCAGCACACAAAAAGCCCTTTGCGGGCTTTTTGTATTTGTGCTTTCGACTGCGCACTGGAAAACGCGGGCATGAATCCGTGATTCGTGAACCGGTCACGGGGTATCCGTGATGCGAATTCGCGGGTAGCACGCATACCGGTGTACCGAAAACGCGCTTAGCGGCGGGGAACGGCACCATTTCGGCAGATTGACCCGCGCCGATCCCGGCTATCCTGCGTGTCTCTCAGGTTCCGGTACGGCCAACCAAAAATGCCGGGACTTTTTGCAGGCCAGCGAATATGCTGGCCTTTTTTTATTCCTTCTCCGGTAATGTGTCGGGCGAGCATTGGGCTGTTCCTGGCACTCGGTTGAATACTCACATTGGGTCGATGAAAAAGGGATGCGTTACCCTGGGGCAAGTGGCGGCTCGCGCGAGTCATCTCGACGTGGCCTGCACGCGTTGCGAGCGACGCGGACGGTATAGCCTGTCGAAGCTGGTTGCTTCGCATGGCGAGGACTTTCCGCTTCCCGACCTTGCCGCGCGCATATCCGATTGCCCGAAAAAAGACGCGTCAGTGTGGGAACGATGTGACGTCTACTACCCCGGCCTTCGCACCATGAAGGAGGGTGGCGAGCCTTGAGCGCACCGTCTAGCCTCGCCTGTTATTCGAAACAAAAAATGCAACTACCGGTCAAGCGGCATCGCGTCCACGTCAACTGCATCCGGTAACGCGCATTTGTCACAATGCGTCTGGTCTGAGCTTGCAACCATGTCATCATCCGGGTAAACTGGTTTCCGTTGTCCCCGTGGTAGCGCGTCTGAGGGGTACAGTGGACGGCGGAACTCGTTTCCGGCTCGCTTCACTCCCTTCCCCTCTGCTCCCTGTCGCTGCGTTGTCGAAAACCTGCCTGGGCCTTCCACGCGGGACAACACCAAACACGAAGCCCCTGAATCTCCGCATTCAGGGGCTTTTTGCTTTGTGGCTCGCGGCGGCGTCGTGACGCAAAAAAGCCCGCCAATCTTTCGACTGGCGGGCCGCGTCCTGTGTCCTGCGCTAGTGTGTCAAACCGTGGCTGACGGTCTGACTGTCGATCCTGTGATGCGGCTCCGACTTCTCATCTTCAATGAGGTACGCGTGGCCCATAAGATCAACGGCCAGCATCAGGGGTATGACCACGGGATTTGCGATCCCCGAATCTTTGAGCCGCGCGACCGCCGCGTCGTACTCACCGGCCCTGGCTTCGAAAGCCCCGGTCTCGTAGTGGCCGGTCCCGGCCTGCGTGTCGTTGACGATAAACACCAGATAGAGCGTTCCTTGCTCAACGATTTCCCGGTCGGGCAGGTTGCGACGCACCGGATCGGTTTCGCGGACTGCCTCCAGGGTCGAACGCATGGTTGCCTGTGTCATGGTCGCAAAATGGTTGGCATCCATGACGAACCGCGTATCGAGTCGTTGACCGTTGGCGTCGGCCAGCACTGCCGCGTGGTCAGGTGCTTCCCAAATTTCGTGCTTCATCGCACCGGAAAACGTGCGGCTCACGACCACGAAAAGGGGCGAACGTGCCGCCGCCTGACGGGGATGCTCGCTGACTTGCCCGTGTGTACGGGCGCTGCTGGTTTTCATCGTTGTGGCTCCTTGCCTTACGCTGCGTTGTCGAATTAACTCACACTATTGCAGACCTTTGATTACACGACAAGAAAAGAAAAGGCTCCGTGTGGAGCCTCCTGGTCCTGCTGATGCCGTTGCTGCGTCGCACTGCTACTGCGCGTCGATGACCTTGCGCACCCACTCAATGCCGCCGTTTTTCTTGACCTTCGCCCACTGCTTGCGGGTCATTCGGATGGACTTCTGAATCAGTTTTTCATCGTCGGGCTTCGGGGGGCGACCGCCCCTGTTCTTTTCCTCGGCGGTCTCGGATTTCTTCGCCGGGGCCTTCTTGATCTGCGCGGGCGTGGCTTTCGGTCTTGCAACGGGCTTGGACGTGGGCTTGGTCGTCAGTGGTCTTGCGCGCCGGGTTCTGTCGGATAGTGCTTGCATCAGCATCGAGTTCATTTTTTTGGGTTCCCGTTTGTTCTGGTCTGTTTATCAACTGTTATCTTACGGCCCGGTACTCCTTGAGGGTGGCGTCGGTGTTGCTGGTAGTGATGAGGCCCCGTTCTCAACCCGCTGCGAAAAACCGATCATAGCGTGAAGCACTTGCGTCAGGCTTTCCTGGGCGCTAGTCGGGGTGCCGGGGGTTACAGATTTTGCGTTCTCCGCTACGGAATCCTGACCCCAATTTATGATTATCTGAACAATCGACCCCATTTTGTCAACCCAATCGACGCCAGTTTGTGCGATTTCTACGCGCTGTTGAGCCAGCGCGGGTGCTGACACGGCGAAATTTATCGCGAACGCTATGGTTAACGAAAATGCGATGACTCGCCCGCCAGAAAATCGTTTTTTACGCATATTTACTCTCTGTTACAAATCAGGTGAGCGTTCGCCCACGGTTTTCCAGTGTTCATCGAAGACCTGACGTGGAATCAGGTGGCGCTCCTGTCCCGCCCCGCACCATTTGCACGTCCTGCGCGTTCCCGGTAAAGATACGGCGAACCGGTCTGCATCCACAAAATTCTGTGTGTGTTCGGGGTCGATGGCGCACCGTCCGACCTTGATGTATCGGGTCCAGAAGTCGGGAACCCATTCAAGGTAACGGGCCAGGCCGGGGTAGCACATGACCTGTTCCTGACTGCCGTTGCACAGAACGCCATTCAGTCGCGATCCGAAAAAATCGGGGCAACCGGCGTAATCGCCCTGATGGCCGATCAGCAATGCACCGGGCGAGAACAGGCGTTCTGCCGTCGAACCTGCCTTGACCCGGTACACGTGCGCGAGTTGGCCGGTGCCCCCGACCCGCTTGCGCATCCACCTGTACAGGTTCGGACTCCGCGCCGGATTGTGCGTCGGGTTCAGGTCTGAAAGCGTGACCGGCTGAGACTGCTCCTTTTCCTTGCCACTCGTCATAGGGGCCTCCTGTTAAACGGTTCGCGCGTTGCCGGTTCTTACAGTGGGGCCTGTGACGTGGACACGATTTCATAGTCGGGGACCGCCTGACCGTCGCGGACCAGTAGCAGATTCGCTTGCGATGCCAGGATCAGTTGCAGGGGCATAACGATGCCGGGTTCGAAGCCAGCGGCCTGCATCCGGCCCACGACCTGGTTTCGCTCGTCGTCGCTTCGGGCGTAGCCCAATGCCGGATTCGTGGGCTTGCCGTCGCGGGTGCCCCACGCCATGAAGAATTCAGCGAAACCGGCGATGCCCTCGGCCATGAATTCGTGATTCGTTTTCGTCACGCCCGGTGGCAAGCGTTCACGCTTTTTGTTCATCACGGAGTCGAGTGCCACAAGCGTGAGTCGCGCAAAGGTCGGCATATCGACCGCGAAACTCACAGTCCAGCCACGGGCAGCGGCTTCGTCCAGCACCGCCTGTTGCGACGGCGCACGCCATACAGGCACTTGCGCCAGTTCGCCGCCCTGCCCGTTGATGATGACAAGGTGCAGTTGCGTGGGATCGACTGCGAAAACCGGGAGACTCGGGGTGATGGGGTCCGTGTTCTGTTCGGTGGTCATTTCAGTATCGGATATGGTTTGAAGGTCACGCGCGGGCGACGGCTAGTGCTGTTTCCACGTCTGAGCGCAGTGCGGAAAGATCGGCAACACCGGGGAGTTCCAGGCTGGCGACGGACCAAAGTTCGGACAGGTCGAATTGCGCGAGCCAGTCAATGTCCCCGATCAGCATTTCGAGCGCGAAACGCGGGCCGGAAACGGTGTCTTCGAGAGCGTACTGTGCTGCGTGTTCCGCTCGGTCGGCGCAATGCTTCGCTTGCTTCGGGTTGAACGGAAAACCGGTGTCGCCCCGGTATTCGACGTACTGCAACATGGACTCGCCTACCAGACACAGGTAGCGAATCGTGCGTAGTGTCAGGCGTTCCAGTGATTGCGGAGCGTTTGTGGTCGATGCCTGCGGTCGCGCTTCTTCCCCCTGCTGCTCATCCTGCTTGCCGTTGCTCATGTCCCGTCTCTCCAATAGTTTGCGTGATGCTTTTATTATTCTATCGGACACATATTGCCGTTGCGATTATTCGTTAATTTCGCCGTCACAAAAAAAAGCCCCTGAGGAGGGGCTTTTTCGTTTTCTGCGGTGGTATGGTCACGCCGGTTTGTCGTTCCGCTCGGCCACGCGTCCGGTCGCGAAATTCAACGTGAGTGCGATCACCAGAAGAATGCAGCCGTCACGAATCTGGTGTAGGCGGTCGAGACCCGCCCACTCGAATAGCGCAAGGTCGATCCACATACCGGAAACAAGCATGGCAAGGGCCAGTGCGGCGATCCCCAAAACGAAATTCGTCACCCAACGTTCGGCCTTGGTCTTCGGTGCAATACGTGCCGCCTGCTCCGCATTGATCGCGGGCGGGCGCTGGTCTTGTCCTGTGCGGTTGACGATTGCCTGGCGCTGTTGCTCTGCCGTACCGTAGCCCAAAGCCGGGTAGTTGCCGCAAGGGTATGCCTGTTCAAACGGGCGACCCATGTACGGGGCCAGGGCCGCTGCCAGATTGTCGCGGGGCAACGTCAGGTCGTCCATCAGTTCCGCGCGATACTCGCTGTCGTAGGTCATCGTCAGTTCAACTTCGATGGCCGCGACTGCGGGTGCCACACGGTTGAAGCCGTAACAGGTCTTCATCACCTGTGCGACGGCGAACGTCGAAATGATGTTCGGGCCGTACAACTCCATCGCCACGTGAGACAGATAGTTGGCGATACGTTCGCCGTCCAGGCCCTCGGGGCTGGACAGGAATTCGCTGTCGATGCCGAAACGGGTAATGCGAAACACGCGCGGGCCGTTGATGAACGGGACCACGGCTTTACGCAAGGTATTGCGCTCGTAGGTCTCGTTATTCAGGATGGTCAGGAAATCGTTGCCCTGACAATCCCAATACATGTCAACGGTGGTCGCGTCTTCGTCCTTCGCACAGTGGATGAACCCGTAGAACTGCACCATCATGGCCGCGATTCCGAGATTCGAAATCAGATTGCCGTGGCCGTGCCACTCGCACGCCCAACCGAAAATGTAGGCCGCAATCTCCTTGCCATTTTTTTCGCCAGTCGGGTCCGTCACGTAAACGTCCTGGTCCCCGATCTGGTAGTAGTGCGTGATGCGATAGACGTTGCTCTTGTGGGTGGCTTCCTCGGCGTGTTCTTCGGCGGGAGCCTCGGGGATCACGACAACGCCATTCACCGGGCGTTGCGGCTTATCCCACTGCGCATTGCGCCACGGCTCGCCCGTGTTGTGATGCTTGCGGAACGCCTGATACAGCGCTTCGTAGTCATCGCCGCCCTGCTCTGCGATGGCCTTCAGGCGGTCTTCGTTCGCTTCCCCGCTCAGGTAGGCGTCCATGCCCGCATCAGCAAAACAGTAGTGCCAGTCGTGGGCGTTCAGTTGGTCCCAATACTGTTCGACCGGCATAACGGTTTCGCCGTGGTGCAAGGTCAGGATCGTTCCCACGGTCGGCGTCTCCGCGCCGTCCACAATGTAGGCTCCGAGTCCGCTTTGCTCGTCGTAGTTGATGCAGTTGGTCGGAGCCACACGCGTTTCGATCAGCTTCACGACCTCGGCGTGACCCGGAAACACGTTGTCCCGTGGGAGGGCGCGGAATTCGACTAACGGCACATCATCGACTTTCGTAATCTTGATCTGCGCAGCGGCCAAGGTGGCGCGTTGCGGGTATCGCGTGCCAGAAACCGGGCCTACTTCGTCATCGTCGTAAGCCGACACCCATTCCTGCGTATTCGCCAAGTAGAATTCGGCGTTGAGCGATTCCCAAAAGCCCGTGACCGGATCGAGATAGCGCCCGTTCTCATCGAACGTCGAGCGCCATTTGTCGTCGTCGGCTTCTGCCTCCGCACGTCGCGCATTCATCGCCTCCTTGTGCCCCGGTTCTGCCGAACAGGTGTAGCCACAAAACTGTTCGAAGTGCTGCGTTCCCTGTTCCGCTGTGATGACGGTTGCACCGTGCGGACGCACCTTATCGGTTACTTCGGTGAGGCTGTCTTGCGCGGGGTCTTGCCGGTCAGTCATTCTTATTCCTTTCGGGGTTTGTGTGATTTGCTAACCGATTGTAACGGACAAGTGATGACGGGTCTCCTTTTCGGTGATTTCGCGACCGGAAATGAAAAGCCCACACTTTTCAGGGTGTGGGCTTTTCGTTTTGAAGCCAAAGGCCAGTCGGTCAATGCGCTTTTGGCGGCGCTTGCGGGCCAGTCGGGCGATCACCGCAATCCTCTTAGTGGCACGCCAAAGCCACTTTACTTGCTGCGGTTGTTACGCCTGCCCTCTTTCTCGGCGGCTTCCATGTCCACGGCGATCTTGTCGAGTGCCGCCCCCACGGAATGCAGGCTGTGTTCCTTCTGGTAGCGAGACAGGAACGCCTGGGTGCGCGCTGAAATGCGCGGCTGGATCACCTTCACGCCCGCCGCTTCGTCACGGTCGCGCTGATCCTGCTTGTATTGACGCAACTGCGACTTGCGAGTGCTATCCGCCTTCGTGTTGCCGGTCGCGACCGGCGCTTTTTTCACCGGGGCAACCTTCTTCACGGGCGCGACCTTCTTCACTGGACCCGTCTTCTTCGCCGTGGTCTTCTTCTCGGGTGCTGTAGCGTCCTTCGTCATTTCTTCTGCCTTCTATGGGGCGGTCAATCAAATCCAGCGCGACCTATGACCGCGTTTAGTGCGCCAACGGTAAATCGGTTTCTTTCGGAGAGAATCAACGATTCTGATTCCGCCACAGCAGGCGGCGCTGAAAGTCTTCTGCCTCGCGGCGACGCGCCGAAGCGCTGCCCGCCGAATCCCCTGCGCCGAAAAGCTGGAACGGCAACAGGATCAGGAAAAGGGTTCCAAAGAATAAGAACTTCACCAAGTTTCCGATGCTCATTTTGTTCTCCAAGTGGGGCTAATTTGGCCCACGTCAGTATAGTTCGTAATCCGGTTGAGGCCCGTTCGGCCCGTCTATGTGATTCATTATTTGCGCGTCATGATGACGTGTCAACTACGCGCTGGGACTTTGTGACAAATAGCACACGATTACAACGCGCCGTCAAGGGGGAAATCCCCGTCAATTAACCGGGGATGGGCCAGCACTTTGCGCAGTGCTGCGGCGATTTGCGATTCCCGAACGCCGCCTTCTGCCAGATACGGAATCGCCTCCTGTAGCGTCCGAATAGCGTATGCAAGGTCGCGAGCCTTCAAGCGCGCCTTCCCCGCCCGGTGCGCGGCATCCACGCCGTTCTCCGCGATGCTGGCTTCAAAGACCGCTTGTTCGGCCTGCTGCGACTGTAGCGAATCGGGTCGCGGCATCCAGTGCGTTGCATAACGGCAAACCTCGGACTGGTCTTCGGGGTCTTCGAACCCGGTCAAGTCCTCGGCCTTCACGTCGAAAAACTGTTCGCCGTTGAAGTCGTGGCCTTCGGTGTAAACCAAGACACGTGCGTACTGCTGCGGGTCGGGCTTGGCGACAGTCAGACGAATCAGGTTCATGGCTGGTCCGGGTGGTTAGGGTGAATGTCAGTGCGCGCGGGTTGATTACCGTACACACGCGCTCGAATTGTTTTGAAGTCGGGCCGGGATCGAGCTTCGAACCTCACGCATCGAATTCCCGCCGACTGCAACCGGGCGTCTCTCTGCCTGTCCTTGAATTCATCGTGCGTCGGGTCGTCCAGTTCGATCACGCACAGAATGTTGAACTGTTGATCGTAGATGGCGAAGTCCACACGCTGACCGGCGATGCGTCGGAAGTTCTGTTCCGCGAACCGGCTATTCCTCGGTTCGATCAACGCCGACATTGCGACTTGCGGGAATACGTGAGCCTGCGGCAGCGCGCGAGTAAGCCGGGTCCAGAATTCGATTTCGTTTCGCGTCAGTAGCGCACGACTCTGATAACTGTATGTGCCGGGATCGAATCGCCTATCGGTCTTCTGCATCGCCCACGGGCTTTGCTGTGGTGCAGGCGTCGTCGGATAGCGGGGAGCCGTGTTGATCCCGTTAGAGCGCTTCCCTGCCCGCTTCACCTTCCGCCAAACCCAAGCGCCCGCCGTCCACGCAGCGAGCGGCCCCAATATCAGGTCGAGTGCGCGCATCAGTCGTCGCTGTACAAGCGGATAAGCCAACGGCAAAGCTTTTCGGCTTTTTCCTGCATCGGATGAATTTCCGCTTGCAACGCTTCCAGTCGGGCGTGCCATGGCTTTTCATGGTGCGCTTCGAACGCACTATGAACCGTGGCCGAAATATGACGAATTCCGGCGCGAGCATCGCGAGCATGTTGCAACTGCTCGGCGCTCAAGATCGTGTGCAGATTGGCAATGCCACGAATGCGGGCTTCCCGAAACTGAACTTCCTGCAAGGTGAAATTTCGGAACCATTCCCACAGGTCTTCGGATTCCGGCGCGTTCGGGTCTGCGTTATGGATGGCTTCGGGTGTGTGGCTCATCTGGAAACATCGTAGGTTATGGTGATTCGCATTCTCTGATGATTCGGATGACACGTCAAATCGTGGGTGAGAGTGTCACGAAACCGGTAGAAAATGGAATTGTGTCGTTGATCTGGAGACAGTAAGACGCTTCAAATTCAAAAGCCCCACTGTCGATAGACCAGTGGGGCTTTTGTTGTGGCGTAGCGTGAGTCACGCGGGATGGGTGTCGAACATCGACTTTCGGGGTTCCGGCGCGGGGATCAACTGCGGATTCATAATGTCGTGACGGATTGCGTCGGGCCTCGGTTTGCTGCGCGATTTGTAGCGCAGAACGCGAACGCCCGCTTCGATCATTCGAGCATCACGCTTCTCGTCTTTTTTCCGGCGCGTGTCGTGGGTCTTGTCGTCCAGTTCGATCACGCATATCAGGTCGAATTTCTGGTCGTAGACCGCGTAATCGACACGCAGCATCGCGATTCGATTCCAGTACGTCATGTAATACTCGCTTGAAGCCGGTTCGATGATTGCCGACATGGCGACCTGCGGGAAAATCCGATATTCGGGAACCGCGGAAACCAGACGCCCGAAGAATTCCTTTTCGTTCTCGGTCAGGATCGGACACTGACGGTAGCGCGGTTTGTTCAGGTCCGGTCGCACGTACTCGGGTTCTTCGTCGCTCTCCTGAACTGTGCGAGCCATGCGTCCTGCTGCCTGTGGGGCCTGCGACTGAAGCCCGGTCGGGTAGTCGGAGTTGCGTTTTGGCTTCTTGTTGAAAGCCCAAACTGCTGCGACGGCGGAAATCACGGCGGGTATGCCGATGTAGAGTGCGATCATTTTCGTGTGGGTTGCGGGGCCGTCATGCAGACCGGCCCGTGTGCAATTACAGGGCGAATTCAGCCGTCTTCACCTTCTCGCGGCGGTTAGCGTTGCTGCCGTCGCCAATGCCGCGTGCAGCTTCACCGACGCTGCGCATTGCCCCGTCGATGCCGCCTTGCTTCGCGGGTGCGCCCTTCTCGATGCCCTTCTGGCCGGTGCCGGGTTCGCGCAAATGCTTCTCGATGCCGGAAAGCGCGGAGTGCGAACCGACCTTTTCCAAGCCTATGCCTACTTTCGTGCGGCCGATCTGCTGCATGGCCGTGTTCTCGATGGTGCGCAACTGCTCCATCTGCTTCGCGTGACCCGGAGCCTTCGCAAGTCCTCCGGTGGCGGTCGCCAAGGGATCGAAACCACGCTGTTGAGCCGTCGCGGTCATCGCAACGTCTTTGCGCAGTTCGGGATTCTGCGCGACTGCCTTTGCCAAATCTCTTTCTTTCATGCCGTACCTCTCGGGTTGAACTGCGGTTACATACCCATAGCGTGCGAGTTCTCACGCTTCTGGTGCTGCTTCTCATGCGCGTGTTCACGCGGGCCGTTATTGCCGCTGCCGTGCTTTTCCATCGCGTCGCGAGCGGCCTGCGTGACCTTCGCCAATACGCTGCGCGAATCGTTTTCCACGCCCAGGCCAGAAAAGGCGTTGGGCTTCTGCGCTACTTCGGCTTTGTCCCTGCCGGTGAACAGAACTTGAATCGCCTTGTCAGTGTGCTTCTCACCGAATTTCATGCCCTTTTCGAAGGGGGTACGGGCGATGCCGTCTTTGCCGTGGCCCGTCTGTTCACGCGCCGCGTTCTCGATGCCGCGCAGCCGGTTCATCTGCGATTGCGACGCATCGCGAATGCCGTCTTTGTCCAACGTGCGCGAACTGCCTGCGCCCACCCCGGAAAACGGGTTGTGAGACCGCGATGCGACTCCGAGACCGGCGAAAGCGCCGCCCTCTTTCTGACGTGCGGTGCCTTCTTGATGGATTTTGGGAGTCGCGCGAAGCATTTGTTCGACCTTCGCATCGCGGACGCTGGACCCGCCACCGACCGAGCCGAAGGCCGTCGATGTCGATCCGACTCCGAGACCGCCGAACGCGCCCCCCTCTTTCTGACGTGCTGTGCCTTCTTGACGGATTTCGGGAGTCGCGCGAAGCATTTGTTCGACCTTTGCATCGCGGACGCTGGACTCGCCGCCGACTGAGCCGAAGCCCGCCGATTTCGGTCCACCTACTGAGCCACCCAACGATCCAAACGCGTTGTTGCCCTTTGCCGGTGGATCGCGGGACTGATCGAAGCCCCGTTGCTGTTGCGCACTCGCTTTCTGGTTCATGCGTACCTCTCTGATTGTTTAGCCTACTGGCTGTCAGGGGCCAATAATGCGCCCCGCAACATTATGGATCGTTATGGATTACGAGCCAAAAGAATGCCCGTCTTTCTCATGGGTCTTCGTCTTCGGCTTCGTCCCGCTCTGATTCTCTGCCGCCTTCTGAATGTCCTTAATCTGTTCACGACCGTTGTAGCCAGCCGCACCGCCAAACGGATTGAATTCCTTCTGCCCCTTCGCCTGTTCGAACTTGATGCCGGTCAGGCTCTCCAACTGCTGCATTTGAGCCTTGGTCAAGGCGTTCGCGTCGAGTGCCTTCATCAGTTCGGGGTGAGCATCGCGCAAGGACTGCGGAGCCTGCGCGAAATACGCGCGTGCGGCCTGCATCTGATTGCCGTCCAGACGATGCACCGGCTCGCCCTTCGCTGCCCCTGCCTTGTCCATCGCCTTTGCAAGATCGCGATTCGCGATGACCTGTGCAATTTCGGCCTGGTGGCGCTTCTGCTGGTCAAGCATGTTCGCGAGCTTGAAATGCGACTTGTCCTTGTCGCGAACCGTCGAAAGGTCGAGCGCCGCGAGTTTCCTGGTCTCGCGCTGGATCGCGGTCGGCAGTTTCGAAATGCTGTCCGTGAACACAACGGCCTCATATTTCGCCCGCGAAAGGGCCACGTAGTACACGTCTTTCGCCGTGGTCCGCGAATTCGTTTCGAGATTGATAATCACGCGATCTGCGGTCAAGCCCTGCGCACTGTGAACCGTCGATGCGTAGTCCAAAGCCAGGTGCAACGGCTTCTTCGTATCCAGTTCAACGGTCTTCCCGAAGTTCTTATGCTCCCGGTCGCGAATCGTGGACTCGATAAGTATTTTGTCCTTGGTAACGGCCACGACCTTGAAGCGGTCGCCGTTCGTCAGGTCAAGTTTCGGGTCACGGTCGTTGTGCGTGACTTTCACCAGGTCGCCAACGGCAAGCGTGTTGGTTTCGACCTTGTACACAGAGACATTGCGCGCCTGCGACGGGTTGAATTGATGAACCTCGCCGCGCTCGTTGCGCACCGTCAACATGTTCTTGTCGGTGGTGCCGGTGTCGATAACCGTGTATTGGTGTCCGCGTTCAAGCCCCTGCCGCCTGTGGTCGGACTCGGGAATGATCGTGGTTCCGACCTCGTAATACTTCGCATAGCGGCGGTCGGCCTGTGTCGAGTCGAAGCGGCCAAGCAAGCCGAATTCGATACCGCTTTCCTTCAAGCCAAGCGCAGTTTGAATGCCGTCATTGATGATCTTGCGGCTTTCGTTCGTGCCGGTGATGACAAGGGTTTCGCGGCGGTCGGCTTCCGGCAAACCGGCATACGCCTGCACGACTGCGGCATAGCGGTCAGGGCCTTCTGCGATTTCGCGGATTGCCGTGACATTGTGTTTTTTGACTTCTTCCAGCGATGCAGCGCCCTTGCCGTCAACGGCGTACTTCACGGCTTGCAACAGGTCGTCATTCTTCTGTCGCTGAATGTCGTCCATGACGCTATGCTGCATACCGTTTTTCAGAAGTTGTTCGAGCGGCTTGCCCGCCTCGATGGCCTTCGTCTGTTCCGTGTCACCCAGGAACAGAATGCGAGCGCCCGCCTTTTCGACTTCGCGCATCAGGTCGCGGCCAATGCGCGTACCAACCACGCCCGCTTCGTCAACGATGATGATGTGCTTTTCCGTCATCGGTTCGTACTTGGTCGCGCCCGGTCGGTGCTGCGTCGGGTTCTCGCCGTCGCGGCCCGGTTCAAGTGCTTTCCCCTCCCTGTCCTTGTCGTGTCGCTTCTGTGACGCGAGAAACGCGGCAACGGTTTTCGAGTTCTCCAGGCCAACATCGTTTTTCAGCGATTCAACCTGCATCCCGTATGGCGCGAGCGAAATGACCTTGAAGCCCTGTTGTTCAATCAGGGTCGTCAACTTCTCGGTCATGTACGACTTGCCCGTACCGGCGCGGCCCACAACGGCGGTCACGCGGTTCTCCGAAGTCGCAACCATTTCAATAGCGCGTGCCTGCTCCCCAGACAACACGCCCGCCTGAATGCCGCCCAACTTCTGCAACTGGCCGATCTGCGTCCGCGTCAGAAAATCGGTTTCTTTGCCAGTCAGGGTTTTGAACGCTGCGGACTGTTCCGGCGTCATCATCCCGGCTTTGGTCGTCCCGATTTCGCGGATTGCGGCCACTTGCTCAACGGTCATCGACTCCGCGCGAGCGCCGGTCAGACGTTCAAACGCATAGGCTTGATCCTTCGTGAACTTCTCGCCCGCCTTCACGTCTGCCAACTCGGCCAGTCGCGTGACTTGCGGATTCGATAGCGTTTCGGCTTGGAAGCCAGTCAGTTTTTCGAACGCTGCGGACTGCGCCGGGGTCAGGTTCGCGTCTTTGATAAGCGCGAGTTCGGCGCGTGCCTTCGCCTGCGCTGCGGTCATGGATTGCGTGCGCGTGCCGGTCAGTGCTTCAAGCGCCGTCGCCTGCCCCTTCGTCAACTTGTCACCGGCCTGTACGCCGGTAATCCGCGAAAGCTCCTGCGCCTGCGCCTTCGTCAACGAATCGGCCTGAACTGCTGCGCGGAGTTCGCTGTGTTGGGCCGCGATCTTCGGATTGTCGAAAAAGAATTTTTCGGCGGCTGCGATGGACTTGTCGCCAAGGCGGTATGCGGAGACGAATTCGGCAACGGTCTTTGCATCAACCATCGGCTCCATGACGCCACGCCCGCGCGACTCAATCGAAAGAATCTCCTTCTCCCGGTTGAGCGCAATTTGCGTTGTATATCGGATTTCCTCGCGCTTCAAGCGCCCGGTGTCGATGCCCTGGTCAACCTTGCCCGTCGCCTGTTCCTTCGTCAGTCCACCCTCGATCAGTTTGTTGATCCACTCCTGACGGGTCATGGGCGGAAGGTAGCCGGTCTTCTCGTCCGGGTTCATCGAACGGTACAACGCCTGTTCTTCGATCAGCTTGCCGGTTGCTCGGGCAACGACAATCGCGGCCTTCATTTCGTCAACCGAAAACTTGCCGGTGCCGTGCGCGAAAGCAACGTCCATCAGTTCCTTGCGGGTCAAGATGGATTGGCGCTCGGTCAACTTCTGCACCGCGTAGGCGACTGCCAAACGGGCTTCGTTCTCGCGGTTGCGTCCCGACACTTCGGGCGGCGGGCCGATAACAGACGTGCGAATGTCCTGCGCTGCTTCCTTGTTGACTTCGGTTTTGCTCGCCTCGGCAATGGCTTCCGCGATTCCTAAGCCAACGTCGCCCTTGGCCGCGAACTTGTGCGTTACCTCGCCGTGTTCATCGGCGTGCGTCACAACCCTGTCGCCAAAGATCGCCTTCACGGCTTCGGGCTTCAACTCCTGCCCGTCCTGGTCGATGAACTTCACGCCACCCTTGCCATCGGAAACCACGGAGATAGCCGAAATAGCCGGTTTGGCGGCTTCGCCGGGGCCTTCCTTGTCCAAGCCCTTCGCCTCGGTTTCCGGGGTCTCCTGCGCGTGCTTATGGTCGAATTCCGGGTCGTGCGATGCCGGTTCAACCGGCTGTGTGTTCGCGTCCTGCGATTGCTGTTCTGCCGGGGCATCGGTCGCCGGTTGCTCGTCCGTGGTCGGCGCATCGTGCGATGCCCGCTCAAGCGGTTGCTCGTAGGCGCTCGGGATTTCGAATTGCGGTGCAGGTTCGTAGAAGTCGAGCGACGGGCCATCGTCATAGCCGCCGAACGATCCTTCCTCGTATGCCGAATCGGGAATCTGGTCGAACGCGAGCATTTCGTTATCGAAGCCGGGGCCGTAGTCGTAGAACACGGGACCGTCATCGCCCATGCTCGGGCCTGCTGCCTCGGCCAATGCCGCTTCCTTCGCGGCTTCCGCTGCTGCCTTCTCTGCTGCCTTCTCTGCTGCTGCGGATTGCAGTTCGGCTTGCTTCTCGGCGGCTGCGGCTGCTGCCGTGGCGTCGTAGCTGCCATCGGCTTGCAGGTTCAGGCCGGGGAATTCGCCCAGGACGGTGCCCGCTTCCAGCACAGGTCCGGTCTTCTGCGCCCCGTCGATGCCGTAGCCGTTGTATGCGCGGGTGTTGAAGTCGATACCGACTTCCGCCGCGCCGATCACCCAACCGTTATAGATAGCGTC
This sequence comes from Paraburkholderia sp. GAS32, assembly GCF_050434225.1. Classification (NCBI taxonomy): domain Bacteria; kingdom Pseudomonadati; phylum Pseudomonadota; class Betaproteobacteria; order Burkholderiales; family Burkholderiaceae; genus Paraburkholderia; species Paraburkholderia sp. GAS32. The sequence goes on along the minus strand of NZ_JBNPVS010000022.1, from coordinate 93,871 downwards.
CCGGTCAAGCTCGCCTTTCGCCGCGCGAGTTTTGAGCGCTGCTGCGGTCTTCTGCTCGGCGCTCGCGGTCTCGCGGGTCAAGCCCATTTTCGCCAACTGAAAATCAATTTGCTCAAGACGGGCTGAGAAAGCAAGCGTCTGCTCGCGGGAGATATGCGCCAGTTCGTAGGTCTTGTTCTGCGGTTCGAAGCGCAGTTCATAGCCCAGGTTGCGAAGCTCATAGTTGAGGGTGTTTTTGTACACCTCACCTACGTGCTTGATCGACTGCATCAGTTCTTCGTTCGAAAGCGCCCGCCACTGTCCATCCTCGCGCTGCGTGAGATTCATCACGATTGCGTGCGTGTGCAGTTGCGGATCGACTTCGCGGCTCGTCTCATGGCGGAACGTGGCGGCAACGATATTGCCCGTCTGTTCGTGGCCCGACTTCTTGTTTTTGTAGGTACGCGCACCGGCCATCGTTTCAACTTCGGCCAGTGCTGCTTTCACTGCCTTGTCGTGTGCGGCTACAACGGCTGCGTCGCCGCCGACCAAGGCTTGCAACGAAACGGATTTCGGGGCGCTGAATGTCAGGTCGTAGCCCAGGCGCTCCTTGTTGTAGCGAGCGGCGATGCGAGCCATTTCCTTCGCCACGGCCTTATCGTGCGCGGCATGGATTTCATCGACGGTCTTACCCGACCAATCCTTTTTGCGGGTGTGACGTTCGACGTTCGCCGTTGCCTCTGCGTGAACGCCTTTGATGTAGTCAAGCGTCTGCGTGTTCTTGCGCGGATCGTGCTTGGCCTCGATAGCGTCGGCCATCGCCTTGTCGCGTTCGGCGCGAAGCTGCGAAACCTCGATGGACGGCAGTGCGTTGCCGTCGCCGCCGTATTCCGCGCTTACGCCTTTCATGAAGTCGATGACTTCGGTAGTGCGTTGAAGTGCTGCGGCCTTCGCCTTCTCGTCTGACTTCCGCGCCGTCTTCGAACCGTCAGGCAACTTGCCGTCCAGAAGGTCTTTGAACTGCTGTTGATCGACCGCGCCGGAAAGGCCAAGGGCCTGCGCCCCTTGGCCCTCCCACTGCATAGCCGATCCGTCCTTGGCGTAATAGTCGTCCGCGCCGTCCGCGTAGTACGCGGCGACGCCTCCCAACCCCTGACGCTTGATCGTGGTGACATTCAGCATGGGTCAAATCCCGTAGTTAGGCCGCTGCCATCGAACCGGCCTGGTCGCCAGTGCGCAGAATGATCCCCGGCACTTTCTCGCTGCGCTGGTACTTGACCGGGCGCGTCTTGAACTTGGCGATAGGCAAGTCGCCGGGAAATGCCAGATAGCCATGCAGGTTGCGAAGGCGCATGAACTCGGACGGGAGAATGACCGATTCCGTAATCGTCTCGGTGTTGAAGCTGCGGTTCATCCCCAAGCGACCGGACTGCATCGAAGTGCCGTTCTTGTCGCGCTGGACCTGGTGTTGACCGAATGCGTCGCTCATCTTCTTCGCCGTCTTCTCACCGTAGCGGCCAACACCCATGCCGATAGTCGTTCGGTGGTTGCCAAGCAGGGTTTCGGCCATGTTCTCGCCGTAGACCTCCACCAACTGCGAGAACGCCTGCCAGCCGGTGACAACGCCGCCGCCGCGCATGTGCTTGCGGCCCTTGGTCAACAGGTCGTTCAAGTTCGGGAGATACGCATACGACTCCAGTTCGTCCAGGAACGTCCAGATAGGCGGGCCATCGGTCTCACCCATGCCGAGAAGCGACGTGAACGTTGCGTCCGCGAACGTGGACAGGAGCGGAATCAACGTTTGACGCATGTTCTCGTCCCACGTGACGTACATATTTCCGCCCTTGTTGTCGGCAAGCCACTGGCGAATCGAGAACGTGCCACGCGGCATTTTCAGGTGCGGTGCCAGCTTATTCGAGAGAACGAATCGCGCCGATGCCGTTGCCTTTTCATTGCCGGTGAAAAGCGATTGCGCCGGAGTTCCGCGCACGTATTCCTCAAGGTCTTCCATCGGCTGAATGCAGCACCAATCGAATACCTCGTCAATCGTCGGTTGACGGCGATTCGCATAAACCTTTTTCGAAACTTCGGTCAGAAGCAGGCGGCCATAGCCATTCCATTGTTCTTCGTCAACCGAAGCCGACTGCTGAACGATAGAACGCGAGTACGTTTCAAAATCGAATTCCGGGTTGCGAATCTCGTTGAAGAAAACCCAACCTTCCGAACGCGTGTCGAACGGGTTCAGCAATACGTCACGCTTCGGGCGTCCGAAGGTCGAGTAAAACGCGCCGTTCGGGTCCATCGCAAAGAAACGGTGCTGATACTGCAACATGCAGTACATCATTTCCTTCACCAGTGTTGATTTACCAACGCCGGTCGAGCCGCCAACTGCAACGTGCGTCGATTGCGCTTCTTCGGGCATCGGAATACCCGCAATCGTAATCTGCTGTTTCGGGCGCTTTTTCTTCCAGTCGAATTCTCGCGTTTTACCGGCCAATTCACGGGCTTTCACGACTTCCGAACCGCGATAGAAACGGCCAAATCGTGCGCCCGCAAAAGCCGGGGTGATGTATTCAAGAAATGCGCCGACCGCGATTGCCGCGAGAATCATCGTGATAACCGGAACGATGTAAAAGCGCGGCCACGAACCAAAATGCGTTAAAACCCACAGAAAAGTATGGACAACCGTACTCGGTGTGAATCCGAACGTGAATTTCACGGTCGCGATAAATGAAAGAATGCCGATCAAGATAACCACGGCGGCATAAACCCGCGCTTTTTCTGTGCGATCCATCAGTTAATCCTCTTTGGTATTGATTTTTCCGGTTTCGATACTGCGAGCCATGCGCCCCGCTGCAAGCTCGATAATGCGTGCGAGCCTCCGATTTTCACGGTCTTTCCCTCAATCACGGTCGCGACAAGCGGAACCACGATTGCCGCGCCTACTACTTTGAACGGCCTCGATGTAATGGCGCTCATAATGTCCAACGCTATTCCCTCCTTTGAAAGTTAATCGGTCCGAGATTATCGGCTTTCCCAAACGGTCAACCCTTGGCGCTCAATTTCGGCATGGATTGCGTTGAGGTCGCTGCGGGCGCGGCTGCTCCGTTGCATCAAAAGCAGTTCAAGCAGGATGCTTTTGAGGACCGGATTGGAATTCGTCGGTGCGTCGTCGCCCGTCTTCGCCTTTACCTTGGCCGGTGCCGGGGGCGATCCGACTTTCGCCAACGCCTCCCGTATTTCCTCACCGGTCAAGCTCTGCTGCTGGCTCAGGACGCGCACCGACTCAATCAGTTCCTCCAATCGGGCGTGAACCTCCGATAGCGCACTCGATTGGTCTTCGAACAGGAGTTTCCGGGCGTACTCCGACAGGTTGCCGCCCGACCTGACCTCAAGTTCGGCCTTTTCTGCGACCGTGCATCGGATGCCTATTGACGTGTATTTGCTCATTTCGTGACAAGTATTGATTGTACGTTCAACGATTTTTCAACAATGAAACACCTATGGGGTCTAGCATTCATGGAGTAGCGTTTTACCGATGTTCAACAAAAAACCCCGAAAAATTCTCCCAACGATAGCCCCTTTATCCAGCAGAATCAAAATCTTGCGAGGTTTTCTGCAAGCGCGAAGCGCTTGCGTATGGTGTATGGCTATTTAAGGGCAGTGCCCAACCTCCAAAACCATTTCGAGCAACCGCGTTTAAGGGCAGTTTGCGGTCGCGAAAACACGTCTCGATCTATTCCCCAACACCTTTCCATATCTCGGACGCACGTTAGATGCGACATAGATTCTAACTAGTGCCACTATGGATGCACATTGGATGCTGTTTCCACACTTGCGGATGCAGACTAGATGCGGGTAGAATCCGAACCGGATGCACGTCGGATGCAGTCATAGGAGGAAACATGCAATGTCCCTGACGGAAGTGAAACCCAAGCATGAATCCGCTGTGATTCGGGCCATGCTGGATGAAATTGAAGCGGCATTGGCCAGGGGGCTAACGCGGGAACAGATACATGAGGTGATCTGCGCCCAGCACGGCCTGAGCATCGGGTTCAACGGCTTTCTGAGCGCGATTGCACGGGCGAGGAAAGCCCGAGGCAAGGCAAACCCCCACGGGACTGCGACACAACCGCTAACGGCCACAAGTCAACCGGCGACGGATACGGACAAGGTGGATCAAGCAACACAGGTGCCGACCACGCCCACGGCGGGCATACCAAAGGCGCTTGCGGCACTGACTGCAACTAAGCCGGTTTCAGCAGGACAGGCTGAAAGAAAAGAAACTCCTAAAGAAGTGGCGATACGACTTCGGCGGGAAAATACCAACCCCGATTTTTAAAAGGAATATCGGATATGAAAATAGCTGTGATGAACAAGGGCGGCAACGTTGGTAAAACCGTAGTCGCGAATTTCCTTCTGCTCCCGCGTCTGCCGGGTGCGACTTTCTTCGCGATGGATACCGTGAACGAAACGGCGGCGGATTTGGGCGTCGAGGGCGTTCAGAAAATCCGTGGGTCGCAACTCGGCAAAGTCATTGTCGAAATGTTCTCACTCGATTCGGCGGTTCTAGACGTTGGTGCGTCAAATATCGAATCGCTGAAAAGCGCGATGGAGCGCACGGAAGACATTGACGAAGAATTCGATCTTTTCGTTATTCCGGTGACGGCGGATCGAAAGGTCGTCAACGAAAGCATTGCGACGGGCGCGGAAATTCAGGACCTCGGCGTGAATAAAAACCGAATCCGGTTTATCCCGAACTTCGTTGACGCAACGAACCTCGATCAAGTCGAAGACCCGGACGAAGAACGTCAAGCGTTCGACTACCTGTTCAAACAGGTTAAAGACTTGGATATTGGGTGGGCCAGTCGCAAGGCGTTTATCCACCGCTCCGAAGTCTTCGAATACCTCTCGGCTAAGAAGATGAGTTTTGACGATCTGCTCGGGCCGGAAGGCGCGGTTATTCCCGATTATCGGGCGATGGCGAGAGCGGAGCCGGAAAAGGCCGCTGAGTTCGGGAAGCTGCACCGCTGGACGAAACAGGCGATTCCGATGCGTCGCAATCTCGATGCGGCATTCCGCGAACTGACGCGGGGTGTCCGCTAATGAGCGAAGCCGATTCGCAATCGGGGGCTGCGGTCGGTTCTGCCCCCGGCGATCAACCGGGGAAAATCCAGCGCCCGCCGTCGAAAGAGGAATTGCTGTTTGAACTGATTTTTGGCGAATCGAAAGACATTCTCGACGCGCAAAAAACGGTTACGGAAGTGCTGACGCAAATGTTTGTCACGGCTGACGCAGTACGGGAGGCTATGGCTGAATCGGCAAGGCGTCTGGAAACCATGTCGGCTGAAAATCAGCGTGAACTCGTCGCCGCTCACCGCGAACTGACTCAAACGATTCGCGACTTTGAAGCCAAGGCCGGTGACAACCTCGCGGTTCCGATTGCCGTGGCGGTCGGTCGCACGGTCAAACACCAGTCGGCAAAGCTGGCCGTGGTAGCCGGTGGCGCTGCTCTCGTCGGGTCGTTGGTCGGTGCCGGTGTCGTGGCCCTGCTCCTTCGGTAGCGTTGGTAGCTTGGGTAGCTACCAACGCTACCGGACAAGCCCTGTCCTAATCGACGGGGCTTTTTCTTGCAGCCCGGTGTGTAGTGCGCAATACACACGCTCGCTGTCCGCTGGCAGTGAGTGGCGGGGAAAACGGCGACACGACCAAGGGGGCCGGGGCGATGTATTTCGGGTGGTGGTCGGCTGTTGATGTGGCGTAGTGCCTACTGTAGCTATGGTCGCTACGGTAGCGAGCTAGAGTAGCTACCACGATCATGCGGCGGCAGGTCGAATGTAAGTCGTTCGCGCCTGCCCCTTCGATGTGTATGGCGCAATACACGTTTACCATCCGAGTCAGGGTGCTACGGTTGGTACGGGCGCTACGGTAGCTATGGTAGCTACCGTAGCTACTAATCGAAAATTACGGATTACGTGTTAACCGTTACAAACGTTGGTGCCATGTCCGATCTTCTGCCCCGGTAGTCGTGCCTGCCCGCTGCTTTGCCCTGTGGTCGGAAAATGGGCCGTGAAACATTCGCCGCTAACAGGCGTAAACCCACGCCACGCGGGCGATTGAACGCCTCGGGTTTTAGGTCGCGATTGTTTCACGGCCTACACCCCGTAAAATGTGGCGGCTGCTGTGTATTGCGCAATACAAATATCGAATATTTGAACCCGTACCCGCACCTGAGAGAACGAAAATCAATGGCAAGCGATCAGGCAATGACTCCAACGGCGGAAGCCTATGCAGAACTGGAACACGCGTACTCGTTCTTCAAACGCGAGCTATTCGACGGCGAGATTGATGAGGTTCTGTTGACGCTGGATCACAACAACCCTCGGACCCTCGGTTACTGCGCGTACAAACGGTTTGGCCGTCGCTCCGGTGAAATCGTGGATCAACTGGCGATGAATCCAGGCTGGTTTAGCACGCGGTCGATTCGCGAGACCCTGCAAACGCTTGTGCATGAAATGGTTCACACGTGGCAACGGCAAAAGGGAAAGCCGGGACGCGGGGGCTATCACAACAAGGAATGGGGCGACATGATGCAGAAAGTCGGCCTCATGCCGTCGAACACGGGCAAGCCAGGCGGGAGAAAGACCGGCGATCAGATGATGGATTACGTCATTGAGGGCGGCCCGTTCGATGTGGCATGCGCGAAGCTGCTGACCGATGAATTCACGCTCTCATGGCTAGACCGCTACCCTCCGCAAATTGCGCTTGACCACGGGCGCGAGAACGGTCACAAGCCGGGTTCGCCAAAGCCGGGGCGCGGCGACGATGACGATGACGACTCGGACGATGACGAAGAAAACGAATTGCCGGATGGTCTGATTGTCGAGCCAGGAGACCGGGGCAAGGATCGCGACAAGGACAAGTCGAACCGGGTCAAATTCACCTGTCCGGTGTGCGGTGAAAACGCATGGGGCCGTCCGTCGCTTCGTGTCCTGTGCGGCGGGCAAGACTGCAACGCGCCTCAAATGCTGCCCGGTATCAAAAAGGGCAACCGGCCCAACGGGCGGCGTCCGGTCGATGACGATGACGACTCGGACGATTGAAGCATTGGGGGGCCGGGGGTGCCGGAAAAGAAAAAGCCCCGTCGATCTGGCGGGGCTTTCGTTTGCTGCTGCGGCTGGTTAGGCGTCCACGCTTTCCAGCCAGTTCGCGGCCTCGTCCTCGGTCAGTACGCCGACCTTAACCATTTCGCGAATCACATCGTCAATCTTGGCGCAAAACGCGGTGCCCGCCATTTGCCATTTCGTCCAGGTCTCGCCCGCCTCGGCCTTCGCTTCCGTACTATCAGCGCGGTTGCCAACTTGATAGAGCGCTGCCAGTTGCGCGAAAAACTCTTGCTTTGTCATCTTGATCCCCGTCCGTTATTGCGTTGTCGAGTTAGTATTATCTGTGATTCAATAACAAATGTCAATGGCTGTGCTGCAAATATTCGATATTTCCGCAAAATGAAAAACCCGGCGCGTGGCCGGGTCGGTGGGGGTGGCGTTAGAACCGGATGCCGTAAGCGGCGGGGTCTAGTCCTAGTTCGGCCATACGTGCGCCCGTGTCGGCCTCGATGTGACGGGCTACGCGGGTGAATGCGTCGGCGTCCCATGTCACGCTACAGGGGGCGATTACCGGGCCTCCATCGTTCACGCGGCCATCGCTGGCGTTCTGAATGCTCGCGTACTCGTTCAGCAGGTAGATTTTCGGATATGTGCGTTGCGCCATGTCGCATCGTTCCAGTGCTGCGGAGTGGGCGCGTCGTGCTTCTGCTAGTCGATGCGCCTGCGTGTCGGCCTCTGCCATCTCGTTCGTTCGCCCTTCGTTGCTCGTTGAAACGATTCTGCATCACCGTAACCGGGGCGTCAAAAAACAGGCGGGAACGTCACAGGCGCGGGAGTCACGCAGCGGAAAAGAAAAACCCGGCGCGGTGGCCGGGTTCATCGGTCGGGGAGCGGGTCCCGCGTGGCGGTCGCGGCACATCCTCTCGATGTGCTGTTGCACGGGGCGGGTTCTCGGTGTGTCGCTCGGCGTCCAATCAGGCCGGGATTCCCAGGCGTTTCAGTTGCTCCGTGAGCCGGGTAATTTCCGCGCGGTGGCGTGCAACCGTCGCCAGCGCCAGCAATCGCTTTAGCCTCGCTCCTTGCGCGTCACGCTCGCGGTACGGGTCGCCGCTACTCGCTTTACCGCCCATGTGTTTCCCTCCGGTGCGCCCCTCTGTGCTTTAGCACGCGGGGGCTGTGGTTGTCGATCAGTGGCGGGTGCCGAACGTCAGATACAGGCCGGTCGCGGATTCAAACAGGTCCATCAGCATTTCAGCGTATGCGCCCTTGGTCTCGTCCTTCACCGCCCACGTGTGTTCGCACGTTGTCCAGTTCATGCGGGCGAACCCGAACTCAACATCGTAGGTGTCTGCGGCGTTGAGAACGATGCGGACCTTATTGATGCCCTTGCTATTCTTGCCGATGGCAAACTGCACGCCCTTGTCGATTGCAACGAAGTCCTTTGCGCTCGTCATCGCGATCAGGCGGCGCTGGCCCCCGAGTTGATTCAGGATCGTTGCTGCGATTTGCTGGTTTTCGGTCATGCTCGGCTCCCGGTAGCTACTGCGTTGTCGATGTAAGTATTATCGTTGTTGTGATTCGATAAGTCAAGCATAATATCGAATATTTCCATCGGCCCCGGTCGAGCCGGGGCGGGCGTCGCGTCAGTGAACGGCGAGAGCGCGAAAGGGGGTCGTTCCTCGGTAGTCGTAATCCAGACCAAAGCACACTTTGACGCGCATTGAAACGGTCTCGGCTTTACCGTCGATGCAGATAACGCCTTTGCCCACGAACTTACCGAATAGGGCGCGTTGATCGGCTGCGGTCATGCGGGCCTCGAATCGCCCGAAGATCGAACCGGCTGCCTCGTGCAGAAATAGGGCGACGATTGCGGCGTGGTCAACGTTCTGCGCGTCGAAGCTACGCACATAGCGCACGATGTTTGCTGCCTTGGTCATTGCTGCTTGCTCGTCCGTGTTCATCTTGATCCCCGTCCTACGTTGTCGAATGAGTCCCTATTATCCGTGATTCAATAAGTAGTGTCAAGCGTCGGACAATAAAAAAACCCGCCTCGGTGGGCGGGTTCTCGGTCATCGGCGGGGCCGGGGCTTAGTGCCAGTAGTGATGTACCGGCGCGTAGTGATGGCCCCTGATTGCCAGCGCCAAGGCGATGCCAGTCACGGCGACGGCTGCGCCTGCTACTGCCGGGTCAACGTAGTACATGGGGGCGGGCTGCTGCGAGTAGTACACGGGGGCGGGCTGCTGCGAGTAGTACACGGGGGCCGGTTGAACGTAAACCGGGACGGGCTGGACATAGACCGGGGGTTGCGGCGCGTAGTACGCGGGGGCGCTCGGTGCGACGTACACAACGCCGTAGGCGTGGGCCGGGGCTGCTGCGGCGGCGATCAGTGCGGCGGCGATGAAACGGATTGCGTTCTTCATGGTGTCGGCTCCTTTGCCGTGGGTGCTGCGTTGTCGTGTGGTTGCCCCTGCCGGGTGACAGGGGCGCTAGTTCCGTCTTACTTCCAGAGGGAGGGTGCGAAAAAGACAAGTGCGTAAACAACGAATACGAACCCGGCGACAAACGTATTTTTGAGAACAACACCTTGATTCATGGTTTTGGCTCCTTGCCTTTGTCCTGTCTTCGGTTGCTGCACCGCGCCTCAACCATGAAAAGATTATAGGCCCCTTTCTGTGATTCGTCAACACTTGTAACGCCGAAATATCGAATATTCTGCACTTGATTCCATCGGGGTTTGCTGCCTGCACGCGGAGTCCAGGTGTTAAAAAACCCGCACGCGGGCGGGCGGGTTTTCGGGCTGCTGGTGACGTTGGCGGGGCCGCGCTACAGTTCGGTGCCTCCAATCCATTCGTCGCCTATGTAGGCTTCTGTTACGGCCTGCACGACTGCCTTTGCCGCGTCACCGTCGAGAATCGCGAACACTTCGGGCTGTGTCCATCCATCGGCGGGCGCGGGCCATGCCTTAATCAACGATCCGTCGATAGCGCGAATTTCGAGCGGCTTGCGCACTACCTCATCAATCCGGGGATTCGCCAGCGTGGGCGGTGTCAATGTCTCGCGGTTGCCTTGCAGGCAAAACAGGCCGATACCGCTGCCGGTCTTAAACACGGCAATAGCTCGGGCCGTGCGCTCCCGTGCTGCGGCGTCCTCCCGCGCGCTCTCAATGCGGGCCGCTTGCTCTGCGTTGCCCTCGGCCTCCGCGTACCCGTCTTCCCAGGCAAGGGACAGGATTTCGAGACCATCGAACAGGGCGGGGGCGTACGTGCCGTGGTCGTGTGCGGCGCTCCCGGCTCGCTCTGCGTAGTCAATCGCTGCCGCCTGATAGCGGGCGCGTGCTGCGTCGTCGCCGGTCAGGTCACACACTCGGACCATCGCCCATTCAGCGTAGGCGCTGCGGGCCAGCGTGAAGGGGCAATAGATTTCGTGATAGACGGCCCCAACGTCGCCTAATCGGTTTGTCGCATAACTCATGCTGTCCGCTCCTGCGGCCCCGCTCGGGGGCCGGTCGTGGTCTGGTGGGTTAGGCTGCGGCCTTCTCTGCTGCGGCTGCAAGGCGCTTCTTTTCCTTGCTCACCGCGTAATCCAGCTTGTCCGCGATTTCTGCGTCGGTCAGGTCAACGAGACCGACCAGGCACGTTGCGCCGTTGCGCATGGTCAAAATCGTTTTGTCGTTGCCGATCTTGCTCTTGAAGTCCGAATGCGTGTGGCGGTAGATCAGCGTCAACTTTTGTTCGCGCGTCAGGTCTGCGACGTTCACGGTCTTTGCTGCGGTCGTTGCGTTGGTCATCTGCGTTCCCCGGTTCGTGCTGCGTTGTCGATGTAGTTATTATCTGTGATTCATTAATGTAAGTCAAACTGTTTTTGCATCACGACAAAGAAAGCCCGCCACGGGGGCGGGCTTCGGTATTCGTTATGCGGCGCTGAGTTCGTCGGCCACGGCCAACACGATACGGCGGGCGTCTGCAACGTGAATCGTGCAGCCGGTCTTTGCCGGGTTCATGCGCAAGTTGCTAACGTACAGGTCGAGCGTGTTACGGAACGCGCGGGTGAATGCCGGTGCTTGCGCGTCGCCTGCCTCGCGGCGGCTGGCAAGCGCAAACAGGCCGACGGCATTAGCGGCGTGAATCTGGATCAGGCTCGTACCCAGGTGACGGGCCACGGCCATCATCCCGGCTGCTGCGTGAAGCGTGCCTGCGCTGCGTGCCTGCGCTGCCGGAATTTCCTTCGTCTCGATTGCGGCGTCACTTGCGCGGATAGCTGCGGCGGCTTCGATGATCTGTTTTGCAGCGTTCATGGTCTTGCTCCCGGTGTTACGTTGTCGAATGAAAAGATTATACTTCTTGAATCACAACAACGCAAGGGGTAAGCAAAAAAAAACCCTGCCGGTGAGGGTCAGGGCGAAGGTATTACGGGGCAAAAATCGGTTATCGGGTCATGCCGGGGTGTGCCTTGTGCCACATAAGCGCGTCATAGTCGGCTTTGCTCGGTGCGCAGTAGCTAGAGCCGTCCTTTAGCGCGAGCGTCTTGTAACAGGCGCGAGCCGTGGCCGTATGCGCTACGTTGACCATCAGGGCGGCGAGAATGCCCGCCACGACCACGCCAGCGAGTAGGGTAAGCATCGGCCCGCGTTGACGTGTGGGCGCTCCTACGGTCTGCATGATGATCCTCGCGGAAACTTCGCGTTCAACAGGGCGTGAATGCTTGCAAGGGCTTCGTTACCCGTGCGCGTGCCTTGCCTCGGGTTCCGCGTCGGCGCGTTCTTCGGGGTCTTGAGTGCTGATTGCTGAGAAAACGTGTTCACGGCTAAACCCTCCCTTAGTGAAGGTATGCGAGTTCGTAAGATTCAGCATAACCGTCCAGCGCCTCGAATGCGGCGGCGGCTTCGGCTTCGGCTTCGGCTTCTTCTTCTCCCGCTGCTACGCGGGCGGCTTCAATCATGTCCGCGCCATCTTGGGCGCATTGTTCGCGGTCGGCGTCGTTGCCGTGAACGGCTTCGCGCTCGTTCAGCACGATCACGCCTTGACGGGCTATGATTTCGCGAACCTTCGGGTGAAGGTCGGCGGGAACGCCGTTGTCCCAACGGGACCAGAAAGCCATGCGGGCTGCGTTGATTGCGTTCTTTTCCTCAAGCGCTGCCCGCTTCTCTGCCGCACGCGATGCACGAAAGCTGGCGATGATTTCCTGCGCTTCGGTGATTTGCGTTGCGGTCATTTCAGGCCCCCGGCGAATACGGCGTTTTGATGGTTCTATTATCGGTGATTCAACAATCAATGTCAAGGACTACTTAGCGATAAACGTCTGAAAATCAACCGTTTACCCCGATTTCGTCGCCCGCCATCAGGTCGCGAACGGTGGTGTAAAGCGTATGCGCGATGAACACGGGGCAAACGATCAGGGCCACGGCTGCGGCGGTCTGCGGCGCGATCAGGGACAGGATCACCAGGGCAAAAACGGCGGCGGCTGTTGCTTGTGCGATTGCGGCGATGGTCATTTTCGGCTCCGGTGGGCCAGTGCCCCGGTTGTTACTACGTTGTCGTGATTCACATTCTCGCACTGTGCGCCGGGATCGTCAACACTTGTAACGAACTGATTGCAAAAAATAAAATGCCGAAAATGCTTGTGCTCAGAAGGGGGCTAAGTTACTGCTCCGAGCGTGGCGGGCCGGGTGCGGATCGTTGCTTTTTCCTGTTTGCGAAGCAAACCCTAATCATTGGAGTGAAGCAAACCGGGGGCCGTTTTGTCCTGCTCGTCGGAGTCGGTCGGGTTGCGGTAGGGATCGTGGGCGGTGCGGGCCGGATAGGGTCAATGGGACCGTGGAATACCGGAAGAAAAATAAAACGGTTCATCTTATTTTTCTGAGGATATGCCGCGAAAGCCCATTGAAGGGCGAAGCCCGCCCCTAGCCGGAACGTGACGCACATTAGCCCGGTAGCAATCCCGTGCCGTCTCCGATGAGTAGGACAGACCACTGCGTAACGACGCAAGGGCGAAGCCCGCGCAGCTTGCTTGCAAGCGGAGTTCCAGGCCGTTGCCGGGGGTAGGGTCGTTCTGGTGAGTTCCGGCGCCAGTCCTGCCCGCATCCAGCAACGGGCCACGGGCTGATTTCCCGACCCGTGGCGGGGCTGGACGGCTTCTGCCGGTGCCCAAGTACCGGGAGGGGCGGCAACGGCTTAAATAGGCTGGAAACGCGTCGCGATCCAGAAACGGAAAAACCCGCGTCGGCGGGCGGGGGCCGGTTGGGTTGATCCGTAGCTTAACGGCGGCTCTTGAACTGGTCGAACGTCATGCCTTCCACAAGAGCAAGCTGCCGCTGCAAGTGCATCACGCATTCAGCCTTCGCCCGGTCGAATGCCTCGGCCTGCTTGCCGGTCGTGCGTTCGTAGGGGGTCGGCTCGTAGTATCCGTTAATTTTCTCGCGGGCGTTCTCGACCTCGTAACGCGTATCGACGGTCTGCGCACGGCGCGGGGCTTGTCCGGTCAGGGGAGCCGGGGCGCGGGGAATAGCCTTCGCCGGGTTCTCGCGATCCAGACGGGCCAGCACTTCGCGCATACGTTCGGCGGCGGTGATAGACGAACACGGGTGGGGGCCGCAACCTTTGACGCCCACGAATTGCACGGTGTCGATGTAGCCTGCCGGGTGCGTGGCCTTGCCTGCGCTGCCTTCCTCAAACTTCACGATCAGGTCGCAACCGTGGGCGCGCATACGTTCGATCAGGGAGTGCAGTTCTTTTTCATCGGTCATGTCAGGCTCCGTCATTGCGTTGTCGATGTAGCTATTATCTGTGATTCAACAATGTCCGTCAAGCCTTTTTTGCGCCAGAATGAAAAACCCGGCGCGGGGCCGGGTTGTCGGTCGGGCGATGTGGGCTTAGAAGTCGGTCGCCCACGTGTGCGACTTCTGTAGCTTCGCCAGTTCGCGGCTCGTCACGTTCTCGCGGCGTCCATCGCGCCATGCGATGCTGTTGTGACGCCCGCTCCCCATTGACAGGATACGGAAGTCTGCGGTCTTCTTCGCCTCGTCAACGGCAGTCGGCTTGTACTCGCCCATAGGCTGCGCGTCCTTCACCTTGCGGAATGTCACTGCGGTTGTGGTCACGGCTGGTCCCTCAAAGAATGGCGAGCGCGTAACCGTCGCCGTTGGCGATCAGAAGCGCGTTATAGCGCGCGCCTTCCTCGTCAATTACGCAGATCGTAACCCCGATTACCGGGCGTGCGTCGGCGGCTGCAACAGCTTCTTCGCCATACTCGCGAATCGCCCGCTCACGGTCCACGGTCGAATCATCTAGAGTGCGTAGTGGGGTCCGGGGTTCACACGTAATCATTTTGGCGCGCATGGCCTGTCCTCTGTGTGGCCCCTCGCGGGGCCTCGTTGATCGGTTAAACGGCGGTGACTGCGAACGGCTTGACGTCCTTGCCGATGTTGACGCGAATATAGTGCGCAACGTCTGTAATGTCTTGCTGCGAATCCGACCGGTCGAAGTAGCCGGGGCCTTTCAGTGCCGCGAGAATCTTGCCAAACACTTCAGCCATTGCCGCGTCGCCCTTGAAGTTATCGACCAGACCGTGATTCGTCATCTGGACATAGCCCCGCACCGGGTTGCGGCGATTGTTCGCGTTGTACAGGGCCAGCAGGTCAACCGGGGCGCTCGCGATGGTCAGGGACAGTTCACAGTAGTCGCGCACGGCCAACGACCATTTCCAGCCCTTCGGCATAATCGTTTTCAGTTGCGTGGCGACCGCCTTCTTTGCGTCTTGCGAGATATGGCCCATTTCGTTCCCCGGTTCGTGCTGCGTTGTCGATGTGAGTATTATCCTTGTTGTGATTCATGAAGTCAAGGGATAGATGAAAAAAAACCCCGGCAGTGCGGGGCCTTGTCTGGTGAGGGGCGGGGCTTATGCTCCGACTGCGCTTGCTCGGGCGGCTCCCTCGAATGCCGCGTTTTCTGCCTGCTCGTCAGCGATCAGTTCGCGCAGCTTGGTCAGGTGGTCCGTGAAGTATTGGCGGGCGTCCTCGTAACCCTGATAGAACCCATGCAGATAGGCCAGAAACGCGTTAATCAGGCGTGGGCGGGGCAACGCGTCCGAGATACCCGGCAAGGCGTTGGCGAGATTCCAAAGCGAGTGATCGGGGAGCGACTGGAGTTCAACCATCACGGCGGCGGTTTCGCGGCGCGTGGCGTAGCGCGTCTTGCTCTTGCGGTCGAACACCACGAAGGCCCCGCCCTGTTCGGTCTGTGCGTCGAAGTGGGTCAGTGCTGCCTTATATGCTTTCGTTTCCATGCTGTCGGCTCCTGTGTGTGCTGCCGTTGTCGATATGCTTATTATCTGTGATTCAGCAAGTCACGTCAATCATTATTTGCATCACAAAAGAAAAACCCCGCTCGGCGGCGGGGCTTCTCGGGGTCCGGTGGCGCTTACTCGCCAATGAAACGGATTTGATTTTCGAGGTAACGGCGGTCGTTGATGCGGACGGCAAGCATCCCCATGCAGATTTCGCTGCGGATCGTTGCATCGCTCGTTGCGCGGTAGTAGCGGGTTTCGCCGCCGATGCACATGATTTCACGCGATGCCGCGCCGTTGAGCCAGTTGAGAATCTTTTCCTCCAAGGCGTTCGAATCAGCCATCACCCCGCCGAATTGCGAAACGCGGGCCGCATATGCGGTCAGGGGCTTTGGATTCTGCACGATGAACGCGCGGGCGTCTGCGGGCGACTTGATTTCAACGTACTTCACGGCGGGGTCGTCGCCTTCGGCAACCGGGGCAAGGCCGCGAACCGGGAGCGTCACCGAAAGCGTGCCGTCTTGCAGGGTCATCACGGCGTAGCCTGCGGCAATGATCTGGCGGGCGAAGGGTTGCAGGGTGTCGTAGGTTGCGAGTGCTGCGGTCATTTCAGGCTCCTGTCTTGCGGCGTTGTCGATCTGTGTATCGTACTATATGAATCACAACAAGACAAGGGGCAAGCGAAAACTATCCGATATTTCGTCGCCAATAAAAAACCCCCGCTCGGTGGCGGGGGTTCATCTGGTGGGCCGGTGGCCGTCGATCAGGCGGGGAATAGTTCGGCCTCGCCGCGTAGCTCGTAACCGTCCTTTCGCTCGCGGCACGCCTTCACGATGTTGGATTGAACGTGCGCCCAAAAGTCTTTGACGTTGCGGCCTCGATGGTCTTGCACGCTGAACCCGGCTTCAAGCATCAGCATTGACACGCACTCGGGCGTCATGCGTTTGACGGTGGCGAATGCGCCCGCCGTATCTCCTGCCCTGAGTTTGACCCGGAACGCCTCCAGGGCTTCGGGCGTGGCTCTCGGATCGGCACTCATACTTGCGCCCCTTGTAGCCACGTTGTTGCGGAACCGGCGAGAGTGCTGGCCGTGCGCTCGATCAGGTTCCGCGCGTCATAGCTGCTGATAGTGCAGCGGCGGCTGTCGTCGCCCAGGGTGATGCCGAGGGTGCGGCCTCCTGCGGCGCGGGGCGTGCAATAGGCGTTGAGGGCTTCGCACAAGCCTTGCCCGAACGGCTTGCCATCTGAGGTCACTAACGGCATATCCGTAATTGCCTCAAGCGGGTAAATCGTTTCTAGGCGGGTTCCGTAGTGGGCGGCTACTGCGTGAACGCCAGTAATCAGCGTTTCCGCTAGTGCCGCGTCTGCCATGCCTGCCCGGTATTTACCGGCCCTGCGGTCTGCGTCGATTACCGGGAACCGATTAGCGGCGGCCACGATGGTTTCGCCGGGGTTCGTGGTGGCGTTCATCTGTGCGACCCCCTAGAAGCGCTCGGCGCGAAGCGCCAGCTTCGCGGCCTGGCGGTGGGTGGTCTCGCTCTTGCGATGCGAGCCGGAACCCGTGCGCGTCATCACGGCGGCAACCAAAGCGGTGCGGGGCTTTGACGGCGGAACAACGAAATTCTTTTTCTTCATGGCTGCGGCTCCTTGCCTTGCTGTGTTGTCGATGAAAAACATTGTACGCGTCTTTTCGTGATTCAGCAAGTGTTTTCTGTTCCTGAAACGAAAAACCCGGCACAGGAGCCGGGTTCGTGGTGGAGCGGTGGGTGTCGTTAAAACGGCTTTCCGCTTGCGATACGTTCCTTAAATGCGATGGCGCGTGCTTTGAGTTCATCGCCGCGAGCGACGTTGCGGGCGCGAAGGTCCGGGGCCGTGAAATACTCGCGAGTGTATCCGCGTTCGTGCGCGAATTGGTGCGCGGCCTCGCTCGTCGGAAACTCCATGCCGTCGCAGTCCAGTTTCTTGAACACGCCGAGACCGCCCAGGTTGTTTTTCAGGTCAGGGTAGTAGCGATTGACTGACAGGATGTAAACCATTTTTTCGCCGCGCCGGTCATTGCAGGATGACACGCTCGTCCCCGGCTGCGATTGAGTCATACCGCATTGCGTTACCGTGGGGATTTTTCGCTTCGTCATTTTCGGCTCCTTGCCTTGTGTGCTGCGTTGTCGATGAAAAACATTATACTTTATGTGATTCATTAACGCAAGTGGCAAGCACAAAAAAAACCCCTGCGCCGTGAGGCAACAGGGGTAAAACGCTCCGGGGGTCATGCAAAAATCAATACAGGCGGCGGGCGATGTTAGCGGTCCATGCTGCCGTTTTTCCGTCATCGGCACGCGTAGGGCTGACCCTTGCCAGAAACGGTAATCAATCCGTGTCTGCTTCGGCGTCGGCGTCGAGCTTCGTCATGCTGCGGCTCCTGCCGTGCGCTTGACCGGGGATCGGTGGGCGCTCGTCTTGGTCGCGCTCGCTGCTGCCGGTGCCTTCGCCTTCGGTGCCTTCGTGGCCGTGGCGGCTTCGTGTTCGTGTGCGGCTTCGCGCTCGGCTTCGGCCTTGCGGGCGTTTTCTTCGCCCACTTCGCGGCTCGTCTTGCCATGCAGCCAATCCTTCAACTGCGGACCATCTTCCAGGCTGCAATTGCTGGTGCAGAGACCGTGCCAGTAGTGCTGCCCGTTCGGGCCGTGGTTGCCGTCATCGAACGATCCACAGGCGGCGAGTTGGGTGAGCGCGAGGGCGGCGGCGAGAACTGCGATGGTCTTTTTCATGGTTGACTCCCGGTTAGCTGCTGTTGTGTTGTCCCGCTATGGTTCCCATTATCCGTGATTCAACAATTACTGTCAATACATGTCACACGAAAAGATGGAAATAATAGGCCGCGCGATTCTACCTCACCGGGTCTCACTCGCGGATTAGATCAGGCGGGCCAGTCCTGCGGCCCTGAGTTGGTCCGCGCGTGCGGCGTCGATGGCGCGGCCCAGGGTGGCGCGTGCAGCGTCGAATTCGGATAGCACGGCCTCATAGCTGGCAATGTCCGCATTCGTGGCCTGTCCCGGTATCAGCGGCGGGTGGTCTCGCCACGCCTTACAGGTCCGGTCAACTGCGGCCAGTGCGGTTTTGACTGCCTCTGTCATGCTTGCTCCGGTTTGTTGTATGGGCGGGGACCGCGACTGACGCGGCTCCGTTCGGGTGTCGATCTTGAATTACGACGCGCTATACATGCCGCACGGGCGATTTTTGCCAATGCAAAAGTCGGCGGCGAAAATCGAGCCACGAACACCCTTAGCCGGTCGCTTCCAGCCATCGGATTTCAGAATGTTGCCCGTCGCGGCGTCGATGAAGCCATACGCGCTGCGGGTGTGGCTCATCGTTTCGCCGGTCTTGCTCGAAACCTCCGAACGAACGATGCGGATATTATTCTTGCCCGCTTCGAGCGTCACAGCATACGAGTACAGGGCCGCGTTGATATTCGTTTCATTGAGAAACGAAGTCAGGCGCTCAACGAACATGGCCAGGCGGGCGCTGATTTGTTCCGTGGTCACTGCTGCGTTAGTCGTTGCGTTCATCGTGGTTCCCCGTGTTTGTTACTGCGTTGTCGATGAAAGACATTATGAATCACAACAACTAGCCTGTCAATACCTGTGATGCAAAAAAAACGAAAAAATGCCCCTGCCGGTGAAGGTCAGGGGCGAAGTGCTACGGGGATGCTTTGTGGGGTGAGGCTCGGACTTGACTGCCCCCTGTACTAGCGGGGCCGCGTCGCTTAGTGACGCACGCCGCTCGGGAAGGGCCATGCCATCGCGACCGGCAGCGGGTGCGCGGGCTTCGTTCCCTGCGCTGCGTCGCCCGTTGCCGGTTCCTGCGCGCCTTCGCGGGTGCGGTCAAACATATCGCCCGTCTTGGTGTCGCGCTCGGCTGCTGCGGGCTGCTGGCCCTTGGCTTGCGCCTTCGCTGCGGCGGCATCCTGCCCTGCGTCGCCCGCGTCCTCTGCGCCTTCCGTCGCTTCGTCCAGACCCATAACCCATTTCAGGGCGGCGACTGCTGCGGCTTCGCCGTTGGCTTCGAATTCCGCGATCTTCGCGAGAATTTCCTTTTTGCCCTTGACCTTGGCCGGTGCCTTTGCGCCGCCCTTGGCCGTCACACGCTCGACTACTTCACGCGCGGCCTTGCTCTTGTCATGGCCGGTCTTGCCCGCCGTCGCCGCCTTGATTTCGGCAACTGCTGCGCGTTGCTGCTCCGGGGGCAACTTACCCAGGTGGCGGGCGTGCGCTGCGGTGATTTGGCCCGCGTCGATTGCATCCTGAACAGCTACAGGGCTATCCAACAGGGCAACCATGTTGCGAACCGTCTGCGCGTCGCAGCCGAACATGACCGCAACGCGTTCCTCATTCACGCCGAGATTCAACTGCTGCAACATCTTGGTCGCACGGGTAATCGGCGTTTCCTCGACGCGGAACTGATTGGCAATCGCCATCAGCGCGCTCGTTTCGAGTGCTGCCAGCTTCGGAACCGTCTTGATGATCGAAGCCGCAACGTAGCGAGTCGGGAGACCCATTTCAGCCAGGCGGCGATTCGCTTCAACTGCGTTCCTGACGCGCTGGCGACCGTCTGCAACTTCAACATCGCCGGTTTCCGGGTTCTTGTAGACCGTGACGTTCAGCTTGACGCCGTGTTCCATGATCGAAAGAACCATCGCCTCGTTGATCGGCAGATGCACGCGGGCATCGTACAGCGGGTTTGCCGGGTCCGTGACCAGAACCAGCTTTGCGGGGTCAAACGACAGACCCTTAACTTCGGCCTCTGCGCCGTATGCGCCCTTGCTCGATTTGTCGCGCTTGACTTCCGTGTTGTTCGTGTCCGTCATTTTGAATCCCCGTTGCGTTTGAGTTTAACTTCGTTCCGTGGCCCGCGTCGTTTGCTGAACCAGTAAGAAACATTCTACAGACCTTTTTGCATCACGTCAACACCTGTCACACCAAATAATCGAATATTTTTTGCTCCGGTGTTGCGCTAGGGCTAGCGCTGCTGCGCGGTGCGTCATACCCTCTCACTGCAAAACCCCGCACGCGGCGGGGTTATTTGGTAGCGCTCCGGTCCTACCGTCTGCGCGTGGTCCGGGGCATAGATCAGGATTCGAGCAAGCCCATGAAGTGCCACACGGTTTGACCGTTGCGGCTTTGGCCGCGAACGAAGCACTTGCCGTCTTCGAACTTCACATTGTTGACGCCGTGACGGAGTGCGAATGCGTGTTGCATACCGGCCATGATTTTCGGCTCCTTGCCTTGGTTGGTACTGCGTTGTCGATGTAGTTATTATCTGTGATTCATCAACGTCTGTCAACACATGTCACACGCAAAATCGAATATTTTTGTGATGCGTTTCGGGTAGGGCGGCGGGCGGACGATCAGCCGGGGGCGGGGCCAGTGCGAAGGGGCAAGCGAACCCCCTTCACTGCAAAGCTGCTTTTCATGGGCTTCAATGGCGCGATTGGCGGGCCGTAGGGAGGGGGGAAAGGTTTTCTATCTACGTGGGACAAGCGGAGCGCGTCAGGCCGTAGGCAAAGCTCGCAAGGGTGCCCTGTGTGCAAGGTGGGGGAACTCGCTTGCGAGTTGTCCCGGCTTGTGCATAGGGATGCGGGAACCGTCCACCAGGCTGTGCGCCCCTTCGGTTTGGTTGTCGGTGTGTATTGCGCAATACAGGTTTGAGAGTCAAACGCGGGACCAAAGAAAAACCCGGCTCGGGGCCGGGTCTCGGGTGCTGCTGGTGGGCGGTCCGGTTCAGGCTGCGGCTTGCGCTGCTGCGGCTTTCATCGCCGCGTCGTGGCAATGCGGGCAAGCCTTCGTCTCCTGGCCGTCCTTGATTGCCGTGAACAGATAGCGCGACCGGCACACGGGGCAAGTGTCTAGCAAGTCGCAGCCGTCCTTGTCCTCGCGGGTGCGCTTGATTGCGTATCCTTCGGCTTTCAGTGCTCGGGCGAACGGCGTGATTACCGGGTCGCTGATTGCGCGGCGGCGGTCGAAAAACGGGATTCCGGCGTCCTCGTCTGCCTTGCATTCGGCCTCAAGGGCGACGCGGGCGGCTTGTACTGCTGCAATGCTCGGGATCAGGTTCATATCGGTTTGCGGTCGAGGGTGAGGCGGTGCCAGTCGGCACCCCCCGGTTATCAGGTCGGGTTACAGGCCAACGAAAATCATCACGTCATCGACAACGGTGTACCGCACGCGGTCTGCTCCCAAGACCTCCGCGACCTTTTGAACCATCGCGTTACCGTCGCGCTCGAAAGTCGCCTTATAGCGCTCGGCTTGCGCCATCGGGGTCTCGGGTTGGTCGCTGTCCAGATTCGTGCCCGTGCAGTTGAACGCCACGACTCGGCCAACTTCGTTCGCTCCGCAGAGAAGCGTTGCGATCACTTGCGGTACAAATTTCATTTCCATCTTTCCGGCTCCCGGCTGTTACTGCGTTGTCGATGTAGCTATTATCTGTGATTCATCAAGTAGCGTCAAGCATTATCTGCATCACGCAAAAGAAAAACCCCGCACGGGGCGGGGTCGGGTGTTGCGTGGGAAGCGGGGCGGTTACTCGATGACGAACGTGTCTTTAAGCTCGGCCACACTTACAGGCGTCGATGCGAGCGCGTGGCGGTCATCGTCCCAACTGCGGAACCAGAATTGATCCGCATTGACGCACAGGTAAGCGGCTTCGCGCGAAACCTCGCTTTCATCGTCCAGCGTCCAGCGCACGCTATTGAATTCGCGTTCGATCAGCGAAAGCTGATGTTCGCGTGCGATCTTCGCAAGCGTAACGATTGAGCGGGCCATGATGCTGCTCAAAACGAATGTGGCGCGGTCGGCATTCGCCGTGGTGGCCGGGGTGTCATATTCGCGGCGCTCGCTGTAGTCGGTCGTCGTATCGGGCATTGCTGCGGCTCCTTTGCCGTGGTCGGCAGGGTGGCGAGGGAGACCCCACGGCGGGGCCTCCTGGGGGGGCGCTTACTGCGCGCTGATCCGGTCGAAAACTTCGGCCATGCTCAAGGCGTAGCCAGTACCCGGCGCGTGCTCCTGCCGCGTGTCGCGGACGAAATAGCGCATTGCGTCGATATGGCGAACGGTGAAAACTGCGCCGTCTGCACGCTTTACGCTCACTTCGTTGCCGTTCGCGCCCTCGATGATCTTGCGGGTGAGGGTTTCGGTCGTGTGGTACATGGCTGCTCCCGGTTGCTACTGCGTTGTCGATGGAAAAGAGTATAACCTCTTTTCTGTGATTCAACAACAGTAGAGCGCAAAAATATTCGATATTCCGGCGCGTCGATCAGTGCAGGGCGCGGGCGCGTGCAACGGGTAGCACGATGGAACCGGCGCGGCTCTTGCTCGCGATCAGGCCACGCGACGCCGCTACTTTGAACGCCGCATTGATCGTGTTCAGGTGAAAGCCCAGGCGCTTTGACATTTGCCGCATGGTCGCCAATTGCTCGCCCGGTTTGAGTGCGCCGGTCGCAATGGCGGCTTCGATCTGGTCCGCGATGCCGGTCACTACCTGCTGACTTTGCAGGGCGGCAAAGTCGGGCATCCATTCACTGACGGGCGGGCGGCTTGTTTTCGCGCGGCTGCGCGGCTTGCTCGGGCTGCGCTCGGGTGCGAGCGTTTCCCTGTGAGGGACGTTCATGGTCTGCGGCTCCCGGCCTTTATGTTCGATGAGTCGCCCGCACGGGGCGGGCTTCGGTCGTCGCTTACTGCGGCTGCTTCAACAGTTCAGCCATCACCGCCAGAAGGTTCGCGCGATGCTGAATGTAAGAATCCAGCGTCTTTTGCATGTCTGCCGGTCGAATTGCCGGGTCGCGTCGCCCTTCGCGATTGATGAATCGCTCGGTGTCGCTAAGTGCGCTGCGGAGTCGCTGCAAGTGCGTCGCCGTGGACAGGTGCGCCCCGAGTTTGAGGACTTCCGCGACCTTCGCCGGGTTGGCCTTCGCCTCGTCCAGCAGCTTCGTGACTGCTGCCATGTTTTCATCTGGATTCATTTCGTGCCCCTTCGTTGCTGCGTTGTCGATGTAACTATTATCCTTTCTGTGATTCACTATGTCAAGGGCCAGGGGCAATAAAAAACCCGCTCGGCGGCGGGTCTCCTGCGGTCTGCGGGGGCCTCGCGGCCCCTGCGGATTAATGAATGGTGGGGGCCGTGGTCGGGCCGTCGAAGTAGTCACGGTAAAGGTGGCGGAACGTCTCATACTCGTCCGAACCTTCGCGCAGTTCGTAAGCGTCGTTGCGACCGTCGCACGAATCCACGGCGATCAGGCGATCATCCGGGTAAATGTAGAACCGCTGCGTGACGGACAGGCCGCGCGTGGGGGAGTACCGCTGGTTAGCGGCTTCGGGCACTTCGGTCAGTGCGCCGGTTTCTAGGTCGGCTATCACTTGTTGGACGTTCATTTTTGTGCTTCCCGTGCTTCGTTGTCGATGAATAGAATCATAACGCACTTCTTGAATCACGTCAACACCTGTCACAAACAATTTCAGGCGACGACGAATGCGGAAAAGCCCCTCAAACGATAGGGGCTTTCGTGCCTGGCTGCTCACGGGTGCGAGTTGCGAGCGGCCATGCGCTTCTTATACCTGTCGAGCCGGGGAGCGTCAAAACTTAGGCGATTTGCATACACGGCGGGGCGATCTGGCACTCACGAACGAAAAAACCGCCTCGGTGCGCCGTGGCGCGGGGCGGGTTCGTCGTCACCGTTATCCGTTATTCGGGGCGGGCCGGGTAGGGGAAGAAACGTTCGCCCGCGTTGTATTTGGCGATCAGTTCATCCAGCATCGCCCCGTCGCCGAATTGGTACGCGATTGCCTTGGCATTGTCCGAACGGCGGAACGGGCCAAACGTGCCATCTGCCAGTCTGTCGAACGCGACATAGTTGCGAATCACCATGAAAATCGAGCCGTGGCCTTCCGGGTATTCCGCGAACTCACCGGGGGCGATCAGGTCACGCTTAGGGCCGCGCTTGCGCTTGGTCGGCGTGCGCTTCGGGTTGTCGGTGGACGGAAGAAACGTGCCGCCTTTGTAGAACTCGCCATTCTGGCCGATCTGCCCGCCTGCCTTTGCTCGTCCTGCGCTCATTTGAATCCCCTTGCTGTTGTGTTGTCGATGAAAATATTATAGTTCATGAATCACAACAACACAAGGGGTAAGCAATAAAAAGGCCCCTGCGGAGGGGCTTTGTTGGCGGGGTGCCGTGGCACGATGGGCCGGTTATTCGAAACGGTCGTGAATCGCTACCGCGCCGTAAAACGTGCCGCCGATCAGCTTTTCAACGGCTTCATTGAAACGGCTATCGGACGACGCGCCGTAGTTGCCGCCCATGCACGCGTTGCGGCGCGTCTCGATCCACTCATTGCCCGGTTTGACGGCGGGGACGATCTGCACGGTTCCCAGCGCGTTGCCCTTGACCAACATCGCGGCGGGGATGGTATCGCTCGGGTTGAACGGGCCGGGAACGTTGACGATGCACAGTTGATCGGCCTTGCTGCTAATGCCGTCCATCGTGCAGTCGATGTGCGAGCCGCCTTGCGATGCGCGGAAAACGTCGATATGCAAACCCATGTTTCTCACTCCAGTCGTTACTACGTTGTCGATGAGAAGCATTGTACTATCTGAATCACAACAACGCAAGCGACGGCGTGATTTATTTTCGGGGGCCGCTGCGTCGCCAGGTGAACCAGATGCCGAATCCGATAATGGCGCTCATAGTCACAAGGTAGAGAACGGAAAGGACGTTAGTCATCGGTGAGGGCGCTTAAAACGTCGCCTACGGTCTCGGCGGCGTCCAGGATGATCTGCAACGTCGCCCAAGCTAAAGCCGGTCTGCGGGGCTGCTGTGGGCCTCGGGGCCGCCTCTGCCTCGGCGGGCGGTCTCGGGGCGGCATTACAGGCCGTGTTCGTGAGTCATTCCAAGGGCCTTGCATCGGTCGTAAGCGCTCTTGGTTTTCCCTTCAATCGCTCGCTGACCGGCTGCATTCGCGAACACGGAACCCAGGTATCGATCCTCTTGCCGTAGCGCCTCGTTATACGCTTTCAGGGCCGCTTTCTGGTCTCGCGTCAGTTTGGGCTTTGCCACTTTCGGGCCTTCGGTTACTTCCCGGATATGGGCGCGGAGTTGGTTCGCTTGAAGCATCTTGTTCCCCGTTGTGCCTTGGCACGTTGTTGCGGCGTTTGTCGAATGAAACTATTGTACTTCTTGAATCACATTAACGCAAGGGGAATATTCGATATTTCGGGGCCAGGAATGAAAAACCCGGCACGGGGCCGGGTCTCGGTCTTACTGGATGCCGTGGTCGGCTTCATGCTGCGGGAACCTCGCTCATCCGTGTGCCGCCGTAGCGCATTTCGTACATGCGGGCAAAGTTTTCATCGCCGGGGCCATCGTCGCACGCTTGCGACGCGGAACCGGGTTTCAGGGGGAGCGTGAACCGGACGCGGGCTTGCTTGATTGCCGCATCCATATTTTCCGCCGCTGCCACCGTTCCGACTTTCTTACCGAAAATCGTTTCGAATCCCACGTTATAACGCTTGTCCATCAGGTCTCCAATGGCCCCAGGCGGGGCCGGTGAGTGTCAGGGGTTACAGGTAGTGCCAGCCGATACCGGGGCCGCGATTCATCCCCTCACAAACTCGGGTGCCGCCCGCGTCCATCAGCACAAGCGCGTGTTTGCCCCAACGGTCTTCGTACTGGCAAATGACGGTCCCTGCATTGTCGCGGGCGAATTCGCCGGGGCCGCATTCGCTGCCGATCCGCGCGCCCGATTCGGGGATGATCGGAGTCAGGATTGCCGCTGCGTATCTGGATTTTCGTGCCATCTTGATTCCCCTGCGAGCGTTGTCGATGAAAAACATTGTACTTTATGTGATTCATTAACGCAAGTTGTGCCGGTGGAATATTCGATATTTATTTGTTTTCTTCTCTGATACCTGCAACTGCAATCCTGTGCTGCATTGCCGTTCCAATAAAGAAGCCCCGGCGCGATGGTCGGGGCTTTGTTTGCTGTACTACGGCTGCTGCGCGTCAACCGGGCAGAAGGTCGCCCAATTCCGCCAGAATCGAATCCACTTCCTTCGCGCTGACCGGGCGAGCCTTGCGCACCGTGTAACCGGCTGCGCGAAGTTGCGTGATAACCGCGTCGGCGTGGATCGTGAGAACCTTGTTCGATCCGCCGTTCTGAGTCATCAGGTCGCTAACTGCCGTGCCTCCTTGCTGGCTGTCCGCAAAGAACGTGGTGAACAGGCCATCTTTCTTGTATGAAATATCGGTTTTCGTTGCGGTCGTCGTCATGGGTCGCTCCTGGCCTTCGGTGTTGCGTTGTCGATGGAAAGAGTATAACCTGCTTTCTGTGATTCATCAACTGTTTCTGCGCATCCAATAAAGAAACCCCGTCGAGTGACAGGGCTTTGCCGGTGGCGGTGGCGGGTGCCGGGTTAGAACAGCGCCGCTTGTCGATCATCCACAAGGGGCCATCCGAAGTATTCGAACCCGGCGCGAACCATACGCGAACCCAGGTGGGCGCGTAGCCCTTCGATAACAGCTTTCGAATCGCCCTGTTCGAAAATGTTGTCGAACTGTCGCTCCCCAAAGTCGAACGCGGTAAAAAACGCGAAGCTCGGGTTATCGAATCCTGCTTCGAACAAACGGCGCACGCATTCCACGCGCAGAGCGATAGAGTCTTGACCTTCCGGCTGCTTCGTCAAGTAATGAAGCCAGCAACCAAGCTCAAAATGATCGCGGACGGCTGCGCTCTCGATTGCGTGGTCCCATTTGTCGAGCGTCGTTTGCTTGCGTGCTGCTGTCGCGTTCAGGTCGCTGCAATCTCTTTTCAGTTGTGCGCGTACTGCCGGGGTAATGGGTGCGCGAACGCGTTGATGCAGTGCGGTCATCACGGCTCCTTGCCTTACGTTGTCGAGTTGTTATTATCTCGCACTTTACGTGATTCATCAACAGGAATATTCGAGCGCCAATGAAAAACCCGCCTTGGGGGCGGGTCTTTCATATCGACGGGGGAGCCGGGTCGGGGTCAGGCGTACATCAGGTCGTTATACAGACCGACTTGAACAATAGTGTCCAGCGTCTCCTGGTCAATGTCGCTCGGGTCGTCAGCTACAACGGCGATCACTACTACGCCCACGGCTTCCGCGTGCAGATTCGTTTCCGCCGTGCCTTCAATCAGCCTCTTGATGCCAAGCGAAAGCGTCTCGCCGTTGATCGTCTGCTGTACTGCGTGGCCGGGAAGCGGCTCAATGTCTGCACGAATGCGGGCGGCGGTCAACTTGCCGTCTGCGCTGTACTCGCGGTACTCGCCTTGCGCGTCTTCGTCCGGGTTAGCCCAATTGGCAATGATCGGGGATTCGCAAACATCAGCCAGTAGGGCTGCGGCGAATTCCGGCGAAAGCTGCTCGGTGACTGCAATTTTCATGGTTTCAGAATCCCAATGAGTGTTTCATGAGGGCCGAAGTCAGTTGATAAACCTGCTCGTCAGTCGCCTGGGGGAACGTGGCCTTAACTGCCGATTCGATCCGGTTCCATCCGTCCATCAGTGCGGCGATTGCCCGTGCGTCGCTGCTCACTTCTTGCCCTTCTTCTTCGCCTCGCGAGCGCGTTGCATTTCACGGCCAGCCTCGATTACCTCGGGGTTCTTCTCGCCCTGTGCGTCAAGCCATGCACGCACCTTTTCCGGGGTCATCCCGTCATAGACAAGCCACTGATTCGGCGTCATGCGGATAGAACGCTGCTCCAGGTTGTCCATACCGCGCTCGGCGTTGCTCGGGCGTCCGATGATGCCCGTGCGGTCTACGGCTGCGGGGGTCTCGGGCTTCGCCTTCGATGCCGTCGCGGGCTTCGTCTTCGCCACGGGTGCCGGTGCGGCTGCGGGCTTCGTTTTCGGGAGCTTCGCTGCCGGGGCCGGTGCGCGCTTGCCCGCCTTCGGCGTGGTCTTCGTTGCTGCCTTCGTTGCCATCATGATTCTCCCTATTCTGTGTCAGAGTGGGGCCGCGTTTCTCACGCCCCGTTAGTTGGTCAGGTAGCTCTTTCTTACGGGCGTTGTCGAATCACGACAACGCCCGTCCGAAAATTCTTTACACTGCTGCGACGATGCCGGTATTCGTGTAGCCGGGGTTCGCTGCGAGCCACGACGAAAGGGCGGCTTCGGCGTCTTCCATCGTGGGAAATGCGCGGGTCGGAAGAAACTGCGTCCCCAGGCATTCGTGAGCCTTCTCGATGTTTTCCTCGGTGGCATCGAAGCGGAGAACACCGGGAATCTTGAAACCCGCGAACCCGAACTTACCGGACGGAAATTCGATTGCTACTGCGTGGATTTCCTTGGCTGCGAACTTCATGTTTCGGTCTCCCGTGCGTGCTGCGTTTGTCGATGTAAAAATTATGCCCGCATTATTGCATCACGTCAAGTATTTTTGTACTTCAGAAACGAAAAACCCGCCATCGGGGGCGGGTCTCTCGGGACCGGTTAGGCTGCGGCATTTGCTCCGGTGCGTTCTGCGCGGACCTGTGCCAGTGCCGTGCTGTAGCCGGAACCGGCGTCAATCTCTTTGACCGCCTGAACCCAATTGCGGGCCGGTTGCTTGCCGTGCGTGTGGCGGCGTTTGAAGTGCGCGGCCATCGCCGTCATTGCATGGTCGATCGTGGGGGCCATGATCTTTACCACGTTTTCAGGGTAGGCGCTGCCGGTGGACGGGCGGCGGCGGCGAATGTTTGGGGTGAATGCCATGCGGGCGATTCCTGTCTACGGTGTCGGGGGGGGAACCCGGCGCGGGGCCGGGTCCGGTGGGATTAGGCGGGTTCGCCAGCGTAGCCAGCTTTGCGAGCGTGCTGCGCGGGAAGGATGACAAGCGGGGTTTCTCCCTCATCCGGCGTGGCACCGTAACCCCAGGACTCGCGAGCGTAGCGGTCAGCGTCTGCCAGCAATTCGCGCTCGGTCTTGTATTGCGGGCCGACTACGCGCGGTGCCTCGCCTTCCTTCGGCATCCCGTCGTGTACGTCCACGAATCGCCACAGACCGGGCATCTGGTTGAGATAAACGAGACCGGCGAAACGGGTGTGCTTGTACTTGCGGGTCATGCGTGGCTCCTTGCCTTAGTGGTACTGCGCTGTCGATGAAAAGTATTCTAACTCCCTTTCCGTGATTCAGCAATAGGGAGTATCGGATATTTCTACGCGGAAACGAAAAACCCGGCTCAGGGCCGGGTCTCTCGGGTGGGGCGGGTTGGCAATCAGCCGAAGTAGTCGATTTCGAGCGAGTGTGAACCAAACTCGCAATGCGGGACCAATACAGCGGCGGCGACTGCCATCCCGAAAGCATCGTCCAGGCCGGTGCCCATTGCCCCCATTGCCTCCATTGCGAGCGCGAAGCCGAAGTTATCGGGCGTCAATTCCTGATCGCCCTCGCCCGCGTAGAAGTCCTGCGCCTTTTCGAACAGCGCGGCAAGGTCGGTGGCGTCGTTCTTCGTCCGCAAGTCACAGGCGAGCGTAAAAGCGGCGTGGTGCGCTGCCGGGTCAACCGGGGCCGGAAGTACGTCCGCGAGGTTGCGGCCCGCCATGCTGCCGATTTGCGCCTTCAACGGCGACGTTCCATCGGCTTCCTCGTAAGCGGCGGCAAATGCGCTCATGAAAAACGCGCGGGCCATGCCGTCTGCAACTTCCTTCGCCGTGCCTGCGATGCTGAAAATTTCGTGCTTCATGGTGTTGGCTCCGTGCCTCGTTGTCGATAAAAGACATTGTGAATCACAACAACGTGCGCGTCAATCTCTTTTTGCATCACAAATGAAAAACCCGCCTCGGTGGGCGGGTCTGCTGCGGGGCATGAGCCAGCGCTTATCAATCGAGGTTGAAGTGCTGCACTGTCAAGCTCGATTGCAGGGGAACAACGTGCATCCCCCAGGCGGATTGCAGGGCGTCGAAGCTAGTCCGCATACCCGGCTTCACCTTTGGGGGCGGTAGCGGCTTGCCTGTCGCCCTGTAGCGGCGTTTAAGCATCGCCTCCTTGCCTGTTTTCGGGCCGCTATCTGCGATCACACATTCCCGGTCAAGCAAGTATCGAATAGCGTCCGACACCTCGCGCGAACTGCTTCGCAAATTCTCGGCCACGGCTAACCCGGCGACAATTTCTGCTACGGTGGCCGGGGCGCGCGGGGCGAGCCATTTAAGAATGGCTTTCGCATCGTTGTAGGTCTCACTCACGGGGTTGGTCTCAACTACGCACTGGCGTCGAAAAGCGGCGAGAAGTAGCGGCGGTGGCGCACCTGAAACTGCAACAAGTCCGGGCCTTTGACCTCTGACACGCGCCGCGATTCAGAAAGCATACCGTAGCGCAAGCCCGTACATTCGGTCTCCAACTGGATCACGCGCGACGAATCCGGCGTGATATAGAACTGGAGCCGTGTCAAAAGGCCGGAATCGGTCGAATGACGGGTAATACTCGATCCCGAAACCTCGGTCATCTGCCCTTGGGTAATTTCCCGCAAAACTCGTGTTGTGTTCATTGCAATATATTATGGTTGTGGCGATGGTGGGGGCTATACCGGCCTCCTGCGGTCTATGCGCTTGTCCTCCTGTTCGTTGTCATGGCGTCGGCGTCGCCCCTGCGTCTCTGCCTTGAGAATCCAATTCGGTACTTCGGCACATCAAACGGTTAGCCCCGCGTTTGCTGTGCCTGATATTCGATTGCCGCCCCGATGGAGCGGCGTCCAGCGGGTCCACGTTAGAGCGTGAGGCCGGGGATGGACTGCATTGCGAAGGCGCTCACGGCAATGCCGCCGAACGTTGCGAAAATGATTTGGGCTTGCTGCGAGAAAAGCGATTTCATTTGACACACTCCTGTCAGTGGGCGGGCGTCTGTGTTGCTGCACATTGGCTCGCGTTGTTTAGGGACCAATCCCCAATTGCATTAGAGTCTACGACTCTTTACGAATCACGTCAACATTCGTCACACCAATAATGTTAGAGACGTGCGTCTACGCAACAAAACGCCCGCACGCGGCGGGCTTCTTATCGACGGCGGGGCCGGTTATCGCGGGCGGTCTCGCGGAGTGCCGATCACGCGCGCGGACGCAAACGTTTGCGCACGGCCATGCTTGAACGTGGCGCGAGTGAGGCACGCCGCAACGAGTGTTTACGGCTGAAACGCCGCTACACTTGAGGGGTGTTGACGATGCAAAATGCAAGAACATGTGGCTTCGGCTGAACAAAGCCGTCGAGCAGGTAAGCCGGGGCGACCCTTACTTCTGCCCAACAATGTCATAGACGAATTTCGCGGGGTCGGCCATTTCGACCATAACGAAACGCATAGCACGCAAGTTGCGGAAACTGCTGCCGTTGTCGGTCGCGATCTTCAATGCCCTACGGGCCATTGTCTTCCACTCCCAAACGGCTTGCACGCTCCCGCTGAGAACGTGGGGCGGGACGATCCAGCAAAGGCGTGTGATTTCGTCGCGTAGCTCCTGACACTCGCGGGCCAGTTCTTCCGCCGTCGCCTTCGATAACTCCACCTTTCCCTCGGTCCTCATTATGTGCTCACGAAAGCGGCCCCTGTGTTAGCGGGCCGGGGTTCATCACATGCGGGCGGCGTCTTGCCCGCGAAGGTATGCAGCATACATGCGGCTAGTCTTCCAGTCCGCTGGTTCCGCCATCCACACGCCACGCATGGCGTCGTTCCAGCCGTTGTTGAACGCCCGAACTTCGATTTCTTCTGCTGCCATGTTCCGCACTCCCGGTAGTTTGACGATCCGGCGTTGCTGCGCCGTCTTACTGGCCCCTCGCTGCTGAACCAGTAAGAGCATTATGCCATCGTTGTTGAATCACGTCAACACATGTCACAAATATTATTCGATTTTCTTCGTGTCTTCCGTGGGCGGTTCCAGTTCGGGGCACAGGGACAGTGCGAGCGCTCGGGCTTCCTCGGGGCTGAGAACCACCGAACCGAACGTTGTTTGCGTGCGCGTGCGCGTGCCCTTGCTTCGGGTCGGCGTCTGCGCAATCATCAATTCGATTTGCGCTTCGTCGGTGCCTTCACGCACTACCCGGCGCGTAAGAATCCGCACATAACGATTATGGTCAACGTCGCCGCTCCACGTTTCAAAGCGCGTGTTTCCGTCTCCCTGCTTTGCCGGGGGCGTGAAGATAACGCGTCCGCTCAATCCGCTCATACTGGCTCCTGTGTCGTCTGGTGGCCCTGCGTGGACCGGTTGGCGATCTGCGCATTGGCGATCAAGCGGGCGGCGGCTGCATCCCAATCGAGGGCCGCGCATTTGCGGGCTATGGCAAGGCAATCAATGGCCCTGAATTTGCCCAGGCTGCGGGCGTGTCTGTAATAGCGTCGAACGGTCATGGTGTGAGGGTGGCCCCTCGCGGGGCCTTTGTCGTTAGTGTTTGTGTTCCCAGGCGCGGAGGTCGCGAATCAGCCACTTTTCCCAAACTGCGGTCCCGTCTGCCGCCTCGTCTACTGCGACGTATGCGACGGTCTTCAACAGGCGAAGCGGGCGGCTCTCGCCGTGCGAGAGGATCAGGCGGTGGGTTGCTCCTTGCTCCAAGTCCCAGGCGTGCGGCGTCGGTTCGAACCAATGCGTTTTCTTGTTCTCGATCAGCACGAAGTTACCTGCGGTCTTCGGCGCGTCTGCTGCCGGGGTCGGTGCGAACGTCGCGACGGTGGCCGGGGTGGGTTGTGCTTCGTAGATCATGCCGCGCTCCTGAGCGTTACTACGTTGTCGATAAAAGACATTATGAATCACAATAACGATGGAGTCAAGCACTATTTGAATCACAAACGAAAAAGCCCGCATCAGTGGCGGGCTTTCGTCTGCTGCGCTCGGGGATCAGCGATACCCCTATTCCGCGCGCTTCTCGCGAATTTGGGCGTGGATCAGGGTAGGGTGCCAGCGCCGATTTTCGTTTGCAATGTTCACAGCCTCTACGGCGTCTTCCCTTTCCAGTCCTGCGGCCAGAACTGCCGGGAAGTCGTAACCGGGCCTTTGCGTGTCGGTCACGACATAACGCTGCGGCGTCGGGTTGTAGTGCGCTTGCCAGCGCTTGCCTTCGCCAGCTACCACGATCAGCGTCGGCTCGGGGCCGATCACGTCGAGTAGGCTTTTGTTGCCCCACACCTGAAACGCTTCTCCGTGCTGTACCGCCAGTGTTGCAGCGATAATCCGCGCCTCAACTTCGGTGGGGAGAGGTTCGCGACCATCAACCAAACCGGTCGAATTCCGTGCCACTTCGAAAAATCCGTTACTCATTTCGGCTCCTTGCCTTCGTTGCTGCGTTGTCGATATGAGTATTATCTGTGATTCATCAATTGGCGTCAAGCTCTTTTTGCATCACACGAAAAAGAAAACCCGGCTCGATTGCTCGGGGCCGGGTCTCGGTGCTTCGTCGGTCAGTGGGTGCGGAACAGATAGTTTTCGATCACGTTCGGCGCGTCGCCCAGGCCGTCTGCGAGCCTGACCTTACCATCGTTGAAACACACGTTGTAAAAGCGCTCGGAGTAGCGCAACCCCGTATAGTGCAGACTGATAGTGGCAATCAGCTTGCCCGCACCGTCGAGTGCAACGTAATCGGGATTGCCCTGCGTCATGCTATGACCGCGTTCGACCGTGAAATTGACCTTGACCGGCGTACCTGCGATTTCGAGCGTTTCCATTTGTGCGGCTCCTGTGTTGTACTGCGCTGTCGAATGAAACCATTGTACTTAATGAATCACAGGAACGCAAGCGGATATTCGTTTTTCTTCCGGCGTCGGTGGTGCGATCACTTCGGCTCTGGTGGCCGGTTGTGACTTTGATTCTCTATCTCACTAGGGAAAAGCCTTCGAGTGTGGGTAACTGGCTGTACCCGTCAGGGTTTGTGCCCGGTTTGCGGTAGCAAACGGGGTGCAATGCCAGTTATCCATGCGGGGAACCGTCCACCGGCCCCCTGTGAACCTCGGGTTTCGCGGCCCTGCGTTACCACGTAGCCGCCATGCCTCCAAGCTCGTACAGGTTAAAGCGGGCATTCTTTTCCAGAATGCGCGGGCTGGTCGTGGTCGAGCCGTAGTGCGCTCGGGCTTCCTCGTACTCGCGGCACACGGCGATCAGGTGGGCGCGGTTGCTTTTCAGGTGGGCCGGGATTTGAGGGGCGTCCAGTTGGGTCAGTGCCTTTTGACAGTCCTCAATCGTCATTTCGAAGACTGCCATTGCGCCCATGAATCCGCTTGTGCGTGTGCTGCGCTTAATGTCGGACAGTGCCGCGTCACAGGCGAATTGGGCTGCAATCTGCGCTTCACGCTCGCCGCTCATCGTGCGGCTGTAGATCGCGAGCCGTACCGCGTGATAACGGGCCATTGCATCGGTCAATTTCTGCTGCTCTGTGGTGGTCAGGTTCATTGCGTCGGCCTCCAGTCAGAACGTGTAGTAAGCGAAGTGGCCGCACTCGTCGTCGCTGGTCTCGCTGTCGAACTTGAGACCCGGCACAAACGAGAGAATGCGTTTTGCGTCCGCGAATTGCGTGGCGTCTTCCACTGCTACGCTCAACATGTTGCGGTGGCAAAACGTGAAATCTGCCTTAATGTCGTGCGCTTCCAGTGCGCGAGCCATCATCTGTTGAATCTTTTCCATCGCTTACCCCGTTGCTGATGCGTTGTCGATGAAAAGATTATGCCAGCCTTATTGTGATTCAGCAAGTGTTTTCGTGCGCCGGAATGAAAAACCCGGCTCAGGCCGGGTTCTCTGCTGCGGTGCCAGTCGATCAGCCGACCATTGCCCGCGATTCCTGATAATCGAATTCGTGGCGGTGCTTGCAATTCGGGTTCAGGCTGTGCAGCGTCTTGATCCCGTCTTCGTCCGTGGTCACGATGCCAAGCGTGTAGCTGCCATTCGAAAGCGTGCGCGTGTGAACACCTTCCAGCGCGTAAAACTCGTCATAGCTCATGTGCATCTGCGTGCGGTACGTGCCTTCGATCCACATAACCTTGTGTGTACCGTGGGCCGGAAGTTCTTCGCGCAGTTTCAGGCCCAACAGGTCGAGCCACTTAATGAAGTTTTCGCGGTGCTGGAACGCCGTATGCGGGCCGTGATACTGCTGCACGACATACCAATAATTGCACGTCTGCGAATGGCCGAACGTGTCCAGGCTGATTGCCGTGAGTTTGTCGAAGGTTTGCGCGTATGCCATTTTCGTTCCTGTCTGTGTTGCGTTGTCGATGGAAAAGAGTATATCTCCTTTTCTGTGATTCAGCAAGTGTTTTCGTGCGACAGAATGAAAAAGCCCGCCTCGGTCTCGGGCGGGTCTCGGTGGGACGGGGTGCTGCGGGTCTCTGCTTATCGCACTTCGGATGCCAGGGCGTGCGGGTAGTGCTTGGCGATGATGCGATTCATCTGCGTCACAAGGTCGGGCCGCTTGAACGTCAAATGCCCGTTGCGGTTCTTATACCAACGGATCGAGAAATATTCGTTTTCCGCTTCGGTCTTTCCCTTTTTGCGGGCCTCATCAACTACGCCGTCAAATGACTGCCGGTTATCCGGCTCGGGCTTGCCGTCCAGAATGTGAAACGCGCGGGCGAAGTCCGCTAGTTGGCTAGTAATGCCCGTTTGCGGGTAGCCGAAAATTCGGTCGCACAGGTGTTTCATGACAACACGCTTGCCGAATTTGAACGGCTGGTTCGTCGCGTAGTCCCATGAGAGATTTTTAAAGCAGTTGATGATTCCGCGTTCGAACGTGTTGCCCCGCTCGGCGTGAATGTTGCGAAACACGGCTTCGATGTTTTCGGCGGTGAATGCCGGTGCTTCGCCTTCGGTGAGTTGCCGGGTCCACTCGTCGCGGGCTGCGGCGTCCATGAACGTCATCAGGCCCGATTCCTTCATCAGATACGACCAACCGTAGTAATCGACGGTGAGCGCTGCCAGCTTGACCCCGTCGCCCTTCGTCGTGTGCTTGCCGCAAATGCGCGTGTTGTCTTTGACAAGGTGCGACTGTCGAATGTCGATGCCAGGGAGTTCCATGTTCGCGCTCGCGGCGATTGCATCAGCTTCGGCCAACAGTTCGAATGCCTTCTCTACGCGGGCCATGATTGCCGCACGTTGGTTTGCCATGTTGGCGATACTGACGCTTTTAACGATTTCCTTTGTCATTGTGGCTCCCGGCCTTAGTGCTGCGTTGTCGATGAAAAACATTGTACGGGAGTTTATGAATCACGTCAAGTGATTACGGGGGTCAGACGCGGCACATTAAAAAACCCGGTACAGGAGCCGGGTCGTTGATCGGGTGGGGCAGGGCTTACTGCTGGAACACCTTGTCGGCCCACAACTTTTCAGGTATCCGCGATTCGTGCGGGTTGCACTCCAGGCGGTGACGGCCTAACTCGCTCTGGATCAGGTCGCCCGCCTCACCGCCCACGTCGATTGCCTTGCGGGTCAGATCTAGCGTGGTGCCGTCGAAGCTAAACCGTTTGCCGTTGATCGTGCCAACCATCGGCACGAACGCGTTTACGTTTCCGAGTTTGCGCATTCGTGGCCCCGGCTCAAGCGTCGAACGTCACGCGGGCCAGAAAACCGGACACGTCCACAGTCACGCCTGCCGGTATCGCGTCCAGTCGGAGTGGGTTGCCGCCGAACACGTCGCGCCGGATGCGGGCCAGCATACCGGGGAACAGGTCGGAATTCGCGTAACCGCCGTACTTCGGATGCGTGCGGAACGCGTGCATATCACAGTGGTTACGCTTGAACTGCGGCACGTCGATGTAGCGGTAGGCCACTTCGTCAGTGTGCGCGGTGAGGATCGTTCGCACTTTCGCCTTGAATTCGATTTTTGCCATTTTCTTCCCCGTGTGCCGTGGCACGTTGTTGCGTTGTCGATGGAAAAAGTATAACCCACTTTCCGTGATTCAACAATGGAATATTCGATATTTCACGCGACCAACGAAAAACCCGGCACGGGGCCGGGTCGGTGGGGCGACGCTACGGCGTGTTACACGGTGGCCGTCATCGCGAGTTGCACGGTCGAGCGTGACGCCGGGATAGTGCCGCAATGCAAGTAACGGTGCGCGATAGCGATTAGAGCGTCGGTCTCGCTTACCCCTGCGGCGGCTGCGGCGAGTGAAAGTGTCCACGTCCCGGCAATCGTTCGAATCGCATGTTGCTTTTCTTCGTTGGGAACGGCGTAATGCGGGCGGTCTGCGAACAGGGCGTCGATCAGTTCGCGGGCGTCTGCGTCGAACGTGTAAAGGGCTTCGGCGGCTTTCTTTGCGCTCATGTTTCGGGGCCTTGTATGCGGTAGGGGAACCCCGGCGCGGGGCCGGGTTCGGGGGTGGGGAGGTCAACCGATTAGCCGGGTGAATGCGCCCTTGCCGTGGTTCTTGCCGCCGCAAGAGCATTCGCACTTCATGATCTTGCCTTGCGCGTTGACGCAACGCGAATCGCAAACGTGCTTGCTCGGATTCGACCTGTATTCGATGTAGCGCGTTACCGGCTGGACTTCGCCGCCGTCAACAGGACGACCAACCCACATGGAAAACCCGTCATACTTGCGGCCCTTAACATCAGGCCACTTGGCGCGGTATTCCTTGTTGTCCATGCCATACGGGTTCTTCAGTTCGACGGGTTCACCGCTCACGTCGCTGTAGAATTTCATGTTTGCCATTTGCGTTCCCTGTTCGTTGTGTTGTCGATGAGAAGATTATGAATCACAACAACAAAGAAGTCAATAGCCGTGATGCAAAAAGTGGGGGTGTTTTAGGCGGGGGCGGGAATCCAGCGCTCAACCGATCCTTTGGAGCCGCAACGCTGCGGGCGTAGGCCCTGCATCCGGCGTTCTACCGAGTTCAACAGGTAGCGCACACGCGCCCAGGTGTTGCGCTGGTTGCCGAAGTGATGGCGGGGGACTCGGCGGGTCTCGCTCATGGCCCATTTGCCGAACAGGTGTTCTTGTCCTGCGCAATCGGACATTTCAAGCGCTTCAAAGGCGTCTCCTGCGGCCCACACGTCCGAGAATGCAGCGAGCCAACGCCAACGGGTCGCAAGCCGGTAGGCGGGCTTGTGGGCGGCTGCACGCGCCGGGTCGAAGACCATGAAAACGCGCGTACCTGCGGCGGTGAACGAACTGCGTAGGGTTTCGACTGCGTTTTCGGTTTTCATGACGATCCTTATACGTTCGCCAGCACGGCGGAAAGCGGGGTTGCTCGGGCGACTTCATCTTTCGGCCACTTCGCGGCCTTGCCTTGTGCGCGAAGGGCGCGGGCGGCGTCTGCGACGCGATTGCGCGCCTTCTGCACTGCGGGCGTCCTGTACGCGGGCAACAGGCGAAGCATCGGGGTGCTCTCGCCCATGCTCATTGCCAGGCTTGCCGTCTTGCACTGCGCCACATACACCGGGCGGCGCTTCCATTGTTCGAACGTCATATCTGCTCCTGTTAGTCCTGCGCCTTAACGATCATCCACGCGTCGCCGTCACGCTCAAGCGTCATAAAGGTTTCACCGTCACCGATCCGACGCGCCCACGCAATCAGGTCCGACTTTTCGGCGTTGATGTACGGAACTTCATTCACGGCCAGCATGGGGATTGAAACCTTCCCCGTTGCCGCCCGTATCGCCTTCGCCAGTTCTATTCCGGTCATCGCTATCAATCCAAAAGCTCGCGTTTGGCGGTAACGTCCGCGTCCATCAGCTTCCGATTCGCTTCGCTGGTGATACAGCACATGAAAATATCGGATTTGAGGCGGTCGGCGGTCAGGTGCTTGCCCTGCTCGCGCTTCTCGATTTCCGACCGTGCGGGGCGAATGCGCAGCTTCTTCATGACCTCGCGGGCCTGCGCGTCGTCTTCCACCTTCCAAGCCAGTTCGTAAAGCGACTGGTAGCAGTGTTCCGAGTGGAACAGGCGCGGCTCCGGTTTCTGTCCGAGTTCAGGTGCGTAGAGCATTTCGTTTCCCCCTGCGTTTCTGCGTTGTCGATGAAATACATTATGAATCACAACAACGCTGGTGTCAAGCACTGAATCACAAAAAGAGATAAAACTTTCGACGGGCCAGAAACGACTAACCCGCCACAGTGGGCGGGTTAGTCGGGTGGGGAACAGCTTAGATCAGCTTTCCGCTCATGCCTCGCACGCAAGGATGCGTCATTACTCGCGTCGGCGTGTGGCACATGTCGAACCACCATACCAGGTGATCGGGGAGCGTCACGGACGTTTCGAAGACCCAACCGCCGTGCTGCTCCTTGTACGCCTTCGCTACTGCCACGCTCTCGAATCCGATAACCTTCATCGTCGGATTGTGGGTCTGCGGGACTGCGATTGCGTTGGTCGTGGTGTTCATCGTTTCGGCTCCTTTGCCTTGTTGGTACTGCGCTGTCGATATCAACATGTTATCGTGATTCAACAAGTGCCGCAAGCATTATTTGTGTCACAAAGTAAAAACCCGCCACGGTCGGCGGGTTTTCTCTGCAAGCTATAGGGTGGTCGTTATACGGTCACGCCCGCGAATTCCTCCGCCGTGGCGACAAACAGGCCCGTGCGCTTGAAATTGCCGTTCGGCTGCTCCGTGTATCGCTCGCACTTGTTGTTGCTGTAACGCAAAACTGCGTGCAGTCGCTTCGTGTGAATGAGACCGGCGCGAGTCGTGACTTTGACGCGGGCCGCAATTGCCTCGCCGCCTTCCACGTCGAACCGGTGCTGTTGGAGACTGTTTCCAATCAGGTCGCGAATGCTGGCGAACGTGGCTTGATCGCGGGTGATTTTCTGACTCATGCTGGCTCCTGTAGGGGCGTTGTCGATAAGTGCAATTGTCGCATCACAATAACTACGCGTCAAGCCATTTTGAATCACAAACGAAAAACCCGCCTGGGGCGGGTTCAGGGTCGGGGAGCGGTCAAACTCCCGGTTCTCGCGCTTTACCTGCGTGGCGGCTCTTACAGTGCCGCCAATGCGGAATTGTTGGCAAGGCGTCGAACGTCGATTGCGAACTGTTGCAACTCCACATGATCGGTGCCACGGTGCGTGCCGTCGCGGAAACGGATAAGCATTGCCCGTTCCTCGCTGGTAATGCCGGTGAACTTTTCGAGCGCCTTCACCACTGCGGCCCCAAAATAGAATTGGCCGGTCGCCATCGCGTCGAGCTTGTTCAGAATGTCCCTCGTTTCTGCATCCATGTTGCGGCTCCTGCGTGTGTTGTCGATGAAAGACATTATCTGTGATTCAACAACGAGTGTCAACGGCTTTTCGCATCACAAATGAAGGACCCGCACTGAGGCGGGTTCGTTTCGGGTCGAGCGGTCAGTGGTGACTGCGAGCGATTCTGCGGGCGTTCGCTGCCTCTGCGCAATTTAGGTCGAGCCTTCGCGCGGCCAGTCGCCAGTAACGCCGCATAAGCCGTTTTTGGGGCGTCGTCAGGTGAGCCTTTTCGGGGGCAAGCAAGCTCGGGGAAAGCATGGTATCAATCAAGCGGCCCTGTTTCTTCAACCGGGATTCGTGCCGCTGTTCGTCGGTCTTCTTCATCTACTCTCCTGTCATGCGAAGTAAAGGATGCCGCCAATGTCGGTATGGGGTCGAGCCGTGCAGTAACGGCGGGTGAAGTGATTCCAGTACGTCCGACCGGCAATCGTGCGGCTCTGGTTGTCGTACCGGACGGCCAGGCCTGCGGCGACTAAAGCGCGGGCGGCTCCCGATTCATGCGCACCCGTGCAAACGATCCGTGCGCCTTCGGTCTCACGGCGGGCCAGCAGTCGGGTTGCGGTTCTCGGGAGCTTCATCGGGGTTCCGTTGCATCGTTGTCGAATAAACCGATTATCCGTGATTCAATAACACAAGTCAACACATGTCACGCCGCAAAACGAAAAACCCGCACAAGGCGGGTTCTTTCTGTGGGTTGGTTAATTCGCTTCTGCGGTCGGTCAACCTCGGATCAATTCGGGAGCCACGCCGCTATCTGAATCCTTCCATCGGCTCGCCAACTTTAGACACTGACGGCACGTTATCTGGCTGACGTAGGGGCCTTTGCTGCCAACACTCAGCGTGTGTAGCTGCGCAGTCCACTGCTTGCCGTTCGTGCCGCTCTCGGCGGTGCAGAGAAACGAATTGGCGGGCCGGTGAAGGGTGCCCGCGTCGAGCGGTTCAAGCAACAGGATATGCGCGACAGAACGGCGGTTGGTGCCGGTCCCCATGCTGTTCTGTGAAAGGCCGGAAAGCACCGTTTTCAGGCCCGAAGTCCAGCGCACCGGGATTCGAAGTAGGGCGTTCGCTGCCTCTGCCTCCCGCTGCCATTTGTCTTGCCGGTCGCGGTATTCGCGATCCTGTTGCGCTTGATACGCCTCGCGCTCGGCTGCTTCACGGGCCTTGCGGGCGGTCACTTCTTCCGCCGTCTCGGCGTCCAGGTGAAAACGCTGCGGCGTAATGATGACTTCGGTTCCTGCGGGCGGCATAACGCCGTCCAGCAATTCCAAAGCGCTGCCGTACACGGGCACGGTGCCATCCTCGGCCACGATGCCACGGTGTTCCGAGTAGCGCCCGTTGAACCAATACGGGCTAGGGAACTGCGGCCATTTCAGTTTGAACACGGGGCGGGCCTCCGGTTATTCGCTGACGGGAAACACGCCGATCAAGGTCGCGTCACTCACCCACTTGCATTTTGCGGCTTCTGCTGCCTCGCGGGTCTGGTGGAACGTCACTTCGTAACCCTTGTTTTTAGTCCAGTGCCCAGGCTTTCCGACCGTTGCCCCGGACTCAAATGCGTGCCGGAAGCGGGGAGCGGCCCATACCTTCGCGAATTTGTACGGCGTGGCGGTTTCTCGGGTGAACGTACCAACCGGGGTAACGACTTTCAGAATCTCTTTCATTTCAGTCCTTCGCGTAATGGAAAGCGGTGTTCAGGCGTTCGGTCAGGTATTCGCGGGTTCCCGTGTCTACATTGTGGATCGTGCGGCCCTGTCCGTGCTTCTCGTAGGCCCATTCAAGCGCTTCTTCTTCGCTCGCGCCGTCGCACGTTA
Source organism: Paraburkholderia sp. GAS32 (assembly GCF_050434225.1). Taxonomy (NCBI): domain Bacteria; kingdom Pseudomonadati; phylum Pseudomonadota; class Betaproteobacteria; order Burkholderiales; family Burkholderiaceae; genus Paraburkholderia; species Paraburkholderia sp. GAS32. The sequence continues at coordinate 51,524 of NZ_JBNPVS010000022.1, read as the reverse complement.
CCGGCGTCAGGTCCACGAACAGATGCGTGTGGCCTTCGTCTGCCGCGTAGAAAATGAACAGTGCTTCCATGCTGCTTCCCCCGTTGTCGAATGAGGGCATTCTATCGCACTTACTGTGATTCAGCAACACAATTAGAATCACGAAAAAAAGACCCGCTCGTCGGCGGGTTCTCGGGGGGAGTGGACAATGCCCGGTGGGTGTTGCACCACTCGAATACTCGTTTGCACTGAGTACAGGTCACGGGTTCATGCCAGTTCGCTTAAAGCCCAATCCGTGACCGGCTTCAACAGGTCTTCCAGAATCAGCGAGTAGTCGCTAATCAGGTCGCGTCCGTTGCCGTAGATCAGCACAACATGACCCGCGCGTTGCATTTCACCCTTGTCGTCTCGCGTCCAAAGGTGAACGGTATCGCGCTCGGTCGCCGCCATTTCCCGGCGCACGGCCGTTCGGGCGTGCAGCAATGCCGTTTCGTTTTCGCCGTCATGGATCGTGACTTGATAGCGCGGCTTCTCGTTGTAGAAAATCGCGTCAAGCAGGCGATTAACGATTTGTGATTCGATTCCGTCCAGGCTCATTCCCGTGTCCCCGTAGTCGGGCGTTCTTGTTCGTTATTGCGTACCGCTATTGTGCCCCATGTTTTCGTGATTCGTCAATACATGTAACTAGAAAAAGAAAACCCGCCACAGTGGGCGGGTTCGTCGGGTGCTGCGCGATATGTGGCCGTCAGTCGCCGGTTTTCCCGTCTCTCGCGTGCGGCATCACTTTGAGGTCTCCAGACGGAACCGAAACGATGCCGGGTTTCTGCGCCTGAGACAGCAGGGCGTCGATCCGGCCTTTCATCGTGGCGCTTGATCCCTCGATGTAGCTCGGCCACGGCACAAACGGTTCGCCATAGTCGCGGCCAAAGCTAACCGACTGCGGGCATCGGTAAATCGCGGTCTCGCCTTCAAACCGGACAAGGACCATCCCGCCCGAACAAGTCAAGTTCTCCCCCGAAAAGTCGGCGGCGATCAGGCCGGTATGCTCGCGGTCTCGGAAAAACAGAAAATGATCGACCGTGGTTGCGCTGATATACAGGCTTGCCATAACGGCCCACAACGTCATGCCGAACACAATGCCTATGCCGCCCTTACCGGGGTCGCGTGCCTTCCTGTACAGCTTGATCGCGAACAGGATGAGGCTCAACACGCCGAACACAAGGTAAGCGAGCGGCGTCCAGTTGTAGGCGTTTCCTGAGATTCCCCCGTCGCGGTCGAAAATCAATAGTTCGACCCCGAACAGAAACGCGAATGCGGAAACCGCACAGGCGAGCATGTGCCCCGCACCTAACAGCCTAGATTGCTCGCCCTCACGCACCGTATAGCGAAAGGCGGCAATGAGGTTGGCGTACATCAAGAAACAGCTAATCGCAAGAAACGGCATTGCATTTTCTCGTTATGGTGGGGGCCTAAAGGGTACAGGATCGGCGGGCGCGGCTTAGGACTGCTCCCCCGTCGCCGTCAGGCTTCGGCTCTGCCGGGGGCAAGCTCGGGGCCGGGGTCACGCGGTAGCACACGTCGCCACGCCAGGTGAAACACGCGGGCGTCTCGTACCATTGTGCGCCGTCATGGTGCCGCCACTGGATCGGGTAGCCCCCTTGGTACAGGGCGAACACAAGAGCGCGAACGGCAAGCGAAATGGTGCCGAACGGGCGATCCAGCACGCGGTTAAGCGAGTCGAGCGCTTCCGTCGAGCGCTGCCCGCCGTCGATGTACAGGGTAATAGCGAAGCCTGCGTTATAGGCGGCGGACGAAAACGATATGCGTTCGTCGTAGCTGTGGACTTCGGGCATCAGTTCCTTCGGCTGCGCGCCGGTCTCTGCGGCTTCCGCGTGCAGCATGTGGAAAAGCGAGCGCAAGCCGATCAGGTGCGCGGGCACGGGTGCGGGTGAGACCTTCGCCTGCGCGGCAAGGGCGCTGCACTCGCGGCAATTGCCGTCGCCGTTCTCGTACGCGCATTCGTGGTCTTCGCTCGGCCAATCGCGCAACGTTTCGAGAATCGGCGTGAAGTGGATGCAATCGGTCTGGTTCAGGAACACGAAGACATTGGGAATCTCCGTGGGGTCGTTACCGACTTCTGCCCCGACTTCCAGACGGTCAAGGCCAATGTCATCGTTGCTCGCGAATCCGATTTTCCGGGCCGCTTGCATGAATTTCCACGCGGTAGAGTGGTCGGTGATAAGCGGGTGCGACTTTTTGCCTTCCGGCTGAATCCGCACCGCGCCCACGGGAACCCCGGTGAGGACGTAGGGTGCGCCATTCTCCGGGGCAAGCTGGTAGTCAATGAGTTGCGTGTGCTTCGGGGCGTCAACCAACAGGCAAAGCGAGCCGGGTAGGGGCTGCGAAGCGGCGGCGTCCGCGTGCTGATTCAGGCCCAAGCCTGCGGCCAAGTCGTCTGCCACGGCGGCGCTTTGGTCGGCGCTCGTCAGGGCCAGCAACAGACGGCCCACGTCCTCAATCGCCTCGTTGTAGCCGATTTTGAGCGCCATGGTGGGATTGCGCTTCGGGTCGCCCAGGAAATCGCCGGGGACATTCTTTTTTAGCGCGTTCACGTCTTTAACGAGTTGCGCCTGTTGTTCGTTCGTCATCTGGTCTCTCACTTCTTCTCGGGCGCGGCTTCGGTAGCCTCGCATTCAATGATCGTGCCCTTCGGCAACGTGACGTTCATATCGGTTCCTGTTCGTCTATCGGTGTTGCGGCTGCTGTCACGCGGCGTACCCGTGCCCGTGGGCCGGGTGCCGTAGTTTCTTCAGGGAATCGGGCCAAGTAAAGTTCGCGGCCTAAGTCCTCGTTCTGACGCCGTAGTGTGTCATTCGCTTTTGCAAACCGGTGTTTGTCGTTCAACGCGGTTTTCAATCGCTTCTGTAACGCTTCCACGTCGCCAACACGGGCCAGCATTCGCGCCAAAAGCGTCCATTCCGCTCCGTGGTTGCGCTCCCACTTCCACGGGTCGGGATCGTCCCTGCGAAGGAATACATGCCCTGTACGCGGCTTTATGTGCCCCCGGCTCGTCACTTCGATCAAGCCCCAACCGGTCGGCAATTCCTCGGGCTGCAAAAGCCCTTCGGGTGCCATGTAGTAGCGGTACTGGCCCATACCAGTTGCCGGGTTGATCCGGTGCGGCTTTTTGAAGTCGGCCAAGTAGTCCGCCCGGCTCGTCTTGCACTCCATCAGGATTGAGCATTCCGCGTAGACACCGGCCCTGAATCCGATTGCATCCGGGTTCTCGCCGTTCCAGTCGCCTTTGGTCTCGCTAAAAGCGGTCGAGCATCCGGGGCCGCTCTGGCTTGCCGGTCGCATCAGCCATTTCACGGCAAAGTCGCAGAGTTCAGGGTGTGTCCAGGCCATATTGGTCTTGCTGCAAAATCGTTATTCGTTGTCGAGACGGCGTAACCACTGGCCTAACTGCTGCCTTTGCATTCCAATGCCGCCCGTGGTCTGGTGCAGCGCCGAAAGGTCAAACCTGAATCCGCCCAAGCGCTGCCGGTGCAGTGCCGCGAGCATTACGCGGCGATACAAACCGGAACCGGCGAACATGACGTTATCCGCTCGCGGCCACGCCTGCGGGTCGAAGACTTGCAAACGGGCCGTGATTTCTGCGGCGCGTGTCTCGCTCATCATCTGTTCGTAGGGGACGATCACAGCATCGCCCCGAATAAACCCGTGTAGGGCGCTCAAGATGATGACGTGCGGCTTTGCCTGACCCACGTTCGCCCGGTAGGACTGATACATGACACCCCTGTACAGGTCGAGCGCGTGGGCCGGTGCATCGCCTTTCCGGCCCGAACACGCGATAACGAGTAGGGCATTGGTCATGCGACGCTCCCGTGAAAACCGATTCCCTCATCAAGCGCCGGGACGATCACCTTTTGCCAGTAGCCGCCGTACTTGTCACAGTCGGTCGCGAGCCGGATTCCGTACTGGCCTGCGGCAACGAAACAGGTTCTCGTCATACCCGAGTACAGGACTTCAAGCGGGAGCGGTTTCGCGTCAAGGTCTCCCGTCCAGTGCCAGTAAAGCCCTTGCTCGGTCGGCGATTCACAATTCCATTTCGACGGCACGGGAGCGGGGGGCGGTGCCTTCGCGTGAGCCACAAAATAGCTGCGGACCTGCCTCTGTGCGTGCAGGACACACTTCAACGCTTCCCCCGTGCTGCTGCCTTCGAATTGCTGGATCGCTTCTTCCATCGCTTCTTCGTTGGCGCTCAACACGTGCAGTTCATTCAGCATTTCCATTTCGTCGCCGCGTCGTTGAGTAGATGAGCAGGATTCTACGGACGTTTTCGAATCACGTCAATACTTGTCACTCGTTAAGACAGGATAACAAACCGTCCACTATCACAAATATGAATCGGTTGATGACACGACATTCGCAGACATGTTCGCGCACAAGTCCACCGCAAAGGTGACGTGCGTTCGTGAGGTCTCAGGATTCGCTGTCTGGTATCACCGCGCCCTGTACGATGAAAAGGGCCGACCGATGGGGTCGAACGGCGATTACCTACTCCGGTTCTTCGCCTGGAGCGCCACGGACGAAGCAATCGAATTTGCGGTCAACACGGCCACGGATGCCGGTCAGGACATGATCGAGGTTCGCGCACTGGATGCGTTGATCGAAAAGGCCATGATGGCGATTAAGCCGTTTCACTGCGACGGCTGCTGATTCGCCCCCGCCGCCAAAGAAAAAGCCCCGTCACTCGGGGCTTTTTTGTGTCACTTGCGGACTTGATCCCGCTTTAGTCTTTCCTCCCATGCGTCGAGTGCTTCTGCAAGCAACTGACCCAAGGTGATCCGGTGAATGTAGGCAAGATCACGCATCCGGTCGATTTCATGCGAGGCCGCTTTGATGTTGATTTGCCGATCACGATACACGGGGCGGCTGGACCGGAACCCGTTGGCCTCGGCCAATCGGTTTGTCTGCTCGGGTGTGATTGCCGGTCTGCGGCTCCGGGTCTCGGGCTGGAATTCTTCGGCCAGTGAGCGGGATCGGTCGGCTACAGGTGCCGGGGGCCGCGCCTCATCCTCAACCTCATCGAAGGGGCTCACACGTGCGACATTGCTCGCGTTAGTGTTCTTGCTCATGCCCGTTGCCCCCGCGCCTGCGCCGGTTGCTGCTGCTCCCGAATCATGCTCAACACTTCATCCGTGAGTGCCAATGCGTTATCGCGTGCGCGTGCCACGTTCGACACTTCACCGTCCATTTCGTAGACCGTCAAGCGAAACGAGAACATGGCGCGGAATGCCTCGCGCTCGCATAGCTCAACCGAAAGCATCGGGACGCCAATCCCGCGCAAGTCGTCGGCCAGTGCAGCACGGGTCCGCGATCTGATTGCGGCGCTGGTACGCGTCCACAAGATAGCGTGAGGCACATGACGCCCGCTCATGCGTTCCTGCTGACGGACCACTTTGAGCGCCTTGCTGGCCTGTGCGGCGTCCAGTTGCGACGCCTGCATGGGGATCAGCACAAGGTCGGCACATGCGACGGCCAACAGGGCGATTTTGCCCGCCGTGCCTTCCAGGTCAACGATGACGAATGCCGTCTGTGTCGCGGCCTCGTCAATGCGATCCTGAATCGAATCCTCGTCAACGTCTGAAATAACGGATATTCCCGGCTTCGGCTGGCCTTCGGACCACGCTTTGAGGGGACGGTTAGGGTCGGCGTCGATCATCGTCACTGACGCGCCTTGGTGGGCTAGGCTGGTGCCTAGAACGAGTGCGGACGTGGTTTTTCCTACGCCGCCTTTGGGCGAAACGAGGACAATGATTGGCATCGGCTCTAGTCTCCGGTTGGTAGCCTGGGTAGCCTTGGTAGCTTCCACGGGGGAGGCTAGGCGCATCATAGGAGCGCGACGCTGACGCGTCAACCGGGGACAGAACGAAAAAACCGCCTCGGCGGGCGGCTAGTGCGGGTCTGATAGGGGGCCTATCGGCTTAGGCGGGCTGTTCTCCACAGGAGAAGCGCGCTCACCACGGCACAAACGGCGACAGGCACGGTCGCCCCCCATTCAACGGGCGCGCGGCCTACAAGCTGCATACCGACAACGCCACCGCCAACAAAAACCGTCAGGCAAAAACAGAAAAGATGGAATGCCTGGACTTCCACACGGACATTGACAAAGGCGGGCGCTCCGTCTGCGGGCGGCTGCGGGGACTGACTGTTGGTTGCGTTTTCAGTGTCGCTCATATTCGTTTTCTCAAAGGGTAGGGTGATTGAGTCGGGATCAAACCGGTGGGTCGATCACGACGCCGAAGGATGGGGCCAATCGGTCAGGGTCGTAGGCTTCGACCAATCGACCGATCCGCATTCCTACCGTGGGGCGTCCAATCTTCTCAAGGTAGATCATCGCCCCGGCGCACATGCTCTCGCGTCCGCTCGCCGTGTAGTTGCCTTCATCGTCCCATTCGCCGCCTGTGCGGGGATTGTGGACCGTCTTGTGACAGTGAAACGTACTATGGTCGTCACGTACCAAACCGTCGATGATCCCCTCCACGCGCCCCGACTCAAGCTCAATCGCCCCGGCCTTGCGGAACGGACAATTCTTGCAAGGCCGGTGCAGCTTGAAAAACGCTTTGACGTTTGAGGGGATCATGTTCGTGCCTATACGTGTCGGGAGACTCGGGCTTCTGCCTCGGCCAAGTCCTGTTTGTTACGCTTCTTCTCGGCCTTCCGCATTTCGTCCTTCGTCACGCAGACGGAACAGCGCGTACCGGGGATTTCGACGGTCAACTTACCCTTGTTGGGGCCAGTCTTCGCGGCGCGGAACTCGGCCCCTGCGAACTTCATCGTATTCCAGTTCGCGGGCGGGCCTTTCTCGATCCAGCCAGCCGCGTACAGGCGGAAATTCGGGGATGCAGGCTTGATCTTCGCCAGCGCGACCCTGCCGCCTGGACTGTCCGCAAAATAGTCTTTCATGCGGGCCTCCTGCTTGGTTACTTCGCTGCGGTTGCGTGGTCCTGAACCCACATATGCCAGTCTTCGGCCTGCGCCGTCTGCTGCGTCTGCATCTGCGTGAGCGTCGCCAAAATCGCACGGTTCGTCTCGATCAGCGTGTCGAGCCGGTCATTCGCGCTCATGGGAACATACGCCCACTTGCCGTGCCGGTCGCACTGCATCAGGTGGTCTTTCACGTCATAGCCGTAGACCGACTCGGGGCCGGGGCCTTGGTCGCATTTCTCGTTCACCACGGACCACGGCGGCGAAAACTGCTGCGGAGCGCTCGCACTCGCGGGGGCGGGCGTTCCTGCGTGGGCCACGCCCGAAGCGAAAGCAACAAGGGCGGCGAAAGCGACAAGGGTTTTCTTCATGATGGTCTCCAAAGGGGAGGGTTAGGGCTTACTGGCCCACGTACTGGCCTTGCAAGGCACCGAGTAGGGCTGCGATACCGGCTTCGAAGCCGTCACAGAACGATGCGTATTCGCGACCCGTGACCGGCGCGTGAGTCTCGGCCCCGGCTCGCCACGTCGCTGCACGGTCGGACATATCCAATACTGCGGCGTTGACGGCAGTTTCGTTCGCCTTCACCAATTCGGGAATCAGGCTCAACGGTGCGCCTTCGAATTGCGTCACGGTCGCCGCCTGTTGCGCGTTGTCGGCGGCTGCGTCGATCAGGTCTTGAAATTCTTCAACAAGGGACGCGATGAACTCGGCATCGGTCGATCCCCGGACCCGGAGTTTCAGCATTGCGGCAAAACGCTCGGCCATCTTTGCTGCATCCACACCACGCACAGGCGTCAAGCCCTCACCACGGGCGACACAAGCGGCCCCGGCTTCGATAATGAGTCTGCCGAAGGTGGCTTCCAGTCGCACCGCCAGTTCGTCGCCCGGTGCCTTTGTCGCGGCAACGTTTTCGGGCCACTGGCCGCTGTCGATGAGGTCAAGCATCCCGGCGACGGTGCTGCGGAATCGCATATCCGCATTCACGACATGCCACAGGTCCGATGCAATCACGGCGAAAACCTCGGCATGCGTCAGACGCGGATTCGTGGCTTTCAGACGATTCGATTGCTCGCCACAGTAACGCGAAAATTCAATGGTCGCGCCGGTCGGAGGCTTGTCCGTGGTCTCGGTGGCTTTCTGCGTCATCGCTTCCCGTTCGTTGTTGGGTATTGAAGGAGGAACTGTATCATTCATGAATCACGGCGTCAATACTTGTCACATTAACGAAAGGGGTAGAACGGTGAAGGATGGGCTTTCGGATGGGCCGGGATAGCCTGCGTTTTAGCGTCCGCTAACAGTCGGTCGGCGGGTCGAAAGACCGGGCTTCGATGCACAGGGCGTGCGCCTGCTCAAGCACCTTTTGCCCCTTCTCGAAACTGTTTCGGTCGCGGTCGTTCGCGTGCTGGCCGTGGGCCTCACCGATCAGGTGTTGAAGCTCTGTCACGACTTTCAACAGGTCGAGCCGGGTAGGGCGCTTCGTAACTCTCATAGAGGCGCGGTCACTCATAGCGCGGTGATTCCGCTGATTCGCGTGTAGCCCACGCGTTGCAGCTTCGTGTACGCGGCCTGCGGAGTGTTCGCCTTGACGGTCACGGTCTGGATACCGCCACGGGAGCCACGGCCCGCGCTTGCGGAGTATTCACGGTCATTGCGTCGCTGAACCATGCTCATTTCTGTTCCTCGGGCTAGGCGGCTGCGCGAGCGGCTTTGAAGTCATCGGCGTGAAACTCGCGGGCCACAAAAGGGCGGGTTGCCACGATGGTACGGGTGCCGTACTTGCGGAAAAACGTTTCGGCCTGTTCTTCCGTAATAGCCTTGGCGGTCGTGCGACGATCCAGCAACAGGTCCGATTCCGGCTGACGGGTAATCGCCTTCACGGTCTGGACCAGGGAGCCGCAACGCTGGTCGCTGGTGATACCCCAAAACGTACCCGCCTCGCGGGCGAATTGGGCGGCGAACTTATCGACGTACACCTTGCCCGTTGCCAGGCAGTTGAAGCAACCGCCAGGGATACCGGCGCAAACCACGGGACCGCCCACATTGCCCGAACCTGCGCAGCGGCGGCACTTGATCTGCTTGGTGTTCATGGCGCTCCCCGTGTGCTGTAGTCCTGCGTTGTCGAGTTTTTATTATTGCATCACGACAAGTCAGGGTCAAGCATTTTCTGTGATTGAAAAAGAAAAACCCGTCACGGGGACGGGTTTTCGTTTCGACCGGGCGGGGCGATCAGCGTTTGATCTTGGCTTTGGCCTTCGTTTCTGCCTCTCGCCACTTCGCGGCCAGGGCTGCGGGCAACCAACATTCAACCTGTTCCCAATCGGCGGGGATTTCGGCCTTGATTTCCAGCACGCGGGTTGCGATGTAGTGAACACGCTGGCGTTTCAGGCCGGTAGCGTCCGCGACGATTGCGTAATGCTCGCCGTTCACGAAAATGCGGCGGGCAACCTCGATGGTTTCTGGCGTCATGCGCTTCAAACGGGTCTTGATCGCGCTGAACTCCTTGGCCGTCATCCGGGGAAATTGGCTGTCTGCCGCGACGTGGAGCGGGGCAACCTTGGCGATTGTCTTCGTCATGGGTCGCTCCTTACGCGGCGATTGCGGCTTTCGCCTTGTCGTAGTCGGCACGCATCTTTGCGGCTTCGGTGGGCGGGAGCCACACGCTGACGTGTTCCCAATCGTCGGGCACGCCGTCGCGAGTACGCAGAAACAAATTCACTACGTCATTGACGCGCTGCCGGGGGATGCCCGCTTCCTTGCCTGCGTCCGCTCCAGCGACGCCCTCCACCAGAACAAGCCGAGCGGCTTCAAGTCGGGCTTCCGACTGCGGGCCGACCTTGGCCTTGACCTTATCGAACTGCTTGGCCGTCATCTGGCCGGTTCCGCGAGCCGTGCTGCCCTTTGCGGTGGTTATGCTCATTTGCTGTGCCTTATAAAAATTATTGTTCCACGTCAAACTGCGGCTTGTACTCGTTGAGCTTGGCGCTTGCGAGAGCAACGAACACATATCCTGTGTCAGTTCGCTCCGCGTGCCAGACCGGATAGTCTACCGTCAATCCTTGATCGCGAACGAAATTCATAGCTGCTGACGCATGGCTGTCTAGGCTGACGTGGTATCGGTTTTCTCGATACGGGTACGTCTCGGACAAGCGCCCCATGCGCACCCGAACACTCAAGCCGTCCATCACTGACCTGAGTTTCGATTACGTACATTTGCGATGCTCCGCTGTTCCTATCCGGTCAAATTGTCCCGCACATTGAATCACGCGTCAACACCTGTCACTTTTCATGGAACCGGGTCCATAAAAAGGAAAAAGCCCCTGCATATAAAAAGCCCCGCTCGGTGCTTTCGCACGGCGGGGCCGGGGAGTGCTGCGGGAGCCTTGTTACTCGACGGTTGCTTCTGCCGGTTCTGCGGCTGCGGCGACTACTGCCGGGGTGTTCGGCGTGCCGGTGAGGCGATTCAGGAACGCCTTGCCCACGTCCGTAGCGCCCAGGGTGGCGAGCATACCCGTGAGGTTCATGCCGCCCTTACTGCTGAAAGCATCGCCCAGGTGTGCGATACCCGATTGCACGTCGCCAGCGTTCGCGATCACCTTCAACTCGGCCTTTTGCATGGCGCGGGCCATTTCGAGACCCACGGCCTGACCGGCTTCGATCTGCTTGACGCCGATCAGGTAGCGCTGGTAGCCCTCGTCTTGACCGATCTTCTCGGCCAGCGTGATTTGCGCGTTGACCGGAGCCATCAGCATTGCCTCTTGGGCTGCTGCTGCGGCTTCGCCCTTCGCGCGGGTGCCCTGTGCTTCCTTCTCGGCTGCGGACAATGCACCTTCCGCTTCCGTGATTTGCGCGGTTTTCTTCGCGTCGGCGTTGACGCTCGCCGTTTCCTTGTTCTGCTCGGCCTGAATGATCGCGATGGCCTTTTCCTTATTCGCCTCGACCGTCGCGACTTCCGCACGAATCTGAGCGCCCTGAACCTCGTTCACACGCTGGACTTCCATTTCGCGCTCGGCGGTCGTCTTCTTCGCCGCGCCGATTTCCTGTTGCGCCGTCTGCTCGGCCAAGCCGATCTGTTTCGCCGTTTCCGCCTTGCTCTTGCCGATCTGTTGTTCCGATTCCTGCTGCTTGAGGGCCACGGCCTGTGCGGCGGCGATTTCAGCCGATTGCGCTTCCTGCTTGTTCTGCGCCACGGTCTTTCGCGAGTCCATGTCGATCCGCGAAACTTCCTTGGCCTTCATGTTTTCGATCACGGTATAGCCGTCCGCGTCGTGAACGTCCATGAACTCGATAGACTTGACCGTGGTAACGCCCCACTGGCCGACTTGTTCCTTCACTTCCTTGGTGAACGCCTCGGACAGTTCGCCACGGGCACGCATGATGTGTTCCAGCGAGTTCGTCGCCAGCACGCGGCGCACCGAGCCTTGCATGACGGATGCCAGGTCGTCGGTCAGGGCTTGGAACGTCGCCACACGTTGCGCCGCCGTTTCCGCGTCCTGAATCTGGAAGAATGCGACGGCGGTAATTTTGAACGGCACGGTTGCCGAGTCGTAGGCCAGATAGCTTTCCAGCCGCACCTGAAAGATGCTTTCGGGAAACGCGGTCACGGTGATACCGAGTACCGGAACCCACGTGGGAAACGCGTAGTACGTGTTGCCTGCGGGCTTGCCGCGACCATACGGCTTGCTGCTTTTGGTCGTCTGGACGATGTGAACCATATTCGTCGGGACCACGCGACGGAGCCGCACGGCGGTAATACCCGAAAGGGCGACGAACGCCGCGCCAACTGCCGATGCAATGATGGTCAAATCCATTTCTTTCCTCTTTTCTTCTGCGTTGAAATTGTGTTGCGGTCAGGGTTGAAAGCGCAACGGAATCCTACCTTTTCGAATCACGCTCGTCAATACTTGTCCGCGTCCCTGTGACAAATAGGTGGGGCACACAAACAAAAAAACCGGCACTAGGCCGGGTTTGGCGGGGTAAGGCGGCTATTAGACGACATGGAGCCAGTGGATAATTCCGTTGAGGCTCGTCATGGTGTAACCGGCTTGCATTGTCACCATGCCCCATGCGTGGTTCTTGATGCCGTAGCCGATCCAGAACGCGTTGGAGACCAGAAACAGGACGAATCCGTAACCTGACGTTGCAATGTTCATGGACAACAGGGCCGAACCAAGCAGGCCGATGATTGCGCCCGCCCACTCGATTTTCTTGATGCTCGGCATTCCCACAAGCGCTGCAATCAGTTTCTTGGTCGTCTTCATTCTGTCACCGTTGGTCGTTGTCGAATGAAACCATTATTCGTGATTCAACAACTGACGTCAAGCATTATTTGCATCACAAATGCGAAAGCCCCTTCGGTGAGGGGCTTCGTCTGCTGCCGGGGTCTCGTTTAGCTCTCGGTGGGGCGGTTGATCTGCGTTTCCTTCACGCCGTCATTCATTGGGTGACTTTTGACCGTGGCGCGGAATTTGATGGTCGATCCCTTCTCGCCCAACGCCTTTCCGAAGTACACAACAAGGTCATCGCCGCAACGGATTCGGTTGACGTGGTATTCGCTGCGGTCGCCCATGAGGGGCTGACTCACGTATTCCAGCACACCTACAAAGTCACGGCGCTCGCCCACGGTCCCGATGTGTACCGACTTCATATCAACGACGCGGCGGGCCTCTCGCTGAACCTGCCGGGCCTCGAATAAGCCGTTTTCCACTGCGTAGCCCTGACACATGCCGACAATCGCGAGAAGCACAGGATCAAGGTCGCCTTTGCCTGCTTGGTCGGCCCAATACAGGACGTAAGTGCGATCCACTTCGCCAACGGATTTGTCCTTGTGCTTGCCGAACGGGAAAACGCCCGACTCAGCCAATTCGAGTTTGCGGGTCTCGTTGACGCTGAGTTTGCCCCTGCGCTTGTAAATCTCGCGGTCTGCCTCGCCGTCAAACACGATGCTGAACGTATCTGTTTCGCCCACGCGTGCGCGGAACGCGTCAACGTAAGCGCGGCCCTTCTCGATTGCCAACAGTTCATCAGCGGCGAGATTGCACACGTAATGGTCGGGCATGAAGTCGCTCGCGTAACCCGGCTGGCCCATGTAGTCACGGCGAAAGCGGAGCGTGTACATCGCGTTCTTCGCGCCAGTGCTGACGTAGTACGTCTGAACCACCTTTACCGGTTGCTGTTCCATCGCTTCCCCGTCGCGTTGTCGAATGATTCAATTATCTGTGATTCACGAAGTACGGTCAAGCATTATTTGCATCACAAATTGAAAAAAGCCCCAATGCGGGGGCTTCGGTGGGCGCCGCTCGCGCTCGGTTAATTCAGGGATTGGGCTTCCACGGTGGAAATCAGATAGTCCGCGATCACCTGACGTGGGGTTATCCGGTGGCAAGCAGAGTCGCTATTGGCCCTGTTGATCCTCGGTTCGTCGCATACGCCGTCTTTGTTGTAGACGCAGCTTTCTACCCGGCAGTGACAGGGCACTTGCGGTAACTTGACGCGAATTTGCCCGCTCGGGACTTTCATTCCGGCTCCTTCGGATGCAGTGCGGGCACAATTACCCGGTCGATCAGGTCATCCATGTTCCGGCTGTCGTGGTAGTCGATCACGTCAACAATGACGAACATGGGATTCACTTCTTGAAAATGTCGTGGTACTCGACAAACTGCGTCGGCATACCGAAAACGTTTTCGCGGTCGGCCTCCAACTGGATATTCGGCGGCGGGGCCAGTTTCGCCACGTTCCGGCGATAGATCGCAATGCCCGCGCACTGTGCGCCTTTCAGCGTGTGACAGTCAACTACTGCGTCGCTGTGGGCGGTCGCAACCCACTGTTGCGGGGTAGCGCCCCCAAGCCAACCACGAAGCGAATCACGCTTCCACGGGCAATCGGAACAAGCCGTTTTATGCTGGCACTTCGCCTGCACGGCCTCATCGCTGGTAATCAGTTTGGCGCGTCGTTTGGTCATGGTGGCCGGTAGTGAATTCGATATGGTAATTATCCGTGATTCACTAACTCGCGTCAACACATGTCACACGAAAGGGGCGCAAAAAAGCCCGCGCTCGGCGGGCTTCTCGGGGTAGAGCGACAAGGCTTAGGCATCGGTCTTAATCAGGAACGTTTCACGATCCTTTCCGGCGATCCAGAGCGGGGGTTTGCCGCGACCGCTCCACGTATCGCCCGTTTCCGCGTTGCGATACTTCGGGGCCGCTTTCACGCTCGGGCGACTGGCCTTGCCGTTCGGGGCAATGATCTTCACGCAATCGTGAAGCTCGTAATCGGAAACAAGCCCGCGAATCTGTTCCAGAATTTCGGCGCGGGCGGAATCACGCACAGCCGTGATTTCCTTTTCCAGTTTTTCACGCTGCGCAAGCAGTTCGCGATAGGACAACTGCGCGGCTGCGTTTTCGGTCGTCATTTACTTTTCCAATTCAGGTTGATGGGTGACGAGAATTATCACATAAGCTCGCCGGATAACAAACTGTATTAAGCCCTATCCGGGTATCGCAACGTCTCTATTTGAATACCGTGTTTCTCTGCCAATTCACGGCGAACGCTATCGGCCCTCTCGCGCGTTATTGCTGCGTCTTCGGGGGCCAGCGCATCATAGCCGTGGTCCGCTGCAAGTTGCGCTTTCAATGCCCGGTATTCCGGGGTGCCTCGCCACTCGTAGACGGCTGCTGTCGCCCGCTTTCGCAATTCTTCGGTCACTGACCGCTCAAGCTCTGGAATGCTCATGCCGGTGTTTTTCGTGACACAGGTTGACCCGTAGTGAAATATCTCGCCGGTATCGTGCATTGCAATGGCATGCGTGACTTTCAAATCGCGCTTGCCGCAACAGTCGCAAACGGAAATGGTGTAGCTTGCGCCCATGTAGCGGAATTTCCGACCGGCGACGGCGAGCGCCCCCGGCTTTGCTCCCGGTGGCTGCGCGATGATGACGTACATTCGAATGCCGTCATGCTCGCAACTGATAACGGTGTACGGCTCGCGGGTGTACCCGTTACCTGCGGTCGGGAGTTCCAGCGACGTGCCAACGGCGACCGACGCATATGACTCGTAGGTGACGTTGCCGTTTGCGAGCGAGCGGGGTTTGAGTGCCATCGTGTTATTTGCTTTATCGCGGTTGGTTGTCGGCGGAAACCATTATCGCTCCACAATAAACGTTCGCCAACACATGTCACGGTCGCAATGTTTCTACCTCATCGACAACGGCGAGCGCGTTGACACTGATAAGCTCGCGCCACGACCACGTGCGGCCCAATCCCTGCGTTGACCTCAAACCGTGCTTGCCCTCTCGGGCGCGATCCTCCATTGCGATGCCACGCCAGAACAGGGCGGGGTGCTTGTCGCGCAACTGGATAACCTCGCTTTTCTTCGACGCGGGACAGAACCAACAGGCGCTTTTCGTAGGGAGCGGGAGACCCACATGTGAAATCAGCAACAGACACCGAAAACGGTCAATGCCCCATTCCTGCAACGGATACCAATAGTCGTAACGCGTCGCGTCCTTGTGACCGGCTTGCGCTTTCTTCTCTACTGCACGGTCGGCCTTGGCACGGCGGCGGCAATCCTGCTCGCCGTTGTCATATCCGATTGCGCGAATGACCTTGCGACCTGCGGCCCACGCGTCTAGCGCCGGTTGCCACGATTGCACGTAGCGGTCCTGCGGCTGCGCTTTGAAAACGATGGAGCATGAGTGCTTGCCGAATGCGAGACTCGGGAGCGTTTCGTTTGCGAAGCACTTTCCCTCAAGCGTGGAGTAGGGGGCGCGGGTCGGCTCATAGCGAACCGTGGTGATAGGGGGAAAGCCGACCTTTTTCAGCCACTTGCTTATGATCGGCAGATACGCGTAGGTCTCGGGCTTTTCGGCTGCGGCGTCCGCGAAAAGGATCAGGTCAGGACGGATGCCACGCAGATACATGGCGACAAGCATTGCGGTGCTGTCGATCCCCACTCCGTAGGAGACTACGAGAGGGGGCCGGGGTTCTGCGTTGAGAATCGTCATGCTCACTGCCTGCGTTAGCCGTTGTCGATAACGGCATTATCGCATCACACAAATCAGAACGTCAACACCTGTCACACCATCAACGCGTAGACCGGGCAATTCGTGCCGTCGTCGGGCCATGCCGCGCACTTGCCTAACCGGGGAACGGGCACACACGCGGGTAGGATTGGCGTGAGGTCTGGAAGGGGAGCCGTGCATCGCCCTGGCTGAGTGCGTTTAATCTTACCGGTGGGCGTGAGTTCGAACTGTCCGTGCTGGCACGTACCGCAACACTTCGCCGGAAGTTTGCCCGTTGTCTTCATCACCATGCCCCGGCTATGCCGCCCAAGCTCTGCAACATGCGGGGAATCGCGAGCGATGACGATGTGCGGTACTCGCCACGCTCCCATTCCGCGAGCCGGAATCCCAGGCTGCGGCGTCCGGTCTTCCGAAGCCATTCCGGCGCGGCCTTTCCCTCGGGGGTGTCCGTGAATTCCGGTTCCGGGGGCGCTGCGATCTTGCGGCCAGTGACGCGCCTGGCGGGCGCGGGTGCCTCTGCCGGTTGAATGTCGGTGTCTGCCAGCGTCGGGAGCGCGGGCGGCTCGTCTGCGCCCCCGAACATATCGAATTGGTCTGCGCTCACTTGATGACCTTGCCCGTTTTGAGGTCGATGCAGTTCCCGAACACTTCCGGGTGAGGGGTGCCGTAATACTGCGCGACCTGAGATTTCGCGACGGTGATCGCGGCGACGCACGATTGCGCAGTCGGATACGGTTCCTCGTAGTGCTGCACGGCGGGATTGTTGTTCGGGCCTGCAAACACGAAAGTCAGGATCAGTTTGAAAAGCATAGGGCGTCAAAACAGGGCGAGTTGGGTTTCGGGTGGCGTCGGCTTGCGCTTCGGCGGTGGTTTCAATTTCGGAGGCGGCGGCGGTTGTTCGATCAGGGTCCGGGGTACGGCTGCGGCTGCTCTACGGTTGCGTGCCGTCCAGTCCAGCAACATCGCGTGAAATGCGGGATGCTGCCGAAACTCGCGGGCCTGTCCGAGATAAACCCGCGCCAAATGGATATGGCGCTCGCGCTCGGTCGAAAATGCGCTCACGGCTTTATTTCCATGTCTCGATCTGTTGGGCTGCGTGTTCAAGGGCGTCACTCCACGTCCAGCGCCACAGGTCGAATGAGTGGTAGGCCGTATCGTGGGCCGTGGTGACGCCTTCGTAACCCCGTGCCACATACCAACGGCGCTTATCGGTTTCTCGAATGATCTTGACCCATTGCCGGTGCCCGCGAAGGTACTGGACCGTCCAGTGACCTTCGCGCTTACGGTCACTCAATTCGAAGCCGCGTGCCGCGTACTGCGCTTTCGTAGTGGCGATCATGCTGCGGCCTCAATGTTCGTCCAGTTGAGGTCGGAGGCGTACCGGCCCATGCACTCATCGTGAACGGCTTCGATCTGGTTCGCGTACAAGGCGATGATGCGGTTGTACAGCGGGTGGGTGTTGATGAACGAAAAGCAATCGCCCCCACGGAGGCCGATGCGAACCCCGCCGTTATCAAGCTCGGCGGTGAAATAGCCCTGCGCATCTTCCGCAATGATACGAGTGATTTTCGAATTCATGATGGCCCGTTTCTGTCGAGTGATGAAGCGATAAAGTCGATTATCCGTGATTCATCATCCCTTGTCAACACATGTCACATGACAATCAGTCGAAGACACGCGCCACGGGTTGCCGGTGCTAGTTTTGCACCCGGCGCAGTTCCTTCCACGTCAGGCCAAGCTGGACGTTGCTCGCCAGGCTGACAAGCTGCCGGTTAAGTCGCACCTGTTCGATGTTGGCCCGAAGGCTCTTTCCAGCGATACCCGGCAATGCCTCTGCGTTTTCGATTACGCCTGCCAAGGTGCCGAATTCGTTAAGCCATGCTGCCGCCGTCTTCGCACCACAACGGTCGATGCCAGGCACGCCGTCCGTGCTGTCGCCCATAAGCGCCAGAAAATCGAGAATTTGACTCGGCTCAAGGCCGTAGAAACGTTCGTTGACGTAGGCGCGATCACGGTAGCAGTGGTCGAAGTAGTGATAGATCAATACGCCGTGGGCAATCAGCCACAACATATCCTTGTCGTGTGCTGAAACCACTACTTCACCTTTTTCCGCTTCGAGCCAGCGACGCGCACAGGTTCCGATCACGTCATCGGCCTCCACGCCGGGGACCGCGTTGCTATACAGGCCGTGACGCGAACGAAGCTCGCAATAGAAATCGGGGAGGCGGTCACGCAGTTCTTGCGCCATCGGCTCACGACCGTCCTTATAGGCCGGGAACAGGCGATGACGCCAGTTCTTTCCGCCGTAGTCGAATGCGGCCAGTGCGTGCGTGTGGGGCACTTCCTCAAGCGCCTTGCGGAACGAGCCGAGCGCGAAGCGGATTGACTGTTCGGCGGTTTGTTCCAGCGGCTGATTCGGATTGTCTCGGGCGTTCTTCTCATAGACGCGACGGACAATTGCGGTCCCGTCGATCAACAACAACCTTTCCTTACCCTGCGTCTGCGCGTTCATTTCGTACCCCGGCTTTATTTTATGAATCACATTTTACGGTGAGTATTTAGGTTCGTCAACACTTGTCACACTGCAACCCGCGAGCGTGAAAAAGCCCGCACAGGCGGGCTTGTCAGTGTGCCGTGGCACGGTAGAGCGGTGGATCAGCGGAGACCGGCGTTTCGCATCTGCTCGTCGCGCTGCCAGTTAATCGCATCACGAAGCGTGAAACGGGCTTTCGCCTCGACCTCCAAAGCCGCCTCGTAGCGCTCGACCACATACGCGGTTGCCTGCGGGTGCAACTCAGCCCCGATGGTCGCGCGGGCGGTCATTGCGGCGTTCAGTGCGGCGGTTGCTTCGTGAACGGCGTTCGTTGCTGCTTCTACTGCGGTCATTGCGCATCCTTGTTGCTGTCAGGAATCGGTTCACGTTCCCCAAATAGGTGAAAAACAGGGCCATCAGACAAAGCGCTACCGCGCCATACAGGCCGGTGCCAATGTCTGTGAGGCCCACTTGTCTGAGTCAGTGATAGCGACGATCCAGATACGCGGCCTGCTCGGGGGTGCAATTGACGATCAGAGGGGAAAGGTAGCCTTCGACCTTGCCGCCCTTTTCAAGCCGCTTCAAAACCCGTTGTGCGACCCTACGGGGGAGCAAGCGGCCCTTGTGACCGACATGCTTGCTATACGCCGTGGACGTAGGGAAAACACGCACGGTGTAGAGTTTTCGTTTCGCGAGCTTCGTTGCTTGTGCCATTCTGGTTCCCCGTCAGGTATTGCGTTGTCGATGAAAGGAATTTACACACCTTTCCGAATCACGTCAACACATGTCCGCGAATTGTCGTATTGCGGGCGCTGTCGCGGCCTGCAATTCAGCCATCAGCGTGCGATTCACCGCGCGTGCCACTTCACGTGCGCCGCCGAAACGGGCGCGTATTGTTCGTTCGCTGCGCTTCAAAATGCCTGCCGCGACCTCGGCGCGGGCAATGCGGAGAATGGCGGTAATGCGTTCCTCGACCGGCATTGCCGCAAGGGTTTCGGCGCTCACGACCGCGTTTGCCTCGGTGGCCGGGTGTACCTCTGCCCGTTCTTCGGTCACTGCTTCCACGTCTGCGGCTACGCTCGGCATCGGGATTTGCACGGCATGATCCCACGCCGGGGAAGCAATGGGTGCCTGCGGCGCGAACGGCATCGGGTATTCAACGGCTGCTGCGGGCGCTTCGACTGCTGCCGGTGCCGGGGCCGGGGCCTCAACCACAGGAGCCGCTTCCGGCGCTGCTGCTGCCTTCGTTTCCAGTGCTGCGAGCGGCGAAAGCGAAATCGACCAGAACAGGCAAGCTACAAGCTCAAGCGTGAGGGCCGCAACCATGCTCATGACGGTCTGAACCTTCTCCGGTGCGACGCCGAACTGCGAGAGTGCGACGGCTACAGGGTCCATCGACGCCTGTTCGGCCTTCGCTTCGTACCTGTCCTGATTCGATTCATTCTTGTGCGCCTGCCTTTCCTCGGCGTCGATCACGGCCAAGTGGCCTTTGAGACCGGCGATTGCGGCGCTGATAGAAGCGCAACCGGCGTGGCAGTAGCGCGAAGCCAAAAGGACTTGCTTCTGCGCGATCTGCTTTTCGGTGTTGGCGCGGTCGTCAAGGACGGCGATCAGGTCACGGCCTTGCGCAACCGGCTTTTCGATTGCGGCTGCTCGGACTGCGCCTGCGTGGGCCTGCGCTTGCAAAAAGAATTGAGCGTGACCGCCAATCGTCGTAACCATGCACGCGAGCCACAGACCGTAGCCGATGATCCTGCGTGCGACGGGTTGACGACCAAGCAGGGCGGGGATCAGGTGGGCCGACAACGCGAGAACGAGACCGACGCCGATCCAGATAGCGCGTTCAGCCGGAAGCCCGCCGCGTTCAGTGCCCGCGACATACGAGATTCCAAGCGCCACAGACGAAGCGGCGAATGCCATAACGGCACTTGCGAATCGAATGGTTTTCTGCGTGTTCATGTGGTCCCCGATGCAGCCGTTGTCGAATAACTGCATCATACCCTTTCCGAATCACGGCGTCAATACTTGTCACAGCTAATTTTCGCCATCACGCAATCCAAAACGAAGTTAGGGCCAATTTCATATTGTCAGGCGTCGCTCGGTTGCGTGGCCGGGGTGGTGCCGCTGGCGAGAATTTCGGAACGGGCGTATTTTAGCGAACGCGCAATCCCGTTCATAGTGTGAATCATGGATTCCAGTTCTGCGAGCGTCGCCTGCGCGGCGAAGCGCTGAACCGCCTTCTGCATCGTCCTGCCAGAAGCGTAATCGAGCGTCGCCATAGCTTGCACGGCTCCGTCCACGCGGGCCTTTGCATGGTCGTGGTCACGGCTCTTACTCGCGTTGGTTTGCGCTGGTGTGGGAGTCAGATTTTCATTCATTTGGTCGCCTCTATCGTGCTTTGAAGTTGTGTTTGAGTGATTCGATTATCACACTCTCTACAACCAACGTCAACACTTGTCCGCGCCAAGCGAAAAACTCCATATCTGTCATGTTGTCACATTTTCACAAATTAACTCATGCGTCTTTGCCGGTTTAATTCAGTTTGTCGCACTACCGGGCTAGGATTACGCATCACACAAACATTTTGCGATTGAGAATGAAAAACCCCCGCCAATCGTGAGAGAGGCAGGGGTTTCTTTTTGGGCCGGGGCGTCGATCAGCGGAGTTCGATGCGCCACATACCTTGATCGCGGCCTTCCTTCCAGTAGCCGTTGAGGTAGACCGCATCGGGGGCCAGTCGGTGCAGCGTGGCCGAGCCGTTCTGCACGCCCGCGTTATCCAACACCCAATGACCGGGGGCCTGTGCGACGCCGCGATAGGTGTACGTCTTCGGGTCGCCCGCATAGCGGTAGTCGATGACGATTTCGTTGCCGTCGATGCGGACCTCACACGACTGCTTGTGCGATTCGCGGCTGTCGAAATACAGCGTCGTCATGATGGCGTCTTTGTGAATCATGGTGCTGGTGTTCCTGAGAAGTAAAAAACCCCGCACGGGGGGCGGGGTCCGGGTGCCGCTAGGGCGGTGGATTACTGGTTAGTCGCGTGGGTTGCGCCGAGTTTTTGGAGAGTGGCGGCGACTTCGGAAGCGGGAGCGGGCGACAACGATTCGGGGTGCTGGCTCAACACGGCCTTGCCGCCCTTCGCCTTGTCGAGTTCATCAAACTCCACGAAGCCTGTCGCCGTTTTCATCGCAACGTCCTTGATTGCAGCGTCCGGGGTCTTCTGACACGCCTTGTCCATGACCTCGCGAAATTGGCCGATGGTCAGTTTGCGGAAGTGAACGCCGCGATGTTGCAGCGTGTCGGTAATACCCTTGATGTAGCCCATGTGGAGAAACTGATAGGGCGTTTCCGACGCGTTGGCGTTCCAGTCCTTGCACGTGTCGAGCGGGCCTGCCTGTGCCGCGCTCGCGGCGGTGACGGCTGCTGCCGTGGCGATGAGGGTAACTGCACGCTTAACGTTCAGGGTCTTCACTTTTCAGGTCTCTCTTACGAGTTGGCGTTTCTCGCCGTTGTTGATTAGATGCGTCCGATTCTAATGCGGTTCTCGAATCACGTCAACATTTGTCACGCACCGATTGTCAAAAAAAATAGCCCCATGTGGGGCTTTGTCAGCGGGGCTGGTTAGCGGCGGTAGCTCCCGTGGGGGACCGGGTAGTAGACGCCCGTGTATCCGCCAGGCGTGTACACGATGCAACCGGAAAGCAACGAGATACTGGCGATCACAGAAACAACGAGCGTTCGAATCATGGCCGTTCCTTACAGCTTGCGGTCGTCGTCGCAGAGAACGCCAACGCGCACGGTATCCTTGTTCACGGCGCTTGCGTATTGGCGGCACTCATGGCCGTCCGGTCGCTTCCACGCCATGAGGTCAGCATGTGCGGGGCCTGCGTCAAAGTTGGCTACAGCCACGATGACGGAACCGACCGGCATTTGGCGATGCTGCTCCTGCGTTACCGGTGTGTTGTAGATCGGTGCCGGTGCTGCCACGGCGGCGGAAGCGGCGATCAGGGTCAGGGCGGCGAAGCCAAAACGTTTTTTCATGGTGCCTCTTTTTGAGTTGGCTGAGTTTCGTTCGGGAACGTCGCCGTTAAGATAAGAAAAGTTATCTAAATAGCACGGTATTGGTGCTGCAAGTTCTGGTTGTAAAACAGCGTGCTACTTCGCTACAATCCGCGTCCCCGTTGCGCGGAATTTTGAAGCCCCCCGCGCGCATTCGCCGGGAGCCTCCTGACGGGGGCTTCCGGCTCTTTTTGCTGGCGCAGACGATGAGAAGCCGCTTTTACGTTGCGCCGGTCACTTACTATTCACTCCAGCTTGCCTTGTTCTTTTTCAAGGTGGCGTCCCACGCCTTTTGGCGCGCGGACTCCTGTGCGGCGTGTTGCGCCGCCTCGGAATTGGCGACGGGAGCCGCGCCAATCTGATCGACCAGGGCTTTGATTGCCTTGGCGGTCTCCTGAGTGTTTGCAATCTCGGGGAACTCCACGTTCACTGCAACTTTGGTCGCGTTGTTTGCATCCTTGCTCGCGGAGAACGCCACACCTGCGAGGGACGCATCGGTGAGCGCCATAAAGCTGCCGTCCATGTTGTCCGTAGCGTAGTTTTCCCAACGGACAGGGTTGTTCTGACCAGCAAGGTGAACGTCGCATTTGAAGCCGCGCACCGCGTTCGCCGGGTCATCGTCTACCGCTTTGCCCTTCGCGGAGGAAACGGCAGCGGGCGAGCACTCAACCCGGTCGATGGTTGACGCGAGGGTCACGTTTTGCGCAGTCAGTTGCGCGTTGAGTTGCGGACTGTCATGCAGGGCCGGGGGCGTGCGAAGGTCTGCAATGGCGGTTCCCAACGCGCCGGCGGCGGCGAATGCAGCAACAACAGCGATAACTTTTTTCTTATTCGGCACGGTCATTCCTATAGCGTGTGGTGGTTAAAGGTCGTTAGTGTAGATGGTCAGTTTCAACGTGATTCAGTATCCCACGTCAAAACTAACGCGTCAATAGTTGTCACACTAACCGGGCCAGTGCCATGCGAATCCGCGCCGTGAAACAATGGGTAAAAGTTTTCGACCTCGCTGCAACGCACGCCAGTAAAGAGGTTTAGGTGATTCCGAAACCATTGTTTCACGGCATTTCGATCACCTGTTTGGCGATCAAGGCGGAAAACACTATGACTGGTGCCGCGAGAGCGTAGGGCGGAGGGGGAGCGTAGCGTTTGATACAGAATTTTAGGTTTCGGTATTACGGAAACCGTAGCGTTCAATACGCGCTGCTTCTGCCTCGGGCTGCTGCTGTGGTTTCGGCTGGTTGGCAGTCGTGGTGTTGAGGATGCTCGCACGGGCCGCGTAGAAGGCTGCGTCCTCAATGGTTGTCCGTCAGTCGCGGTCGCTGCGACGGTCGATGACGGCGGGTTGGTCGGGCGGCGCAATCCCTCGACAGGCAAAGGCTTTGCCGGTTAGAATCCGTTCCGTCTTCGGTTTTAGCGCGCACTTCCCGCCTATCACTGGAACCGGCCCCCGGACTTTGCTGAGTCGCGGGGGCTTTTTGCTTCCAGATTCCCGCGCATCCCCTTCCGCCGTTTACAGCCCTTCTGCGCCGCTCCCCGGTTCCGCCCCTCTCCTGCGTACCAGAGCAATCACGAAAACCTCCCCAAAGCCCTGTAAACGCGCCCCGCTCCTTTCGTCGGACGAAAGGAGCGAAGTTTGCGCCCGGCAAGGATCGTCAGTGGCCGGTTTCCAAGGTTTTCAGTCTCAATTGGGCGGCGAAGCCGTCACGCCGTAGGCTCCACGCCGGGGAGCGGTGCGGCAACCGGCGTATCGCCGTCAGGCGACCGTGCCCGCCCTTGTGGTGGGTACGGGCCGGTTGTCCACGGCGGGCGGGAACTGGCGAAGGCGTTCGGTGCACGGTGTTAACCTTTAAAGAAACACCCGTTTAAAAACTTTAGGATTCTGGATCGCCCTCCTGGCGGGGGTTTGCGGGGAGATAGGTGAACGTTTTCGGGCGTCCGGTGAACGTTTTCGGGGTCAGCCGACCCCAATAGGTACATGTTTTCGGGGGCCAGCGCCTCCCGAATTTGTGTACCTATTGACACAAAATTTCTCGCACTTATTTGATTTCAAATAGGAAATGTGTCTTATCCACAGAAAAATAGGTGAACGTTTTCGGGGCCGAGCAATTTAAGCGCCTGATTCAAAACGGGAATGATTACCCTCTGATACGGATAGGTGAACGTATTCGGGGTGCGTCATCAGAGCGGCGCGGGGTGAGAACTCGCTCCTGATAGGTGAACAAATTCGGGGTGGTGACTCTCGGGCCGCACCGCCGAAAAGTGTATTGGTGAACAAATGCACTTGCTGTGAAGTTACCTTATGGGTATGATCGCCTCATTCTTAGGAGGCATCATGTCGGACGGGATGGTGACGGGCGAAGGTAGTTCGCAGGCCGTCAGTGGGCAAGAACTGAAAAAGGCTGTCGAGTACGTTCACGTCGCAGGCGCGCTCAGTCTGATTGAGCGAAAAATCATCAACGTGCTTCTGCTCTACGCATACGATGATCTTCTGACGCGGGAGGAACATGCGATCCCCCTCGGGCTGCTCAGTCGCCTGATTGGCTGGAAAAACTACGAAGAACTGAAAGAGGCAATCCGTTCGATCAAGCGTGTCGAGTTGGAATTCGACGCGTTCACTGACAGGCAAAACCGAAACCCCGAGTGGCTACTGACAAATCCGCTTGGCGAAGTCACGTTTACCAATGGGGTTTGCATCTACTCTTACGGTCCACGGCTGCGCGCGAAGCTGAAAAACCCCGATGTGTACGCGCTTATCAACATGAAACTCCAGCGTGAGTTTCAGAGTAGCTACGGCCTCGCGCTGTACGAAAACACCGTGCGTTACAAGGACGTGGGATCGACGGGCTGGCATACGGTCGATGAATGGAAAGGGATTCTTGGCTTGGTCAAGAAGTTCGATCAAGCGGGAAAGGAACTGCCTTCCGCGTATGACGCATTCAAGGTGTTCAACGCTCGCGTTATCAAAGTTGCGGTTGAGGATGTCAACACGCACACGCCGAATTTTGAAGTCGAAGCGGACTACGAGAAGCGGGGCCGCGAAGTAAAACGAATCCGATTTTTGCTCAAGCAGAAAACGCAACACGATATGTTTGAGGGGCTTAGTGACGATGAGGCTGTGCTACGCCAGTCGGAAGCATGGAAGGCGTTAGAGTCGATTGGGTGCCGTCCCACGTTCATCAAACAAGTCCTGCTTTCGCACGGCCATGAGTGGGCCTTGTCCGTGTCGGAAGAATGCCGCGCCCACGGCGTCAAGACGCCCGCCGCCCTTGCCAAATGGTTTGCTCGAACAGGCACGACCCCGACTCCGCGTAAGTCAAAACGTCAGACGGCTAACGAAGACAAGGCGGGATCGGATGATAAGGCGGGGGCCGCGAACAGTGCCGATGCGATGCTTACCGATGCAGAACGGGCACAGTTGGCGGAAGAATTCATCGCCAAAACTCCGGGGGCACGTATTAGCCAATCAACCGGACGATTCGGGGCTAGACATTTGGCGGCGTTCAAGGCGTACACGATTGAGCGTGCGCCCCAAGTCATCGCCGCTCGATGAATACTGAGCTATAGAACGCGTGAAGAAAAAAGGCCCGCATCGGCGGGGCTTTTTCTTTTGATGCCTGTCGGGCTTCCCGGTTGCATTTCCGCCTTAGCTAAGCTAAACTAAGCCTAAATTGAGGGGGTACTATGCAAACCGTAAACATTCACGAAGCCAAGTCGCAGCTTTCCCGGCTCATTGAGGCGGTTGTGAACGGCGAAGATGTTGTTATCGCGAAGGCCGGAACGCCGGTCGTGCGGCTCGTTCCGGTCGAAGGCAAGCCTAAACTGCGCTTCGGTTTGATGAAGGGGAAGATTAGGATCGCGAAGGACTTCAACGCGCCTTTGCCTGCTGACGTGCTGGCAACGTTTGAGGGTCAGTGATGCGCCTGTTGATCGACACACACATTTTCCTGTGGGCCATGAACGGGCAACTCACGAAGAAGGCTGAGACCATCCTGTTAGACGCGGAAACCGTTTTTGTCAGTGCCGCGAGCATATGGGAAATCGCAATCAAGTCCGGTCTCGGGAAACTCGATGCAGACGTGAACGAGTTGGCCGCGCGTATGAGCGAGGCGGGCTTTCGTGAATTGCCGGTTACGGCGGCGCACGCTGCGGCGGTGCGTGACCTGCCGGAAATTCACCGCGATCCGTTCGACCGGCTGCTGGTTGCCCAGGCTGTGACCGAGCCGTTGCGGTTGCTGACCGACGATGACACCGTTGGGCGGTACTCCGACCTTGTAATCACGATCTGACTTTTGACTAACCGGAAAAACCATGTGCAGCGGGTCACGTACCGCGTGACCGACAAGCGCAACGCCGCAAATTAACGGCTCAGAAATCCGAAATGTCCCGCACCCGTACCGAGTATGAATTCAATGGGTTTTTGGGCTGTGTTGTCCAGCGCAAAAGTCAACGGGCCATTGGGTCGGCCTGTACAACGCGGAGCAAGCGGGCATGGACGCGGAAAGCGGAGCGTGGGCCACGGTCTGCGAGAAGCATTCGACCATCTGCAATCACTCCACGCTCAAGCTCGCCCGCGATCATCTTGGCGATCCTACGATGTGGTGCGAAGAATGCCAGGCGGAAGACCGCGAGAATGCGGGAAACTAGGAGAGGAAAATCACAATGATGAAGCTCGTGCCGTCCGAACAGGTGAGGATGCAGGAACAACAGGTCGCGGCGTATAAGCGCAATCCGCGCCCTGTGCTTGTGACCGTCAACGCGCAGGCCGTCGAACGGGCGTGCAAGGCGCACTGGCCGTCATGGGATCGGATGCGGCCCGACCATCAACGAAAGTGGCGGGCAAAGATGGAAGCCGCACTTCTCGACATGCTGTTTGCCGAGTGAGGACAGGGAAAAGGTGGACGGAATAACCATGAAGAAAATATTGCTGACACTGTTGCTCGCCGGTCTCGCCGCGCACGCGAACGCTGGATCGTCCCCGGAAACGCGCGTATGCCCTGACGGTCAGAACAAGGAATTGGCGGTCCTGACGTACTACCTTGTGGGAACGTATTACGTGAACAAGTTCGTGTGTTCCGGCGACGTGGACACAGAGGCGGGAGTGCGGAAACTGATTTCCCAGGTGGCCGACATGAGTAAGTCGAATAGCGTGACGCTCATCAATCTGATTCCGCTCCGCAAATGACGCCTCAAGAACTGTTCGACTACGCGAGCGGCTTCAAACACCCGCACCGGTCCTACCCGACCGTTCGTGAGGCCGCGAAGCACTTCAACACCACGCAGAAAGCGGTACTCGCTGCGTGCGACGATTGGCACGGTGACGGATACATGAGGCCAGCAACGGGCATTCGTGTCGGTAGCGGGCTTGGCTCGTTCGCTCGTCCTGGCGACTACCTCATAGAAGCGTATCAGTAGACTGGAACACTGACATGACGAATCGTTTGGAACCGACCGGCGAGACGCTGGAGAACGATCCCATGAAAAAAGCCCCGAACTGGACGGGGCTTTTTCTTTTGGTGCTGCGGCTGCACGTAGACGTCAGAAGTAGAAGCCCTGGCGGTTGCCTCGCTCATCCAGTCGCGTAATCGAGAGCAAGCCAAGGGCGGCGGTCGTGGCGATGCCCGCGTGCTGCTTACCGGTGAATTTGTACTTTTTCATATCCGATATCTGTGTGGTTGCGGTGCGTTAGAAAACCCCGCACGGGGGGCGGGGGGGGGCTGCGGGCGTTGCTTAGGTCACGGAGCCAAACGCGTTGTTGATCGAATCCATCTTGCTCGGGTCGCCGCCAGGGC
The DNA here is from genome assembly GCF_050434225.1 of Paraburkholderia sp. GAS32. Lineage (NCBI taxonomy): Bacteria > Pseudomonadati > Pseudomonadota > Betaproteobacteria > Burkholderiales > Burkholderiaceae > Paraburkholderia > Paraburkholderia sp. GAS32. The sequence goes on along the minus strand of NZ_JBNPVS010000022.1, from coordinate 23,150 downwards.
AACTTTTCAGAAAGTTGAGCCGGTCGCGCGGGGTGGCCGAAAAGTCCACGTGCCCGTGGTGATAGTCGATGATCGAAAAGTAGTCGTTGATCGGATCGACGCACGTATCGCCCGTGTTGTTCCCCTGCAACTTACCCAACATACAGATAAACGTTGCGCACGCGTCTTTGGCGAAAGCGGCGGGGGTCGCCGTGGCGGTAGCGGTGAATACCACGGCCACGGCAAGGGCAAGGCCCCGTCGCTTTCGTGGCTTCGGCGTAGCTGCATCGGTGTTGCGTTTCATCAGTCCTCCTGGTTGGTGCAACGGTCAAACTCCCTAACCTTGGCTACGTGCCTTGCGCGGTCGTGGAATTTTGAAGTCCTCAAGGGATCGACCTTGGTTAATGTACGCCAGCAACCATGCTGGCCTGCGACCGCGACCACTCCACGTATTGAAGTTGTTGGCCGGGTCACGATAACGTGCTTCCCCTCTCGGAGTGCGCTCGTTGTTAGATTTCGCCCATTCCATTCCTGCGGGCGCGGGCACGCTTGGTGGCAACATTTCGCCTCTTTATTTTGGTCTTCGATTCGAAACTGAACGATTTTTTGACTTCCCCATTTCGCGCTTGAATAATAGCCCCCACATTCTGTTACTGCAATTTTGAGGACAATTTCAAATGCGAGTGCAACGGTATCTTGCTCTCACTGTTAGCCTGGTCTGTTGCGTTGGCGGCGGGGTGTTTTCGGGTGACGCGTTGGCTGTCTCGAAGCTGCCGCCGCCGTCGCCTGCGGTCATGAAACTGGCTCGCGAGTGTGCCCCGCAAGTACACCCTATGACGGTTGGCTATCTGGTTGCCGGGGAGTCGAGTAACAACCCTTTGGCAATCAATATCAATCGCGGAGCCGCGCTGGTCCGACAACCGCGAGACCGCGCAGAAGCAGAGCAGACAATCGCATGGTTGGAGCGACACGGCGCGAACTTCGATGTTGGTTTGGGTCAGGTCAATTCCGCAAATTTTCGCTCGCTCGGTGTGAGTGGTTCGGATTTGCTTGAGCCGTGCGTGAACCTGCGTGCAAGCCAGTCCGTGTTGCTGGACTGCTATGGGAAGGCGTCGAAAAGCGTTGGACCGGGCCAGTCGGCATTGCTACGTGCCTTGTCTTGCTACAACACGGGTTCGCAAGTGAATGGGTTCACAAACGGATATGTGAATCGGTTTGTGCAAATCGCGAAATCCTATCCGGTTCCCGCGCCCGATGTTTCGGGTCAGGGCGGCGGCGACATGCCGCCCGCGATTCTGAAGGTGGGTGCTGGTTCGACTGCGGCTGCGCCCGTGGCTACGACTGCGGGCGGCCAGGTAGGAAAGAATGGTCGTCGCATCGCGAAAGATAGTGACGGGGCGTTTTCGCAGATTGATCCCGGCGCGTTCGGTGAATCTTCATCGGATGGGCCTTGATGCCGCAAAAACAGATATTCCTCATTCCGCAACGCCAGCTTGCTCGGCTGATTGTGGAAAAGAAAATCAAGCGGGTCACGATTCACGGTCAGGAAAATCGTCAGTGGTACGCGGTGTTCGAAACGCAGGATGCAGGCAAGGAGTTGTTGTGCGCCGTTCGCGTCCAGGCAAAACAGGAGGTGCGTTATTGGGCTGACTTACGATTGTTGGTGAGGTGGTTGCGTATGGATTGCGGGATTGTTGAAGCCCTGCTTATTTTTAGAGAATTGAAGGAAAAGGATAAGTAATGAAGAAATTCATTTCGGCGGTGAAAAGCGCAGTTCTGCGCAAGGTGGCCCCGGTGGCGTCGCTCGCGATGCTTGCTGGTCCGGCGTTTGCCGATGGCGTGGATACTTCCACGTCCTCGCTCGGTCGCGCGAATAGCTGGCTCATGACGTGGATTCCGACCGCGTGCGTGATCGGCCTCATCGTGTCCGCGCTCGCATGGATGTTCCACATGCTGCGCCTCGATTGGGCCGTGCGTCTGTGCGTCGGCATGATCGTGATTGGATCGGCGTCGTACATCGTCGGCTGGTTCTTCGGCTAAACGCTGGCCGGTGTCGATAGCGGTTAGCCGGTTGCGATGGCGTGTCGGGATGGCGTGTATCCGTTGACACGACAATGCAGCCGGTTTTTTGTTGGGAGGGTAGCGCGATGGCGCGATTGCAGGATGACGAAGCGCCCCTGTTCAAAGGGGCAACCCGGTTGCCGGTGTTTGCTGGCGTGCCCCGAACGGCGATGCTCATAATTTTCATGTTTTGGGGCGCGTTGTTCATGATGGTTCACCTGTGGGCGTTGGCGGGTTTCGCCTTTACGTGGTTCGTAGCGTTCTGCATCACGAAGCACGACGACCGCATGTTCCGAATTATCGGATTGGCGTTCAGAACGAAAATCCGCAACTTTATCGAATCCCCGCTCAAATCGCTTTGGGGTGGTTCGACTTACGCGACTAAGCGATACGTGAAGCGAGACCAATCGAATGCGAACCATATTTAACTCCGGGCGCGACGGCGGCGGCGCACCTGACGTGGTGCGAGAAAAAAAGCGTATCTTGAAGTTCAAGAAAGAACCTCCGATTCAGCGCTTTCTAAAGTATTCGTACCATGTGACAGACAACATTCTGTCTACCACGGGCAACGAATACCTCATGATTTTCCGCGTGCGTGGCCGCGCATTCGATTGTTCGTCGCGGGATGACCGTAAGCAGTGGCGCGATGACCTGAACCATCTTGTTCGCTCGGTCGGGAATCAGCACGTCACGTTCTGGTCGTGGTTGCATCACCACGAAACCAACGAATACCCGCTTACGAATTTCGCGATGACGTTCCCGCGTCAACTCGATGCGAAGTACCGGGCGATGTTCAAAGACAAGCCGATGATGGTCAACGACTACTATCTGGCTATCGTCTACAACCCGGTTGGCGATCTGACGCAAAAGATGCTGGCGAAGTTCGACAAGCCGACGCGTGAACAACTGGATGACATGCAGACCGAAGCGGTCGCGTCGTTGAACGACATTGCGTTTCAGGTCATGGGGTCGATGAAACCCTACGGCATCGAAAAGCTCGGAATCTACTACCGTGACAAGGACGGCAATCGTATCGCCGCGCCGTCGCCGGAAGACGAAACCAACGAGCCGGAAACAGAAGAAGAACGCGAAGAACTGGAAGGGGTGTACATTCCCGCCGCCGTCCAGGAATCGGATACCGAAGAAGGGTACGCCTACTCGTCGCTTCTCGAATGGTTGGCCTTCCTTGTAAACGGTGAAAAGCGCCCAATGCCGGTTACGCGCTCGCGTGCCCGCGAATATCTGGCGTTCAACCGGCCCATTTCGTCGCTGTTCGGTGACGTGATTCAGGTTCGCGGCGAGTCCAGCGACCGTTACGTGGCCGGTATCGAAGTCATGGACTGGCCGGAAAAGACCAAGCCGGGTCAGTTCAACCCGCTCATGGATTTGGACTTCGAATTCGTGCTTACGCAGTCATTCGCGTGCATGTCCCCGATTGCGGCGGCGCAATTCCTGACCAATCAGCAAAAAGCGCTGCTGGAAACCGCCGACAAGTCGCCGTCACAGGTCGATGAAATCGACACGGCTATTGACGATGCGAACGCAAAACGTTTCGTCCTCGGCCATTACCACGGCACGATGCTGACCTGGGCGAACACGGCAAAAAAGGCGCAGAAACAGGCTCGCGAAGCCCGCGTTGCGTGGGATCAGTGCGGTGTGGTGTCGTCGGCTATCGGCTTGGGTTCGGAAGCCGCGTACTACGCGCAGTTACCGTGTCTGCAAGAGTTCGCTCCGCGTCCTGCGCCGATCAATTCGTGGAATTTCCTGTCGTTCTCGCCATTTCATTCGTACATGAGCGGCAAGCCCGATGGCAACCCGTGGGGACCGGCTGTTACCGTGGTAAAGACGGAAGCGGGTACGCCACTGTTCCTGAATTTCCACAACACGCCTATCGGTGAAAACTCGTTTAACAAGCGGCCTGCCGGTCACACTACGATCCTCGGCAAGACCGGCGAAGGCAAGACGACCATGCTTAACAAGCTGCTGTCGGATTGCACGAAGTTCAGCCCGCGTGGGGTGTTCTTCGACAAGGACTTGGGTATGTTCCCCCTTGTCCTCGCGCTGGAAGGGAATTACACGGTCCTGCGTGATGGCGTGGAAACGGGCTGGCAACCGGCACAGATGGAGCCGACGCGCCGGAATATCGGTTTCGTGAAGCGCCTGTTGCGTGTGCTGGCCGAAAAGTCGATCAATGGCGACAAGCTGGTGCTTAACGAAGTTGAAGACCTGAACTTCGGCGTCGAATCAGTGATGGGTAAAGACTCCCTGATTCCGAAGCACGCGCGAACGATGACTTCCATCGTTCAGCACTTGCCTGACCCGCGCCGTCTCGGTAATGAGGCCCGTCCGACGCTGGCCGCGATGCTGCGCCCGTGGTGCCGTGGTGGTGAACACGGCTGGCTGTTCGACAACGATTCCGACTCGCTGGATTTCGAGACCCACGACATTCACGGTTTCGACCTGACGGAGTTCATCGTTGCCGAAGGCGAGAAAGCGCCGGAAGCTCGCGAACCGATGTTGATGTACCTGCTGTTCCGGGTCAACTCGGCAATCGACGGCAAGCGCCGGTTCCTCCAGGTGTTCGATGAGTTCGCGCAATACCTGAATGACCCGGTGATTCGTCAAGACGTGAAAAAGTCGCTCAAGGTCAATCGTAAGAAAGACGCGATCTGTCTGTTTGCCACGCAAGAGGCAAACGACGCGCTGGCGACGGACATTGGCCGAACCATCGTGCAAATGTCCGCCACGTTGATCTGTATGTGCAACCCGCAAGCGACGTTTGATGACTACGGCCCCACTGGCATGAACCTGACTCCCTCCGAGTTTGAGGCGATGAAGGCGATTCCCGAATACTCGCGCAAATTCCTGGTCAAGCAGGGCGGGCAGGCGACGGTGTGCCAGATGCAACTCGCCGGAATGGACGAAGAAATTTCCATTCTGTCGGGGACGCCGGATAATGCAGAACGGCTGGCCCGCATCATCGAGAAAGAGGGTTCGCGCGATCCTGACGTGTGGCTCAAAAAGTATTACGACGCTGTGTTGCACAAGCGTTGATGGTCGGGCGGGGGAGTCATGATCCCCGCTCTTTTTACCGGTAAAAAGGAGTTAGGGTAATGAAAAACGTTTTGAAGCGGACGGCGCTCGCTGTCGCCGCGTCGGCAGTGCTGCTTGGTGCAACGGCTCAGACGGCGAATGCGCAAGTCATGGTCATCGACCCGGCTGCAATTTTGCAAATGACGCTGCAAGTTGCCAACATGGTGCAACAGTTGCAGACCCTGCAAAATCAGTATCAAACGATGACCAGTCAGTACAAGGCCATTACGGGAAGCACGGGGGTTGGCGGTCTCCTGTCCAACCAGACTACCGACTTTCAGGGTGAAATCCCGATGCAGAACGGCCAGTCCTCATATTCCAATGGTTCGTCGGCTCCGAGTTCGAATAGCGTCTACGGTCAAATGCAGTCGCAAATGCAGGGCATGGGGCGTACCGATGCGATGACTTACGCGCGGAATCAAGAGAATCAAAAAGCCGGTGCGGATCAACAGATGATCCAGCAATCGTTCAACCGTCAGATGACGGAATTGCAGAACATTCAGCAGTTGACTGCGCAAATTGACCAATCGACCACGCAAAAGCAGGTTGACGATCTGCGTGCGCGTATCGCTGCGTCGCAGAACACGCTGACCGTCGAGCAAAATCAATTGGTCGCCATGCAGATGATGCAGAAGAATCAGGACCGTCAGAACTCGGACATGTCCAATTTAGCGACAAAGCGCTGGCTTGTGGGTGACGATAGCGAAGAAGCGACTAGCCCGAGTATCACGGGCGGCTACTAACAGGGGGCCGAAATGGCTATCACGCTCACAACGGATTTGTTCAACTACGTTGACACGCTGGTAAATTCGTTTGTCTCCACCAATGTATCAAAAATTGCATCGTCGGTCGGTCCTGCGATTCAGGCGGCGCTCACGCTTTCCTACATGCTGGAAGGGGTGTTCCTCATCCTGCGGCCGAGTGGCGAACCGCTTATTGCGGTCATAAAGCGGTTCGCCATGTCAACGGCTATTATCAGTGTCGCGACGGCGGGCGGGGTGTACCAAACCAACTTCGTCAATGCGGTACTCAAAGCCCCGGATGAATTCGCCTCTATTCTGGTCGTTGACTCGACTGTGAGTTCATCGAGTTCGGCCATTGGTTCGACCATCGACCTCGCTATTAACGGTGGGTATCAGGTGATAAAAACCGCCTTGAGCAGTTTGAGTCCGTTGGATTGGGGTAAAGACCTTGCACTTGGTATCGCAATCGTAGCGGTTTTTCTGAGTACGGTAATCATGTGCGGGATCGGTGCGGCGTTCATTTTCTCGGCAAAGCTCATGCTCGGGCTTCTCGCGTCCCTGGGTCCGTTGTTCATCTTCCTGCTGCTGTTCAAAGCAACCCGTCAGTTCTTTGAGAAATGGGTTGGACAGGTGGTGACGTATGGGCTGGTCGTAGTGATTACGGCGGCTGTGTTCGGGATGATGCTCGCCTTCTACAGCAATATCATCGGCACAATTTCGAAACCGAATCCTGACGCGGGTATCTTCATCGGGATTTTGAGCGCAGCCATTATGGTTGTTGTGACCTACTACACCATGAATGAGATTCCGAAGCTCGCTATCAGCCTCGGTGGTGGCATGGCTGCGGGTGAGGCGATGGGTGGCGCGGTTTCGCGTGCTGTCGGCGCTGCGGGTAGCGCTGCTGCCGGATTCGCGGGCGGTGCTGCTGCGGGCGCGGGCAAGGCGATGGGTAAAGAGGCCGCAAAGGCGATGAAAAATGCGATGAAGTAGCGAAGAAATCTGATTCGTCGCAGTACCAAATAAGCCGCCTCTCGGGGCGGCTTTTTCTTTTTCTGACGCGCATAAAACGCCTGCACGTCGCTGCGAATCTCCATTCTTGCCGAATTTTTGAAATTGCAAAAACGATGCAATAAGATGGCGCTCAGACTCACCATAGGAGAAGCATCAACATGCGTCCGCTTTCAACCGCCGTACTCACCGCCTCTGCGGTAGCGGTGTCGCTACTTTCGGCGTGTGCGAGTTCGCCGAAGCCGCCGCCCGAACCGGACATGGGGCATCAGGTCGGCATCAACAAACGTGTACCGCGCGAACTCAATGGGCTGCGTGTGCTGTCCGTTGGTGAACACGTTCCGCTCTATACGGCAGAGACGCAAAAAGACAAAGACGCGACTGTGCCGGTTGACTCGGAGCCGGTTGCGAAAGCCGTTCCTGTGATTCACGCTGCTGCGCCGGTCGTGGCTGCTGCACCTGTAATGGCGTCTGCGTCTGTGGCCGCTGCGCCCCCTTATACCTTGGTGAAGGTGCGGTACAAGGTGCAAGGGACGTGGAAATGGAAGTGGAAGAAAGTACAGGCCCCTACGCCGGTTACTGACGCTGACCAGATTGCGGCGCTGGAATCTACCCCTGTCGGCGCAGAAGCACCAGCACCGGAACCAGTACCGGCCCCGGCTCCTGTTACCACGAAGACCGTTCTCGCGGCTCTTGCTGTTTCGCCAATTGCTGCGGCTCCCGATCCCGCTCCTGTCGCGGCTCCTGCTCCGGCTGCGATGGCTCACTCGCCTGCGCGTGTTGCATCGACGCCTACTGTTGCTCCTGCGACTGCGCCGGTTGCATTGACGGCTGCTGTTGCTCCTGCGCCTGCGCCGGTTGCATTGACGGCTGCTGTTGCTCCTGCGGCTGCGCCGGTTGCATTGACGGCTGCTGTTGCTCCTGCGGCTGCGCCGGTTGCATCGACGCCTGCTGTTGCTCCTGCGCCTGCGCGTGTTGCATCGACGCCTGCTGTTGCTCCTGCGGCTGCGCCGGTTGCATCGACGCCTGCTGTTGCTCCTGCGGCTGCGCCGGTCGCTTCGCCGCCCGCTGCTGCTCCTGCTGTTCCTACCCCGGCTGCGGCTCCTGCTGCGGCTCCTGCAAAGGTCGTGGAGGGCGATCAAGGCGCTGTCCCGCAACCGGACATTTATGAGGATGATCTGTAATGAATTTCCTTCCGATAAAAAAAAGCGAAGTCGATACGCTGGCGAAAGAACTGTCGGATGCCGAACTCGACTTGCAGGACGAATTGCAGAATTCGAAGCGCCTGGCGTGGCGCGTAACCACGGGCGCATTCGTGTTCGCGTTCGGCTGTCTCGCGCTGACGGGCGCTGTCGTCTACCGCTACAGCCAACCGGTCCCGGCGTCGATCCTCGCATACAACACGAGCGATCCGGCGTCGATTCAGGAGGTTTCGCTGACGGCAGATAAGAAGTCCTACGGCGAAGTCGAAGACGCGTACTGGATGTCGCAATTCGCCATCAGCTACGAGTCATACGACTACGGCACGATTGGGCGCTACTACAACCAGGTCGGTCTGATGGCGAAGGGCGCTGTTTCGGATTCGTACAAGGCGATCTATGAGGGCAAGGATGCGCGGGACAAGCTGTGGGGCAACTCGCGGACGATCAAAACGGAAATTATTTCCGTGCTGCTGGATCAAGCGACCGGGACCGCGACCGTCCGTTTCAAGACCACGCAACGTGACTTGCAAAAGAGTATGCCGGAACCGTCGCAATACTGGATCGCGACGGCGGCGTACAAGTACGTCCAAGACCCGATGACGGCGAGCCAACGAATGCTGAACCCGTTGGGCTTCAAGGTCACGTCATACACGAAGCGTCCCGAAGCGGGCAATAGCGTTGCAGGAGGTTAAGCAGGCATGAGCAAGCTCAAAATCAAAGCCGTTGTCCTCGGCGTTGTCTTGGCATCGGTGGCGCTGTCGGCGTCGGCAATGTCCGCGAAAACCGATTCGCAGTTTGACCACCGTATCAAGTCGGTGGCCTACAACGAACTCGATACCGTTGAACTCGATGCGGTCGTGGGTACGGGTATCACGATTCGCGTCTCGCCGGGTGAGGACTACGTGACGCACAGCTTTGGCGACAAGGGTTCCTATGAACTCTCGCACAAGGTGAATTACGTTTTCCTGCGGCCTATCGCTGTCGATGCTGACACGAATCTAACGCTCATCACGACGAAGCACGAATACCACATTCTGCTTCACTACATCGGGGATCAGATGGTGAAGGGCGCGGACGGCAAGATGACGAAAGAGTTCATCAAAACGCCGTGGTTGGTGAAGCAAGCGACGGTTGCGCTGAACTACACGTACCCCGATGAAGACGCGGCCAAGGCGAAGGCGAAGTTCGTAAAGGAACGCGAGAAAGAACGCCTGAAAGAAGCGTTGCAAAAGGGGGAGAAGGACGCCGATCACAACATTGACTACACCATGTCCGAACAACCGGGCATGGACTCGATTAAGCCGGTGAACGTGTGGGACGATTTTCGATTTACGTCGTTCAAGTTCCCGGCTAACGCGCTTCTCCCGCAAATCTTTTTCATCGACGCTGACGGCAAGGAATCGACGCCTAACACCCACATCGAAGGCCCGGATCACAACATTGTGGTCGCTGAAAACGTGGCGAAGGAATGGCGTATCCGCTCGGGCGACAAGGTTATTGGCGTCGTCAATCAAAACTTCGACCCGAACAAGGGTAGCAACGCGAACGGGACCACGGCAGCGGGCGTCCAGCGCGTCGTGAAGGGCGCACAGGAGGACGACGAATGAAGCCGAAGATCAAAGACATTGACGCTCTCATGAACGACGAAAGCGCGGGCGTCGATACGGGTCGCACTCGCTTTGCTGACATGGAGACCGTGAAAAAGAGCGTGCCGGGTCTGAAAGCGTTTGTCGTCATCATGGGTTTTCTGGCGGCAGGCTCGTTCGGCCTGTTCATCTGGAACCAGACGCACAAGCCGCCTGCGAAGGATACGGAAACGGCGGCACAGAAAGCGGCGCACGCATCGTCGCTCCCAGGCCGGAGGTTCGCGGATACGCCTGCGCCTGTGGCACGCACGCCGGGGCCGGGTGATGCACCTGCAACCGTGACGGATGGCCCTGCGTCGGCTCCGGTCGATCCTGCTGTGGCGGCTCGGGCAGCGGAAGCGGCCCGACAAGCCAAGTACGAAGCGGACATTCTGAATCGCCGTCTCGGAAAGGGTAGCGGTGCGGCGAGCGGTGACGCGGGCGGCTCCGATCAGGGTTCGTATAAGTACACGAATACGGGCGCGGGCGGGGCGGCGTCCGATGCGGTCGCTGCTGGACCGGGGCCGGGACAAGGCCCTACGCCTGCATCGAAGGATTCGGCGGCGCTGCAAGAGCGTATGGGCGGCGCACAGGTGATGCGTGTTCACGCAACGCGCCTGTTGCATCCCCGCTTCACGGTCGCGGGCGGCACGATGATTCCGTGCGGCACCACTACCGAACTCGATACCACGGTGCCGGGTCAGGTGTCGTGTACGGTCACGCGTGACGTGTACTCGGCTGACGGAACGGTGCGTCTCATCGACAAGGGCGCGAAGGTCACGGGTGAAGTCTCGGGCGGTATCAAGCAAGGTCAGGCCCGCGTGTTCGCGCTGTGGACTCGCCTGCGCAATCCCGACAACGTGACAATCAATCTTATGTCTCCGGGTGCGGGCCAGTTGGGTGCTGCTGGCATTCCCGGTCAGGTCGATTCGCACTTCTGGACTCGCTTCGGTGGCGCGATGTTCGTTTCTGTGTTTACCGATGGTTTCAAGGGCTTGTTGCAGATTGCGGCGAATTCCGTGAACAGCGGCGGAAGCCAAACGATCAACCTCGATAGCACGTCGCAAACGTCGAACACGCTGGCGCAAGAAGCGTTGCGAGCAACCATCGACATTCCGCCGACGCTGTATGCGGCGCAAGCGTCGAACATCAACATTTACGTTCGTAACGATCTGGATTTCTCCGATGTTTACGGCCTTGCAGTCCAAAACGCTGATTCGGACGAAGGTAACTAAGCACCACAAACGGGAACCTTCGGGGTTCTCGTTTCCCATTCGCAAATTCGATATTTGAGGATCACATGAGCGAACTCGATCACGGCAACAGCGAACTGTCGCAAGAGGAAATGGACGAACTGGAAGCGGAGCTGAACGATAACCAGGGTGCCTTGTCGGACGCTGGCCGTTCCTCGCTGCAAACCGGTCCCGGTGACGTAGGCGAAGTGTCGGCAGACCCCGATCAGGTGTCGGTGCTGAAACACCCGTGCCCCGCCTGCGGTGGCACGATTGTCGTTGGCGAGCGCGCATTCGAAAGCCAGTGCGGCTGGAAAGCGTGGCGCTCGTTGTTCACGCACGAAATTACCGTGGATGAAATGGAGGAAATTTTGCGCGATGGCAAGTCGCGTGTGATTACCGACTTCGAATCCCCGAAGACCGGCAACGAGTTTTGGGCGCGGCTCAAGCTCGCGGTCGTGGACCCGGACAACGATGGTGAGCCGCCGAAGCGCACGCTTGAACTGGAATTTGTGGACCGTCCGCAAGAGTCGGTCGGCAAGTGCCCGAAGTGCAGCGGTAACGTGGTGCATCGTGGCAAGCACTACTTCTGCGAACACAACAATATCAAGGATGCGGAAGGCAACGCAGTCAAGCCCAAGTGCGATTTCGTGCTGTGGGGCGAAATGGGCGAAAAGAAGCTGCCCGAATCCGCGATCAAGGCCCTGCTGGAAGGCAAAGTTACCAAGGTGTTGAAGGGCTTCAAGTCCAAGAGCACGGGCAACGAGTTCGAAGCCGCGTTGGAGTTGAAGGGCGGGAAGGTGGGTTATGTCTTCCAGCAGAAGCAACAGAAGAAGTCGGGCAAGGGAAAGGGCGGCTCGGATCGCAGCCGTTTCGATGAGGAATGAGCGTGAGTGATATTGCCGCCCGTCAGTCGGCTAATGGGGCGTCGAACACGGGGACCGGGCTGCTGGGTTCCGTGGCTCGTCGTCAAATCTCCGACCAGGAAACCGTTAATTTCACGCTCGGCCCGCTCCGTCAATACCTGGACGATCCGACCGTGTTTGAACTTCGGATCAACAAGTATTGTCAGGTCGTCAAGGTGACCACGAAGGGCCGGATTCTCGTTGACGATCTGGCAATCGACTACGCGTACCTGAAAAAGCTCACGGCCTCACTGCTGTCGTTGAACCGGTTGCCGGAACAACCGGTTAATGACTTGAAACTGCCCGATGGTTCGCGAGTCGTCATCTGTTGGCCCCCGGCTGTTCTGGAAGGGACGGTGCTTATCTCGATTCGTAAGCACCTGGAAATCAACAAGACGCTTGAAGAATTGGAATCCGAAGGGCGGTTCGATGACATTAAAGTTCGGACCCTTACGGAAGCGATGGACATTGAGCCGTTCGAACAGAAAATGCTCGACCTGTTAGCGGCCAAGGACTACAAGGAGTTTTACCGGGCTGCGGTGCTGTCGCACCGAAACATCTGCATCTGCGGTAGCACGGGTTCGGGCAAGACGGTACTGCACCGCACGCTACTGGACTTGGTTCCGGCGACGGAACGTGTGTTAGTGCTGGAAGACATTCACGAAGTCAATTCGGATAGGCTACACGAAATCGGCTACATGACCTATGGCACCAGCGAAGGCCGTATCTCGGCGGCGGCTTGTTTGAAAGCGTGTATGCGCCTGTCGCCGGATCGGATTTTCCTGACGGAGCTACGCGACGATGCGGCGTGGAACTTCCTGAACGCGGCCAATACGGGGCATCCGGGGGCGATCTTCACGACGCACGCGGATTCCGCCAGGCAAGCACCGGGGCGTATTGCTGACTTGGTGAAGGCTTCTCCCGTGGGTCTCGGCCTCGATTACGACATGATCCTGCGGGCGATTCACCAAACGGTCGATGTGTACATTTTCATGAAGAAATGGGGCGTTCGCGAAATTCTGTACGATCCGCGCTTCAAGAAAAGCATGTTCGAACACTGACAGAAAAGGGTCGCTGTATTCGCATCACGTCAATAGCAGTCACAAAGAGACCCCTATCGCGCGAGTGGTGGGGGTCTTTCACGTTGAAAGCTCGTCAATGATGGCAAGTCCATGAAAAACAGTCTCGTCGCAATATCCGTTTTCTTCGCTGCTGCGGTTGGCCTGTTCATGCCCCGTGCGGGCCAAATAATCGCCCAAAACGTGATGCTTGAACCCGGTGAGGCGTTGCGGTCTGTCCACGTTGAGGCGCGGCATTATTTGACAATGGCCGCGTGTGCTGCTCTCTCGAATGGCTTATGTCTCATGGCATTCGGCCTCACGTGGGTTGCTGCCGTTGCGTTCCTGTTCTGCGGGGTTTTGCTGGTATCCGCATTAGTTGACCACTGGCACAACCTGCTACCTGACGTGGTAACGCTCACGCTTCTGTGGATCGGTTTATTGGTGAGCGTGGGTCACGCATTCGCATCCCCGGTAGACGCGATTCTAGGTGCTGTGGCGGGCTATGTCGGCCTGCGCACTGTCTCGATAGGGGCGGCGGTTGCAACGGGCCGTGATGGCATTGGTGGTGGCGATTTCAAGCTGTTGGCTGCTATCGGTGCGTGGCTCGGCTGGCAAGTGCTTTTGCCGGTCGTGCTGATTTCATCGGTCGTCGCTGTTGCGCACGGCCTGTGGCTTAAACGTGGTGGCAAGGGTCACGAAAACCTTGCTTATGGTCCCGGCTTGACCTTGGGCGCATTGGTGATGCTGTTTTCCAATCCGCTCATTTTTTGAAAAACGCCTCAAAATTGCAATTCCGAAAAGCAGAGGACAAAATGCTGAGACGAAATCAGTAGTGTGGTGAGGTAGGGTTTTTCGGTCCCTGCCAGATTGTTTTGCTGTTCGAACCATTCCACCAGAAGGGCAAGGAATAAGATGAAAAAATGCTTCCTCAAACGGGCGGCTTTGGCGTTCGCCGCGTGCGGGGTCACCGCGTCGGCATTCGCGCAAATCCCCGTGGTCGGCGGTCCGATTCCGGTCGCGCAAGTGGCGGGCCTTGGTCCCGGTGAAGCCGTTGTCGCCCCCCCGGCTGCTGCTGTGGCTCCGGTTGCTGCGGCCCCGGCTGTGTTCACGCTCGCTATCACGCCGCAATCGGGCAATCTGCGTTCGGCTCTCGAAGACTTCCTGACCAAACACGGCTATCAACTCGCGTGGAGCGTGGGTGACGATCTGCCTGCGAGTTTCAATGCGACGTTTCGCGGCTCGGTGGATAAGATTCTGGCGCAAGTCATGGCGGCCACGAATCACATGTCCACGCCCTCGCGCGTTTGCGAGCATATCAACAATGTTATCCGCGTGATCCCACGCGGCGGTAACTGCCTGGACTAACCCCATGAAATTTCAACTTTCTGCAATCGCGGGCGCTGCTGCCCTGTGTGTGTTGTCGGGCTGCGTGGTCTCGCAAGGCGATATCAATGCCGCGTATAACGGCGCAGACGCAGACGGGAAAGCGGCGATGGCAACTTCGGGCCGGGGTATCCCGCTGGTGGAACACGTCCGCACGGCGTACCTCGGTGATTCGAAAATAGCGCTCGCCTATGATGCGTCGTTGCCGCCCGTGTTTCGCACGAAGAAAATTTCGATGCCCGCGAATATTGATTTGAAGCTCATGGCTTCGGTTCTTTCGCAGCAATTGGGCTATCCCGTGCAGTTGACCCCGGACGTGTTCATCCCGCGTGAATCGCTGGTGCCGCAAGTCGGCGGCAGCAAGGGTATGAGTACGAAGACCTACGAAATCCCTGTCTACGATCAAAGCTGCGTTTCGTGCAACGGCGCGGACTACCTGCGCAACATGACGGACAGCCTCGGCCTTTCGTGGGAGTTTGACGGAGCCAAGATCACGGTTTCGCGCGTCGTGACCCGCATGTATCAAATCGCGGCAATCCCCGGCACGGTCTCGATTGAATCGACCTCGACCAAGGGCACGTCCACGACAACCGGTAATGAGTCGGCGGGGTCGTCGGGCGGTACGACCACGACGAACGGCAATTTTTCGGCCACGACTACAAGCGGTCGCAAGGGCGACTTCGATCAAATCAAGTCGATCACTGCAACGCTAAATCAGTTGACGTCCCCGATTGGCCACGTGACGGTGAACCCGCAATCGCGCCTCGTCATGATCTACGATACGCGCGAAGCGGCTGACCGGATGGCGGCGGTTCTCCAGCGCGAAAACGGTATTGCAACCCGTCAAGTCGCGATGCGTGTTCGCACCGTTGAAATCGCGTTGAAGAATGGTTCGCAAGCGGGCGTTAATGCGGACGTTGTGTTCAACAAGATTCAAAACGGGCTGGCGCAATACGCAGTTAGCTTCACGTCCCCGACTTCGCTTGCCACGGGTGGTGGTTCCGTTGGCCTCTCGGTTCTCGCGGCCAACGCGCCGTTCTCGGGTACGAACGCCGCTATTAACGCGCTGAATCAGTACGGCAAGACGATCAGTGATACTACGGTCACGAAGATCACGTTGAACGGCCTGCCGGTCTCGGTCGCGAATTTCCAGTCGGATGACTACCTGCGTTCCACTTCGCCTTCGGCGGGTGCGCTCTCGGGAGGTTCAACTATCGGCCTCACGCCTGGTACGCTGACCACGGGCGATTTCCTGCATATCCTGCCCGCCGTCAACGATCACAACCAAATCATTTTGTCGTACTGGCGCGACAATTCGAAACTCAACGGGCCGTTCACCACTGCGGGCGCGGGTTCGGGCGCAAGCGCGCAGTCGATTCAGTTGACGCACACGATCAACAGTCGCGACGATGAAACGGTGGCCCTGTCGGACGGCCAAACGATCGTGCTGTACGGCCAGGAAGAAAATACGGCGGATTCGACCACTAGCGGCGGCATCGCAGGTATTACCGGTACGTGGAACAAGTCGCGCACGTTCAAGGTGGTGATGCTGACCGCTACTGTCGTGCCGTCGATGTAAAGGGGCGTCCATGCACATTACTGACGAAATCCCCGGCGAGAAGCGCGCACGCCTGATCTTCGGGCTTGATTGGCGCGCGTACTCGACCAAGGGGAAAAAGGATGGGCGTGGGCGCTACGCCGAATCCTTCTCGGCGTCGCACTACGTCGAAATGGAAGCCGGTGATAACACGAACGCTGGCTTTGTCACGCTGGAATCGGACGAAACGAAAGACGTTGTGTTGTACTCCGGTGCGGCCCGTGTTGCGTCTCTCGATGACGTTAAGCGGCGTCCTGCGGCTCTGGTGTTGATACCCGATCAGGACCGTGTGTATCTCATCTATGTGGTCAACGGCGCGGTTCACGTCGATGAAGTTTTGCAGCCGGAACAGGTATTCCGGCGTAAGCAAGACATTATGGAGCAAGCGGCGAAGCAAGGGCTTGTTCCTGCTGTGCTGGTGTCAAAGGGCTACGCGAGCGGTGATGACCAGGAATTCGATCCTGCTCAACTGACGGCGTTGCCAAAGGTCGGCAAGCTCAAACGCGTCCCCAAGGGCATTCCTAATGCCGTGGTGTACGTGGCTTTGCTGGGGATTATCGGTCTTGCCGTGAAAATCGGATTCGGCGCGTTTTCGACGCAAGTTGTGGCCGACGATCATCAGGCGCTTTCGTGGCAAGAGCAATATGCGACGGCGGTTCAAACGACGTTTGCGGGCAATATGCCGCAAGCTCGCCTGGCCGCTCCGCGAATTCTCACCATGTTCGACAGTCAGGAATCGGTTATGTCGGGCTGGCAATTCAATCACACGAATTGCCGGGTTCCGGGTTCCTGCACGCTGGCGCTTACGCGCATGGGTGGCTCCTACGATGAATTCCTTAAAGCGGCCCCGGCCTCGATGAAGCCGATTGCGCTCGCCCTCGATGGTCAGTCGTTGACGGCGCAGGGGCCGGTGGCTCCGAAAGTCGATGACGTTGACCAGAAGGAACAAGAGAAGTGGCCGACCGAACAGCAGTTCATCGACAAGCTCATGTCTCCGGTTCAACGGATGGCGACGAAGGAAACCGATCTGGCCGGGTACGGCTATGCGGTTCAACTCGGGAAATCCACGCCGATTTTCAGCACGCCTCAACCTGCCGGTCAACCGCACGTTTCGGTGATTCGTCAGGGCACGTGGGAAATTGACGGCTACCGCTGGCAATCCGAATTGCTGGACGATCTGCCGTCGAACATGACGCTTGAATCGGTCACGGTGAGTCTGGATCAAATGGCCCCTCTCGAAGCTGGTTCCGTGGGAATCAAGTTCGTTGCACAAGGAAAATACTATGTCGTTCGATAAGAAAATTGTGTTCGCTACTGCGATGTTGGCCGTGGTGTCGTCGGCTCATGCCGTTGTGGCCCCTGTCGTGAATCAACCCATGTCGTCGGCGCACCCGGCAAAAGTGGGTGTTGCCCCCGCCGTCGATCTGTCGGCCACGAAAGGGGCCGTGCAAATGCCTGTAGTGGCCCCTGTGGCGGCTTCGTCGCCGTTGTCCTCGGGTACGGTCATCGGTCCCGGTGCGGTGGTCTCCGCGCCCGATCTGGCGGGTTCCGGCGTCCAGGGCAACGTTGCGGTTCCACTGTCCGCTGAACAATCGCATTTGCTTCTCGGGCAAATCAACGAAGCTGCCCGCAAAAAGGTTTTGAGCGCGATTCGGGCTTCCTCGGGCGGCGCAGATATGGCCCTCGGCGGCGGGAGTGGCCCCCAGGTCCCGGCTCCGATCCTGAATCAGATTCCGGCGACGATGATTCCGGCGACGATTGCGCCTCCGCGTGCAAACCCCGAAACCATGCGCCCGCTGCCTTCTTCGCGCCCGATGGCCGGTGACGTGGCGATTGTCGCCACGATGGTTGATAGCGGGAGCCAGGAAACTCGCGTGATGTACAGCTATAACGGCGGCGTCTATTCGGCGGCACTCGGGCAAAAGATGCTCAACGGGGCTACCGCCAAAAGCGTTCACGGTCTCGATGTGACGTTGACGGACGGCAAGCGCACGTGGACCGTGCCGGTTTCCGCACAAAACTAAACAAGGGGCGGAATCTAATGTTCAACGGTGCAGGCAACGATCAAAGCCCGAAGCAGAACGCGATCATTCGTGCGATGAACGGTCATACCGAAGTGCAGGGCGGCGACGACGAATACACGTCTGACGTGCAGATTCCGCACCTGGACTCGGCTGAATCACTGGCCGATTTCAAGCGGATTCTTAGCGATTCAGACGAAGACGCTACGGTGCAGATTTCCGGTGTAGCGAAGAAAGAGTTTGTCGCCGTCGATATGCACTCAGGTACGGCAATCGTGGTGTCCACGAAAGCCTTTCGCAACAACTCTCCGCTCTATCAAACGTATATCCGCGATCTGGAACGCCAGCACATCCGAATTCGTGAGTTCGCTGACGCAGGCGAAGAAGCAATCGCCGGTATCTACGAACGGGCGCAGCGCAAGCGTTCGGGTAGCGTTAGCGAGAGTTCGAAGGCTATCGGTTTTTTTCGAGACGTGATCGAAGCGGCAACCGACTACGGCGCGTCTGACGTGCATTTCGAAGTTCGCGACTGGCGCGCGGAGGCGGAAATTCGTTTCCGCGTTGACGGCGATCTGTACACGTATAAATGGGTTCCGCGCGAAGTTATTACGCGGTCGCTGTCGGCGGTGTATCAAGACCTCGTGCTGAAGAACACCAACAGCGCGAACGCCTTCCAGACCACGGTTGCGCAGTCGGCCAATATCCAGTTGACCTTGGCGCGGGCAACTCTCAATCTGCGTTGGCAGTCCGATCCGCAAGTTGACGGCTACGATTTGGTGCTGCGGATTGCCGATGGTGACGTGCTGAATTACAAAGCCAAGCTCCGAATGCCGGAAACGATGGGGCTTGAAAAATCGCAACTGAAAATCATCAACAGCCTGGGGAATATCTCGGGCGGTGTAGTGATTCTCTCGGGCGAAACCGGTTCGGCAAAGTCCACGTTGCTGCGCGCATTGGCCTACATGGTGGTGGGGCGCGAAATGATGAAGCAGCACGCTATCAGTATGCCGACTGAGTTTCCTATGCCGTGGCTTTCCGAACAGTCGGTCCCCCGCCAGGCCGACGAAACGGAAGATGAATTCAAGCGCAAGGTCGCGGAAATGATCCGCGTGAAAATGCGTTCGGATACGGACGATCTGACCATCGGGGAAATTCTTGATTCGGCGGTCGCCGGTCTTGTCGTTGAACTGGCGCTGACCGGGCATCCGGTGCGGACCACGACTCACGCGAATGGGATGATGGGCGTGTACATGCGTCTGGTCGGGGATCGCCTGAGAATGGCTATTGATGAAGTTGGTTCCGACCAGGTGATTGCGGCAGTCGCAAATCAAAAGCTCATTCCGCTGCTGTGCCCCGATTGCAAGATTGTAGCGCGCGAGGTAATGGACCCCGAAATTCAGGAAATTCTGGAAAGTAAGTTCGGTCTTGACGTGTCAACAATGTATTGCCGTGATGAAGACGGTTGCCCGACATGCCGTAAAAAGGGCCTTTTCACGCGCTTGGGGAAGGTTTCTGGCGGCACGAAGGGGCAGACTTTGGCTATGGAAATCTACCGGCCTGAGCCGGAATTTCTTGATCGTATTCTGCTCAAGGATTGGCGTGGTGCCGAACGCGTATGGCGCGCAGGGCGCACAACGGGTTTCGACAATCCCGATATGACGGGCAAAACCATCTACGAACACGCGCTGTACAAGGCCAGTCAGGGGATCATCGACCCGCTTTTCATCCACCATGCGATGAAGGGGTTCGACGTGTATCGCGTGCAACCGATTGCGGGGGCGTAAATGTTTGGCAAACTGATTCACAAACTGATTTCGCTGCTCCCGTATCAGGAGCGGTTGAAAGTCGCGAAATGGCGGTTCAGAAAGGAGCGCGAGACCTTCTATGTCGAATCCATGAAAGACATTGTGGCGACGAAAGGGTTGCGCAACAAAGAAACGCTCAACGAACGTCTGACCGTTCTGGAAAAACGCAACAAGGGTAGGTACAAGATCGTCCATCTGGTGTACGGCGAGATTCGTGACCGCTTGACCAAGGGTGACGGACTGGCCGTGTCTATGAAGCCGTTTATTCCGGTCGAAGAATACGCACTGCTGGAACTGGCTGAATCGTCTACCAAGGAGGACGCGGCAAGGCGCGGTTTCGAACTGTGCGCCATGTCGGCGGGCGCTCAACGTGTTTTGGCCGTCACAACCGCGGTGCAGTTGGCATATCCGATTATCTTGCTAGTCTATATGTACGGCCTGGCATTCATGTTCGGTGCCATGATCTACCCGCAAGTTCTGGAAATTCGCCCGCTGAAAGAGTGGAGCACGCCGGGGCAATGGCTTTACGCGCTGGACACGTATTGCGCCGATTACTGGTGGTTCAATACCGCGATGGTCATTCTCATGGTCCTCGGTTACTTCTACGGATTGAAGCGCTGGACCGGCGATCTGCGCAACAAGTTCGACAACGCGCCGCTTATGTGGCGTAACCGACGCGATCTGCGGGCGGCACTGTTGATTGTTTCCCTGTCCGGTCTATTCGATTCGGGGCTGACCATTCAGGCGTCTCTGGAAAAGATCAAGGTCAACGCCGACCCGTGGCTCAAATGGCACATTTCACGCATGTTGCGTCACTTGAAGCAACGGCCCGAAGCACCGATGCGTGCCCTCGAAACGGGCATCTTTTCGACGCTCATTGTGGACAAGATCGCGGACGCGGAACGCCGGGATAATTTTGTGCAGGCAATCAAGTTGTTGGGCCGGGATTCGCTGGAAAGCGTGGTCGAAGCAGTCAGGCGCAATGCTCGGCGCACGCATCTGGTACTGCTCGCTTTGGCCGCAATAATATTTGTTGTCGTTGGTCTCGGCTCGTACCTCATGACTGGTCTCGTAGGACTGCAAAACATGATCGGTTCCGGCTCGTTCTGAGTTCAATAATCTGCGAAATTAGAGTTTTAAGCTGTTTTTTGCATTGCTGCGGGCGGCTGGATATGATTTCTTGGCCTCCCGATTTTTCGGGCGCGCGCTAGGGCGCACAACAAGAATCTTTTGAGGAATTGGTAATGAAAGAGGATAAAAACGCAGCGTATTCGTTCGAAGCTGCCGTCGATACCGCGATGGCAAAGAAGCCGGTGTTCGCCTCGATCCGTTCGAAGCTCGCTGCTTCCCGCAATCGAAAGCAAAAGGGCGAACTCTCGCTAATCGAAGCGGGCGCGGTCCTTGGCGTCGCGGCTCTGCTGGCGCTGGCCGTGTACGTCGCTGTTCCGTATGTCCGCAACTTCGTGCAGTCGTTGAGCTTCACGTCCGAAGTTTCGCACTTCCACACCGGCATCCAGTCCGCAACGGAAACCGACGCGGATTTCACGGGCGAAACGCTGACCACGCTCGCGCAGAATCACGCGTTCGATGCAGCGGGTTCACGCGTGGCCTCTGACTTTTCGGCGGTCACGGGTATGTTCGGCGGCACGATAACGGGCGCAGTCGGCAAGGTCACGAACGCGAACGATGCGTTTGTCCTGACCTACACGGTTCCGGTCGCAGTGTGCGCAATGGGCGCTGGCAAGCTGGCCTCGGTGTTCCAGCAAGTCGATATTGGCGCGACCACGGTTTTCAGTCCGACCGTGCCGTACAAGTCGAGCGCATCGGGTGCGGCCTGTGCTGCGGGCGCTACCGCCACTGTGGCAGTCAAGCTGTACACCACGCGTAGCTAACGCCTGGTCGCCCGTTTAGATCGGGGTTCATGGAAGGCCAACCTCGTCGCAGGGGTTGGCCTTTCCGTTATCTAAGCGGCATCAAGTCGCGATCAAGAGGAATAGAACGTGTCAATCATTGAAATGATTGTTGTCCTCGCCGTGTCCGCAATCCTGACCTTGATTGGGATTCGGGAGGACGTGGCGAAGCGGCATATTCAAATGCTTACCGCAGAGGGCTACAACGAAGCGGCTATCGTGAATGCCCTGCAAACGTATCTGACGGAGCAACAGGGCACACTGCTCGCGGGCTTGAACGGCGGCGCTACCGTACCGGCCCCGGCGCTGACGGCGCTGAACCTCAAGAACAACTACGCGGCGAGTCCGTTTTGGGGTGGCACGTACACGATTGCACTGACCGTGACTCCTGCGACCTGTACGGCTTCGGCTGGCAATTGCCATATCGCATATCAGTTTTATCCCTCAACCGTTTACACAAAGAACGGCGTAGCCAACATTTCGGACGTTGCCCAAATCGTTTCCGCAGCGAACTCGCACGATTCGCAATTCGGATACTCGAATACGGCGACGAAAACGCTTTCGAACGGGCTGCAATCGGGACCGGCCTACATTACCGGGATCGGCGGGGCGTGGTCGGTTGCAAACCCGTTGGGTTCGCAAGGCGGAACGATCATGGCGACGAACAACGGCGGTTCAGGTGATACGGGAATGCTGTATATCCGCCGTGATGGCTCGCTGACGTGGACCGGCGATCAGAACGTGAACGGCGTATCGCTGCATAACGTCAATAGCATCGACGCAACGGGCACGATCAGCACAGGGGCCTTGACTGTTTCGGGAACATCGAGTCTCGGCACGGCAACCGCGACAACGCTTAACACCACGGGCAATACCACGGTCGGCGGAACTCTCACGGTCGCTCGCACGATTCAAGCCGGTGCCATCGGTGCGCCTCGGGCGGCTTGTAGTCCGTTGGGTGCCCAGGCTTCGAACAGCGACGGGCGAGGGCAACAGCTTTCTTGCCAGAACCTGAATGACGGCGAGGGCGCGATATGGATGCCTGTTGGCGGTCCCACGCAAGCCTACAACTTCTATCAGGTTGCAAATGGTTCGGTGGTGCCTGCGCCGTCATGCTTCGCCGGGGGATCGCCGCAAATGAGATTGGTGCCGCAGACGTTCCGGGTCGATACGACTGCGGTGGTGAACTTCTCTGGCCCTGGTGCGGGACCGTGGACGATTTCAATCACGAATGGTTCAGGTTCAGGTACATCAAATGTGGACGGTGGGGCTATCGGTACAGGGGAAGTTGAGACCTACTGCTCCTACTAATACGGGTACAACGATGAAAGAACTTTTGAAGTTTTTAATTCTGTGCGTGGGTCTCGTCCTCGGGACTCACGCATGCGCACAGGAACAGGCACAGCGTACACACTGCTCGTATAACTTTGAGGATTCGTCTTGTGGGTCCGTTATCAGGACTGCTGCTCAGTCGCCTCCAGCGTGTTCTACTGCGCCTGGTTGGACGACTGGCGCGGCTGCACAA